>JBGSQB010000022.1:0-62723 GCA_041738285.1 Pseudomonadales bacterium | reverse complement strand
GCCGCAGCGGCCGCACCGCCGTTGAGCTTGACCAACAGGGCTGCGGCGTTCACCTCGGCGTCTGCAACGCCGCCGGCGGTCACCAAGGTGCCCATCGCGATGCCCGCTTGAACGCGGCGCAGATCGTTTTCAACGAACCGCGTGGCTTCGTCGAAGTGGGTCGTCACTTTTGCCATGTTGGCGTTACGGATGTAGTCCTGGTAAGCCGGCAGTGCCACCGCGGCCAGAATGCCGATGATGGCAACCACGATCATCAATTCGATCAGGGTAAAGCCCTTTTGCATTGCGTTTTTCATGTTTACTCCAAAGCGTCTAATCATGATTAGGCGGAAGAACGGATACACGGTATGTGTGTCCTGATTCATCGTCAGCCGCAGAGTACGCTGCAAACTGTGTGCCAGCGCCCACTGCGCGCGTTCGCTCAGTCATTTAATCCATATTTTTCAACACGTTATGAACCATTTCAGCGCCAAACGGGGGTCGAAGCCAAGACCGCCGTCGCGGCCGGCGGGGTCAGTTGCTGACCTTCGCCGTCACCCGCCGGCAACCAACCGCCGGGTTGCGTCACGGCATGGCGCCCGGCGGTGGGCGGCGAGCGCAACGTTTGTGACCGCGGTATCGGTTGGCGCGTGACGGCCGATTAGACTTCGCACCGCCCGCGGGGCTAATGTTCCCGGGCAGGAAGACGCCATTAGACAAGGATTGCATTTCTAGGATGGCAACCCAGACCGTACCGCTTTCGGGACTTGCGCGCCGACTCGTCGAAGACGGCATCCTCGATGCCGACACCGCGCAGTCCGCAGCAGAAGATGCACGCAAAGCCGGCGTCGCCTTCGTCAGTTATCTGGTGCGCAACGAACTCGCCAATTCGCGATCGATCGCCACCTCTGCCTCGGAAGAGTTTGGCGTCCCGATCATGGACCTCGGCGCCTTCGATCTCGAGTCCGTACCCAAGGATCTGGTCAAAGAACGCCTCATACGTCAGCACAATGCGCTGCCGTTGATCCGTCGCGGCGTGCGGCTGTTCGTCGCCGTGTCCGATCCGACCAACTTGCAGGCGCTGGATGAGATCAAGTTCCACGCTGGCGTGAACACCGAACCGATTCTGGTCGAAGAGGACAAGCTGTCGGCGCTGATCGAACAGTTTCTGGCACGCCAGGACGAAAGCCCGCTGGGTAATCTGGACGATGCCGAGCTCGAAGACCTCGACCTCGAAGCATTCGATGAGGACTCGGCTGACGAACCGGCGAATCTCGGCTCTGCAGCCGACGACACGCCGATCGTGCGGTTCGTCAACAAGATGCTGCTCGATGCGGTCAAGACCGGTGCTTCGGACATTCACTTCGAGCCGTACGAGCGCTCTTACCGCGTGCGCTTCCGCACCGACGGCATTCTGCACGAGGTTGCCAAGCCACCCGCCAACCTCGGCACGCGCCTGGCTGCGCGTCTGAAAGTGATGTCGGAACTCGATATCTCGGAGCGGCGCCTGCCCCAGGACGGTCGCATCAAGATGAAGCTCTCGAAGACGCGGTCCATCGACTTTCGCGTCAACACGCTGCCGACGCTGTGGGGTGAGAAAGTCGTGCTGCGAATTCTCGACGCCTCCAGCGCGAAGATGGGCGTGGATCAGCTGGGTTTCGGCGAGGCCGAAAAGGCCCGCTTCATGGAAGCCCTGTTCCGACCCCAGGGCATGATTCTGGTGACGGGCCCCACCGGTAGTGGTAAGACCGTGACGCTGTACACCGGCCTCAACATTCTGAACTCTCACGAACGCAACATCGCCACTGCGGAAGACCCGGTGGAGATCAACCTCGAGGGCATCAACCAGGTCAACGTCAATCACAAGGTGGGCTTATCGTTCGCCTCCGCGTTGCGCGCGTTCCTGCGTCAGGACCCGGACGTCGTGATGGTGGGTGAGATCCGCGACCTCGATACCGCGGAGATTGCGGTCAAGGCCGCGCAGACCGGTCACATGGTGCTGTCGACCCTGCACACGAACTCGGCGGCAGAGACGCTGACGCGTATGCGCAACATGGGCGTGCCCGCGTTCAACCTCGCGACTTCGGTATCGCTCATCATTGCTCAGCGCCTGGCGAGGCGGTTGTGCACCGTATGCAAGCGACCGCTCGACGTGCCGACGGAGACGCTGGTCGCAGAAGGATTCACCGAAGAGGACTTGAAGGGCGACATCACGATCTTCGAAGCAAATCCGAAAGGGTGCGATAAGTGCAAAGACGGCTATAAGGGCCGAGTCGGAATCTATGAAGTAGTTAAAATAACGCCGGAAATGTCTCGTATTATCATGGAAGACGGCAGCAGTATCGAAATCGCCGATCAAGCGCGGGCGCTCGGCTATCCGGATCTGCGTCGGGATGGTCTGCTCAAAGTCATGAGGGGCATCACGAGCCTTGCCGAGGCCAATCGAATGACCACCGGTCACTGACCATGAGCACGGATTGAAAGATGGCTGAAAGCGCAATTTTCGTCTGGGAAGGCACTGATAAGCAGGGCCGCAAGACCAAGGGCGAGATCACCAGCTCGAACCCGAACATCGCCAAAGCGGAACTGCGTAAGCAGGGCATCAACGCGACCCGGCTGAAGAAAAAGTCCGCCAAGAGCAGCTTTTCCATGGGCGGTTCCATCGCCCCTGCCGACATCGCGCTCTTCACCCGGCAGATGGCCACGATGATGCGCGCCGGCGTCCCGCTGGTGCAGTCTTTCGAGATCGTCGCCGATGGCGTCGACAAGCCCAAGATGAAGGATTTGATCCTCGCCATTCGCAACGACGTCTCAGGCGGAACGACGTTTTCGGGCGCAATCCGCAAGCACCCACTCCACTTCGATGAACTGTTCTGCAACCTGGTGGATGCAGGTGAACAGTCCGGCTCCCTGGAAACGATGCTCGACCGAATCGCAACGTACAAGGAAAAGACCGAGTCCTTGAAGGCGAAAGTGCGCAAGGCAATGACCTACCCGATCGCAGTACTCGTGGTCGCCTTCATAGTGTCCGGCATTCTGCTCATCAAGGTGGTGCCGCAATTCGAGTCGGTGTTCGCCGGCTTCGGTGCAGAACTGCCGGCATTCACGCAGTTCGTCGTCGGCCTGTCGGAATCAGCCCAGGCCTACTGGCACATCATGCTTGGCGGAATCATCGCGGCAGTCGCGGGCTTCATTGCGGCGCGCAAGCGTTCCAAGACGCTACGCGATCGCATCGACCAACTGACACTGAAACTCCCAGTGGTTGGGAACATCGCTTTGAAATCTGCGGTGGCTCGCTATGCGCGAACATTGTCGACGACGTTTGCAGCCGGCGTCCCGCTGGTGGACGCGCTCAACTCCGTCGCAGGGGCAACTGGCAACTCCGTGTTCACCAACGCCGTCTACAAGATCCGCGACGACGTATCGACCGGTCAGCAGCTGAACTTCTCGATGCGCAACACGGGCGTGTTCCCCAACATGGTCACTGCGATGGTTGCGATCGGCGAGGAATCCGGCGCGCTGGACGACATGCTCGACAAGTCGGCCACCTACTACGAGGAGCAGGTCGACAACGCGGTCGACAACCTCACCGCGCTGATGGAACCCATCATCATGTCCGTACTGGGCGTGCTGATCGGCGGTCTGATCATCGCGATGTACCTGCCCATCTTCCAGTTGGGCGCCGTGGTCGGCGGCTGATCGATACAGCAGCGCATTCTTCGTGTCGCTTTCGCTTGTACTGTCCTACGGCTGGGTCATCGCCGTTGCATTCGTTTGGTTGAGCCTCTCCGTCGGCAGCTTTCTGAACGTCGTCATCTACCGCGTGCCGGTGATGCTGACGCGGAGCTGGCAGGACCAGGCACGCGAAGCACTCGAACTCGAAGCACCGCCCGTCTCGCCGCCATTCAACCTCATTACCCCGCGCTCACGATGCGGCAACTGCGGCACCCAGATCAGCGCATGGCAGAACGTGCCGGTGATCAGCTGGCTCCTGCTCCGAGGCAAGTGCGGCAGCTGCTCTGCGCCAATCTCCGCACGGTACCCGTTGGTGGAAGTGCTCACGGCCGTTCTCTCGCTCGTCGTCGTCGCGACATTCGGCTACACATGGACCGGCCTCGCCGCGCTCATCTTCACCTGGGCAATGATTGCGCTCGCCTTCATCGATCTCGACACGAAGCTGTTGCCGGACAATCTGACCTTGCCGCTGTTGTGGCTGGGCCTTGCGCTGAATCTCGGCCACATGTTCACCGACCTGTCTTCCGCCGTGATCGGCGCGATCGCCGGCTACCTCGTGCTGTGGATGGTGTACTGGGCGTTCAAGCTCATCACCGGTAAGGAAGGTATGGGGTATGGCGATTTCAAGCTGCTGGCCGCCTTCGGCGCCTGGTTCGGCTGGCAGGTGTTGCCCATGCTCGTGCTGGTCTCATCGGTTGCTGGCGTCGTGCTCGGCGGGGCATGGCTCATTTCACGGCGATCCCGCGAGCCGATCCCTTTCGGGCCGTTTCTCGCAGTCGCCGGGTGGGTGATGTTGATCTGGCGTGATACGGTAAGCAGTCTTTTCTGAGCTCGAGGCACTCGGTGTTCGTCGTGAGCATCAGCGGCGGTATTGGTGCAGGTAAGACCGCTGTTTCCAATCGATTCGCCGCGCTCGGAATCAAAGTCGTCGATGCGGATGTCGCCGCGCGCGAGGTGGTCAGGCCCGGCAGCGAAGCACTCGAGGAGATCAAGGGCCGGTTCGGTCTCGCCATCATCGATGCCAACGGCGCGCTCGACCGGACTGCACTGCGCAGCATCGTTTTCACCGATCGGGAAGAGCGGCTGTGGCTCGAGCGGTTGCTGCACCCCCGCATCGGCGAGTACATGCGTCACGAACTCTCGACCGCGAACTCACCTTACGCCATTCTCGTGTCGCCGCTGTTGATCGGACGCACCAGGGGCGCGCTCGCGACCCGGACCCTCGTCGTCGATGCGCCCGAAGCGGCGCAGCTGCAACGCACTATGGCGCGTGATGACAACACCGCCACGCAGGTCAAAGCCATCATCGCGACCCAAGCCTCGCGCGCGGAGCGCCTCGCCCAAGCCGACGACATCATCGTCAACGACTCCGATTTCGCGGCGTTGGATACGGCCGTCGCGCGCCTGCACGCTCGGTATCTCGAACTTGCCAGACAAGCGCTGCATGTCGAACCCTGAACGCATTTTCGCCTGCCCGACGTGCCGAAAGGCTACGCGCTACTCCGAGGCAAATCCGTTTCGCCCATTCTGCTGCGAGCGGTGTCGTCTGATCGATTTGGGTGCCTGGGCGAGCGAAGCCCACAAAATCCCAGGAGGACCGGCGCAAGATGAGTCGGATGAGGAAATGGGGGATGGGAAATAGGTTATCTGTCCCCTATTTCCCATCCCCCATTTCATTCAAGTCCGATACTCGGCATTGATCTTCACGTAGTCGTATGAAAAGTCGCAGGTCCACACGGTCTCTGCAGCCTTGCCGCGGCCGAGATCCACGCGCACGGTGATCTCATCCTTCGCCATGACACGCGCGCCTGCTTCCTCGGTGTAGGTCGACGCGATCATGCCGCGCTCCGCCACACAGACCTCATCGAGGTGCAAGCTCACTCGACTGGGATCGAGGTCCTTCACACCTGCACGCCCAATTGCCATGCAGAACCGACCCCAGTTGGGGTCGCTCGCGAACAGCGCCGTCTTGATCAGCGGTGATTCAGCGATGGTATACGCCACCGCCAGACACTCGGCCCGGGCTTTACCGCCCGTCACATTCACCGTCACGAACTTGGTGGCTCCTTCACCATCGCGCACGATGCGTTGCGCCAGCTGCGAGGCGACTTCAGCAATGGCGTTCTTTACTTCGCGGTATCCGCGATCCTTGGCGGATTCGAGGTGGACACCGCTGACTCCGGTCGCGATCAACACAAAGCTGTCGTTGGTCGACGTGTCACCATCGATGGTGATGCGATTGAACGTCGTCTCGCTCACCTCGCGGATCATGCGTTCCAGCAGCCGCTGCTCAATACCCGCATCGGTTGCAATATAGGCGAGCATCGTTGCCATGTCGGGCTTGATCATCCCGGCACCCTTGGCGCAGCCCGTCACGGTCACCGTGCACCCATCGACCTGCACGGATTTCGACAGCGCCTTCGGCGCCGTGTCCGTGGTCATGATTGCAAGTGCCGCGGGACGCCAGTCATCGCCGAGGCAACCGAGCGCATCTGCAATTCCGGATTCGAGCTTCTCCAGCGGCAGGCGCGGGCCAATGACGCCGGTCGAAAACGGCAGCACCGCGCGCGGATCGACGCCGAGACCCTTCGCGACCCAGTTGCAGCAGCGCACTGCGTCAGCGATGCCGAGATCACCGGTTGCCGCATTGGCATTTCCACTGTTGACGAGGAGCGCTCGTGGCGGGCCCTCTGCAAGATGCCGCTGACACAACAGAACAGGAGCTGCACGAAACGCGCTACGCGTGAACACACCCGCCACGCGCGCGCCTTCGACCAGCGACATGACGACGATGTCATCACGTACTGTCTGCCGAATACCCCCACACGCGGTGCCGATTCTTACGCCTGGCACGGGCAATAGCTCACCCACTGGCGGAAGGTTGACTGCCACTTAAGGTGCCTTGCCGTGACAATGCTTGAATTTCTTCCCCGAACCGCAAGGGCAGGCTTCGTTGCGACCGACTTTGCGTTCCTGCCGGACGAACGTGTCGGGCCGGGCGGACTCAGCCGGCGGTGGCGCAGGCGTAGCAGCGCCAGTCGCTTCGCCGATTCCGCCAGCGTCCTGATGCGTGAACCGCATACGCATGGCCGCCTCGGCACGGCGCCTGCGTTCGACCTCCTCGATGCTCTCTTTGGCTTCGATCTGTACTCGCGACAGCAATCGAACGACGTCGCGTTTAATCGAATAGAGGAGTTCCTGAAACAGTTCGAACGCTTCGCGCTTGTACTCCTGCTTGGGCTGCTTCTGCGCATACGCGCGAAGGTGGATGCCTTGCCGCAGATGATCCATCGTCGCCAGATGTTCTTTCCACTTCTGATCGAGGATCTGCAGCATGATCTGCTTTTCGACGACGCGCATGTCGACGCCCTGATCGCGCCAGGTGCCTTCCTTCGCGGCGTAATCACTGTTGATTTGTTCGACAATACGCCCCTTGAGCGCACCGTCCTCGATCTTGTTCTGCTTCTCGACCCAGTTCTTCACGGCCTGACGCGAATTGAACTCGGTAATCAGCGCCTGCTCGAGACCCTCCAGGTCCCACTGCTCTTCCAGACTCTGTGGGGGAATGTACTGATCAACGAGATCCGACATGACCTCGTCGCGCATCGCGGTGATCGTTTCGGAAATGTCGTCCTCTTCCATGAGGTCGTTGCGCTGCTGGTAGATCACCTGTCGTTGATCGTTTGCAACGTCATCGTATTCCAGCAGATTCTTGCGAATGTCGAAGTTCCGACCTTCGACCTTGCGCTGCGCCTTTTCGATGGCGTTGGTCACCATCCGGTGTTCGATGGCCTCGCCCTTTTCCATCCCGAGCGACTGCATGATGCTGCGCATGCGATCGGACGCGAAGATCCGCATCAGATCGTCTTCCATCGATAGGAAAAAACGGGACGAGCCCGGGTCGCCCTGTCGTCCCGCGCGACCCCGCAACTGATTGTCGATGCGTCGAGACTCGTGGCGTTCCGTACCGATGATGTGCAGACCACCCGAGGCGATGACCGCATCGTGTCGTTGCTGCCACTCTGACTTGATACGGTCGATGTCGGCTGGCGATGGGGTTTCGAGCGCGGCAACTTCCGCCTGCCAATTGCCGCCGAGCACGATGTCGGTACCGCGGCCTGCCATGTTGGTCGCTATCGTGATCGACCCAGGCCGACCTGCCTGCGCCACGATTTCGGCTTCGCGCTCGTGCTGCTTGGCGTTGAGTACGTTGTGGGAGATATCGCGCTTTTTCAATTCCGCCGACAGACGTTCAGATGATTCGATCGAAGCGGTACCGACCAGCACGGGCTGACCCCGCTCGATGCATCCTTCGATGTCTTCGACGATCGCATCGTATTTCTCCGCGATCGTCAGGTACACGAGATCGTTCGCATCCTTGCGGATCATTGGCTTGTGCGTCGGGATGACGACGACATCGAGCCCGTAGATCTGACGGAACTCGAAAGCCTCCGTGTCGGCGGTTCCGGTCATGCCCGACAGCTTCTCGTATAGACGGAAGTAGTTCTGGAACGTGGTCGATGCGAGGGTCTGGGTTTCGTTCTGGATCGAGACACCTTCCTTCGCTTCCATCGCTTGATGCAGACCATCCGACCAACGCCTACCGTGCATCGCCCGGCCGGTGTGCTCATCGACGATGATGATGTCGTCGTTGTCCACCATGTAGTCGACATCGCGTCGGAACAAATTGTGCGCGTGCAGCGCCGCGTGGACGTGATGCAGCAGGCCCAGGTTGGTGGCCGCATACAGACTGTCGCCTTCCTGGAGGAGGCCGAACCGAACCAGCTCGCGCTCCACCAGTTCGTGACCGGACTCGGTGAGTTCGATCTGGCGGTTCTTTTCGTCCACCACGAAGTCACCAGGCTCGGTGATGCCATCAGGGTCGTCTTCCGTTCCGACCTGGCGCTTCAACTTCGGCGCGAGCGCGTTGATCTTGAGATAGAGGTCCGTACTGCCTTCTGCGGGGCCGGAGATGATCAAAGGGGTTCGCGCTTCGTCGATCAGAATCGAATCGACTTCGTCGACGATGGCGTAGTGCCGGCCCCGCTGAAATCGATCGCGCTGCGTGAACGCCATGTTGTCGCGCAGATAGTCGAACCCGAACTCGTTGTTCGTGCCGTAGGTGATGTCCGCCTGATAGGCTTCGTGCTTGGCGGCGCCGTCCTGTCGCGACTGAATCACGCCCACTGTCATCCCAAGCGCCGCGAACACGGGGCGCATCCAGTCCGCATCACGTCGGGCCAGATAGTCGTTCACCGTCACCACGTGAACACCTTTACCGGTGAGCGCGTTGAGATAGGCAGGCAATGTCGCCGCGAGGGTTTTGCCTTCGCCAGTTCTCATCTCCGCTATGCGGCCCTCATGCAGCGTGATACCGCCAATCATCTGGGCGTCGAAATGGCGCATGCCCAAAGTGCGGCGCGATGCTTCGCGCACGGCCGCGAACGCGGGTGGCAGCAACGAGTCCACGGACGCGCCCGCTTCGAGCTGTTCACGAAACTGCGCGGTCTTGCCGGTCAGCAACGCATCTGACAGCGCCGCCATCTCGTCCTCGAGGGCATTGATGTCACGGACGATGCGTCCCATCCGTTTGAGTTCGCGCGCGTTCTTGGTGCCAAAGATCTTCTTGATCAGTTGCGCAACCATCATCGATCCATGTCTGGAAAGGGCGGCATGTTACCGTGTTTGAGGCAGGGAAGCCGGGCCTGTCCGGCCCAGCGGAAGGGTCAGCTCTGGTGCTGACGCGCCACGTAGCGGCTGGGGTCTACGGAGCGTCCATCCTTGAGTACTTCGAAGTGGACGTGGGGCCCAGTCGAACGGCCGGTGCTGCCCATCTTGCCGATGGCCTGACCACGTTTGACGAGATCGCCCACAGACACCAGCAGATCCTGGTGGTGCCCATACCGCGTCACATAACCACCGCCATGACTGATCTCGATCATGCGGCCGTAACCTTTGCGGGTGCCGGAAAATACCACCACACCGGATGCAACTGCGACCACATCGGAGCCGGTCTTGCCTGCGAAGTCGACTCCTGCATGCCATGCCATGCGGCCACTGATGGGATCCACCCGACGACCGAAGGCTGACGACATCCAACCCTTTTCCACTGGCCGTCCAGCTGGTGAAACATCCTCATGAAACTTGCGCGACGCGAGCATCGATTCAAGCAACTCGAGCTCCCCTTCTCGCAACCGCAGGTGATCATCGAGCTGATTCATCGCGAGAAAGAACTCGGGCGTCGATGGGCTCATCTCTACCGCCGCCGACTCAGGACCACCGATGGCAGGGGTCTCGCCAAAGCGGAACTCGCCAGCGTCCAGTTCCGCGACCTCGGTGATGCGCTCACCGAGGGCTTCCATGCGCAGCAGTCGAGCCTGCATGATCGCAAGCCGACGGCCGACGGCATCCAGTTCGAGCCGCGACTGGACCTTCAACGTGTCCACTTCCTCGCGCTGCGCCTTCAGCCGCGCCTGCCAGGTACCGATGACGCTCGGCGCGAGGGAATCACCGGTGAGCCACCGTGCCGCGACGACGCCGTTCCCGATCAGTCCCGCAATTGCCACGAACGCGACGAACGCGAGCGAGACGCGCGACATCCTGTGGCTGTGCGCTCGACCTCTCGATTCCCTTAAGAGTATGATCTGCATCGGAAATTATCCGGTCCGAACATGCCTAACCGAAAGATCGACACGCTTCTTTCGCGGCACGATCGGCCTAGGTCTGCGATTGCACGGCTGCTGAACCAGGCGTCTGCCCGCGACGCGTGGACAGCTCAGTTGCGCGCCTTCCTCCCCGGGGAGCTGGGTTCCTCCTGCCAGGTGGCGAACGTACGCGATCATCTGATGGCTGTCCATATTCGCAACGCCGCTTGGGCCACTCGATTTCGCTTTCTGATCCCTGATCTCCTGCCTCGGCTCAATCAATTGGCCGATTTCGCCGCAGTGCGCGAGATTCGTATCCGGGTCGCGCCCGTGGCCGATCTGGCGTCGGCGCACCTCGCCCACGCTGTCGAGCGCGCGCCACCGGACGCTGAGGTCCTGTCTGCGCTGGCCGACACCTTGGAGTATGGCGACTTGAAAGATGCAATTCTGAGACTTGCTCGACATGGCCGGGGCTCGGGCGACGACACGCAAGAGCCCACCTAACCCCTTGATTGGGCTCAGATTGCTGCCGGTCTGGGGGCGACGGTGGCGTGCGACGTGGACGTGACTGACTCATAAGCGCCGGGGTCTGCCAGTAGCTGCTTCAGCAGCGCATTGTTGATGGTGTGGCCGGACTTGTGGCCGCTGAACGCCCCGAGCAACGGATGGCCGAGCAGGTACAAATCGCCAACCGCATCCAGGATCTTGTGCTTGACGAACTCATCGTCGATGCGCAGACCTTCGCGATTCATGATCCCGTCATGGTCGACGACGACGGCGTTGGCGAGACTGCCGCCCCGCGCGAGATTCATCTCCTTCAGGCGGTCGTAATCTGCAAGGAAACCGAACGTGCGCGCGCGACTCACGTCCTTGATGAAAGTCGTAGTGGAGAACTCCACCGCGGCGTGGTGGATGTGGGTTCGGAACACCGGATGGTCGAACTCGAGGGTCATGTCGAGATGAAACCCATCATGGGGCGATAAACGAGCGCTCGCGTCGCCATCACTGCAGCTGATTTCGCGCAGGATGCGCAGGAATCGTCGCGGTTCTGCTTGCTCGAGGATGCCCGCCGACTGCAACAGGAATACGTATGGGGCAGCGCTACCGTCCATGATCGGCATTTCCGCGGCCGATACCTCGACGATCGCGTTGTCGATCTCGAGACCCGCAAATGCAGCCATGAGGTGCTCGATCGTTGAGACGTGCGCCGATCCTTCACCCAGGGTCGTCGCCATCGTGGTATCGACGACTCGGTCGACCCGGGCTGCAATGGTGACCGACGGATCCAGATCCGTGCGCACGAACTGAATGCCGGCGTTTGCCGGCGCTGGCCGCACGACCACGTAGACCCGCTCACCGGTGTGCAGACCGACACCGGTTGCGCGAATGGCGTTCTTCAAAGTCTTCTGACGAATCATCGCGATCTGACCGCCTTCCCCACCGGTCGGCCGCAAGGACGAAGGCCATCCTAACAGACGCCGGTCGATTCACCCGCGGGAAGTCACCTCTTCATGCGGTCAGGTCGTCTCTCCTCAATCTGCCTGACGCCGCAGGAATGCAGGAATATCGAGATAGTCGAGATCCGGCGCGCTCGCCGTGTCGAAGGACCGCTCGTGACCTCGCGATGCGTGTTGGCGCATCACCGTCGGGCGGTCGAGTTTCGAGTAGTCGACGTTGCCGTTGCCGTTGACGATCGCAGCAGGTGCGGCGGTGTTTTCCACGATCACGCTCGGTCGCGCGATGACGCCACCGAGGCCCGTCGCAACCACCGTAACTTTGATCTCGTCCTTCATGTCGGGGTCGATTACCGTGCCAACCACGACCGTCGCCTGCTCGGATGCGAACTCCTCGATCGTTTCGCCCACATCAGCGAACTCACCGATCGACAGATCCGGGCCGGCAGTCACGTTGACGAGAATGCCTCGTGCCCCGTGCAGGTCGATGTCTTCCAGCAACGGACTCTTGATGGCAGCTTCGGCCGCATCGCGCGCGCGCGTATCGCCGCTGGCGCGGCCCGTGCCCATCATTGCCATACCCATTTCCGACATGACCGTGCGCACGTCAGCGAAGTCGACGTTGATCATGCCGGGACGGATGATCAGGTCGGCAATGCCTTGTACCGCGCCGAGCAGCACGTCGTTGGCAGCGGCAAACGCAGCGAGCATGCTCGTTCGCTCACCAAGTACTGCCAGCAGTTTCTCGTTCGGGATTGTGATCAGCGAATCGACGAATCGTGACAACTGGACAATACCGAGATCAGCAGACTCCATGCGCTTTTCGAAGCGGAAGGGCTTGGTGACAACGGCTACCGTCAGAATTTCAAGTTCGCGCGCGATTTCCGCGACCACGGGCGCTGCACCTGTGCCAGTGCCGCCGCCCATTCCCGCGGTGATGAACACCATGTCCGCACCATCGAGAATCTCAGCGATACGGTCGCGATCTTCCAACGCCGCCGCGCGACCGATCTCGGGATTGGCGCCTGCCCCGAGTCCCTTAGTGATTCCGCCACCGATCTGCAGCGTGGTCTTCGCATCAATGCTCTTGAGCGCCTGGGCATCGGTGTTCAGTGCGATGAACTCCACGCCCTCGACCCCTTTCCTGAGCATGTGCTGAATGGCGTTGCCGCCACCGCCGCCGACCCCGATCACTTTGATCACTGCGCTCTGCGGTGCACTGTCAACGAGTTCGAACATGTCTTAACTCCTATACCTCAACAAGAGGTCTGTCAAAATACGAACGGTTAGTGGGTTGATTCTCATTTGATGTTTTCGCTAATCCATCGACGAGCCCAGTTCACGAGCCCTGACGACCTTCCCCTGCCGCGCTGCAGCGACTCCTCTTCGTGCTGCTTGCCATACAACAGCAAGCCCACACCCGTCGCATAGATCGGGTTGCGCACGATGTCCTTGAGGCCGGTGATGTGCTTGGGTACCCCTAAGCTGACCGGCATGTGAAATATCTCCTCCGCGAGCTCGACGACGCCCTCCATCTTGGATGAGCCACCCGTCAGCACGATTCCCGCGGCAATCAAATCTTCGAATCCGCTTCGGCGCAGCTCCGCCTGAACGAGCGTGAACAGCTCGTCGTAGCGCGGCTCGACGACCTCGGCGAGTGCCTGGCGCGACAGCTCCTTGGCCGGCTTGTCGCCCACGCCAGGAACTTTGATGGTCTCGTCCGGGCGCGCCAGCTGCGTCAGCGCACATGCATACTTGATCTTGATCTCTTCGGCGTTTGCCGTTGGCGTGCGCAGCGCCATCGCAATGTCATTGGTGACCTGATCACCGGCAATCGGAATCACCGCGGTATGGCGGATAGCGCCATCGGTGAACACCGCAATGTCGGTGGTGCCGCCACCGATATCGACCATACAAACACCCAACTCGCGTTCATCGTCGGTCAGCACCGCATAGCTCGAAGCAAGCTGCTCGAGAATGACCTCCTTGACGCGCAAGCCGCACCTTTCGATGCACTTCTCGATGTTCTGAGCCGCGTTGGTTGCGCAGGTGACCAGATGCACTTTGGCTTCGAGGCGCACGCCCGACATACCGAGTGGCTCACGCACACCCTCCTGGCTGTCGATCAGATATTCCTGCGGCACGATGTGTAGCACCTTCTGATCGGCGGGAATTGCAACGGCCTGCGCGGCGTCGATGACGCGCTCGATGTCCTGGGGAAACACTTCGCGATCGCGGATGGCGACAATGCCATGCGAGTTGAGGCTGCGCACATGGCTACCGGCGATTCCGACATAGACGGTATCGATCTGACACCCAGCCATCAGCTCCGCTTCTTCAACGGCACGCTGGATCGACTGCACCGTGGACTCGATGTTGACGACCACTCCCTTCTTCAATCCCCGCGACGGATGTGATCCGATCCCGATGATCTCGATCTCACCGTCCGGCGTGATCTCGGCGACAATCGCGGCGACCTTGCTGGTGCCGATGTCGAGACCGACGATTCTGCGGTTGCCGCCGTCAAGCGCCATTCAATGACCCACCGCTACAGTGCGGCCGCCAATCGCCGCGAGTTGAATTGATCCGCTTGCATGGGGCGTATCGCGCCAATTCACGGCGATGCCATTGGGATAGCGGGCATCGACGCTGATGACTTGTCCAATGCGCTCCGCTAGAACTCCGTCATAGACGCGAACAAAGCGTTCCAGCCTTCCCAATAGGTCATCGCGACCGAATACAACCGAGAGCGATCCGTTGAACTCGACGCTCCACTCGCCGATCTTGTTCTCGCGCACCGCAACCACCTCGAGCGAACGGTTCGAGAGCACTTCGGTCAGCATCTGAAACACCCGCATCGCGCGCGGGCCGCTCGCTTGGGCGCATTCGATCAACGGCAGCGCGTCGACGCTCTGATCCGGTGTCACGATCACTTCACCGGCACTGTTCAGCACGCCGCCATCACCCCATCGCGCCACGAACACATCCTTTGTTACCGCGACGGTGACGCCGCTCGGCCACGTGCGTCGTACCTTCACGTCGCGCGGCCAGGAAAGTGCAAGTACTTCCTGCATGACGTCGTCGAGATCGAGCGCCATGTAGTCATCGACCAGGGAGAGCGCCACCGCGTCGCGCACTTCGATCCGTTCATCCGCGGACAGATCGCCGTTGACCTGAACCACCCGCACCGGACCGTTCATGGCCAGTAGCACGTAGATGAAAGCGCCAGCTACCAGCACGAGTACGAGAACGCCAAGCAGACTCTGAGCACGACTGAGGTCTCTGCTCACTCTCATTCGTTGTCTCCTCGCAGTTGACGGGACAGCGCGCTGACGTTGCCTGCGCCCTGTACGAGCAGAACGTCACCGGTCTCGATCAGCCGCGGCAACAACTCCAGCGCCTCGTTGGGCGTCGCCGCGTGCACCGGGCTCAAGGCGCCGCGGTCGCGAATCCCCTGGCAGAGCGCGCGGGAATCGGCCCCGGCAATCGGTTGCTCGCCTGCCGCATAGACGTCTAGGACGATCAACTTGTCTACGAGCGCGAGCACTCGCACGAAATCATCGTAGAGATCATGGGTGCGGGTGTAGCGGTGAGGTTGATACACCATGACGAGCCGTCGGTCGGGCCACACGGAACGCGCCGTCTCGATGACTTTGTTCACTTCGGTCGGGTGGTGACCGTAGTCATCCACCAGCGTGACTGTTGCGGAATCGATTACCACACCTTCTGTCACCTCGAACCGGCGCCCAACACCGGAAAAGGTGCGCAGCCCTTCGACGATCGCGGCGTCTGCGACCCCTTCTTCGGTCGCAACCGCAATCGCTGCCAACGCGTTTTGCACGTTGTGCATGCCGGGCAGATTGATGGTGACTTCCAGATCAGCGCGACCGCCCGGCCGCTTCGCCAGAAACTGCCACGCGCGCCCGGTGCGCCGGACATCCACTGCACGGAAGTCGGCGTCGTCCGCAAACCCATACGTCAGCATCGGCCGCGACACATCGACGAGGATGTCGCGGACTTCGGTGTCATCGACGCACAGCACCGCGACACCGTAGAAGGGCAACCGGTGCACGAAGTCGACGAAAGTGGCCTTGAGCCGAGCGAAGTCGTTGCGATAGGTCCCCAGATGATCGCGGTCGATGTTGGTGACTACGGAGACCATTGGCTTGAGATTCAGAAATGACGCATCGCTCTCGTCTGCCTCGGCGACCAAGAATCGGCCGGCACCGAGCTTGGCGTTGCTGCCAGAACTGTTCAGCAATCCACCGATCACGAACGTCGGATCCAGATGGGCCGCTTGGAGAATGGCGGTGATCAGGCTGGTCGTAGTGGTCTTTCCGTGCGTACCCGCTACAGCGATCCCGTGCCGGTAGCGCATCAGTTCGCCCAGCATTTCGGCGCGGGGAACGACCGGCAGCCGCTTTTCGTGCGCTGCCACGACTTCGGGATTGGCGGCATCGACCGCGCTCGACACGACCACTACATCAGCGCCGGCTATGTTCTCGACTGCATGTCCAATGGCCACATCGACGCCCAGGCGCTCGAGCCGTCGCGTGGACGCCGAACGCGTCAGATCCGAACCCGAGACGCGATAGCCCTGATTGAAGAGAACTTCCGCGATTCCGCACATGCCGGAACCGCCGATGCCGACGAAGTGGATGTGTCGCACGCGCCGCATCTCCGGGACTTGGCCCACCATCACGGTGTCCTCCCCGGTTCGAGTCGCGAGCGAATGACGAGTCCCAGAAGCGCGCAGCACACGACCAGGCTGTTACCACCGAAGGAGACAAACGGCAGCGTCAGCCCCTTGGTGGGGAGCGTGCCCGTGTTCACTCCGACGTTGATGAGGCACTGAACACCGATGGTCAGACCAGCGCCATAGGCGAGGAACCCGGCAAAATACCGCTCACGCTCCAGTGTTTCACCTGCAGTCTGAAAGATTCGAACGACGATCGTTGCCAGCAGCGCAAGCACAGCCGTAGCGCCGATCAGCCCGAGTTCCTCGACGATCACAGCGAAGATGAAGTCGTTGTGTGCCTCGGTCAGGTAAAACGCTTTTTGAATTCCCTCGCCAAGGCCCAGGCCCAGCCAATCGCCGCGACCAAACGCAATCAGCGCCTGAGTGAGCTGATATCCGCTGTCGAACGCCACCGACCAGGGGTCCAGAAACGCGACCATGCGTTCCAGACGGTACGGTTGCGTCACCGTGAGCAAGGCAAGGACGCCGCCGACCACGGCAAGCACGACCAGGAAGTGCCAGATACGGGCGCCTGCAATGAACAGCATGCCTGCGCTCACCGCCGCGATCACGACGACCGAGCCGAAGTCCGGCTGCATCAGGTAAAGCAGTGAGAGCACTGCCACCATCACCAGCGGTCGCCCTAGCTCCACGAAGCCGCGACTGACCGCCTCATGGTTGCGTGAGAGATATCCGGCCAGATAGACGACCACCACGAACTTGCCAATCTCGGCAGGTTGAATCGACACTGGACCGATCGTGATCCAACGGCGCGCGCCATTGACAACCTGACTCAATCCGGGAATCAACACCACTACGGCGATGACCAGGGCAAGGACCATCATCGGCCGATGCATCGCTTGCCAGAACCTCAGTGGCGTGGCCGCGCATGCGGCACACGCCGCAATGCCCACGATCACGTAGACGCCATGACGAGCGACGAACGGACCTACACCGGTCGCCGCGCCCGCCAGAGGCGCAGATGCTGAGGCGACCATCACGAACCCGATGGTCAACGCGACCAACCAAAGCATGAGCAGCGCGCTATCGAGATTGCGGGTCATGGCGACAGTGCCATCGCGTGGGCGGAGAACTCGCGACCACGCGCCTCGAAGTTCGTGAACATGTCGAGGCTGGAACAAGCAGGCGACAGCAGCACCAGATCGCCGGGGCGCGCTGCACCGCGAGCCGTTGCAACTGCTGCCGCCATATCGGCAACGCGCACGATCGTGGCTTCGTCGCCTACCGCCGCTTCGACGGCAGCCGCGTCTTTGCCGAGGGTCACCACAGTATGCACAAACCGCACGATTGGATCGCGCAACGGCGCAAGATCAATGCCCTTCGCATCACCGCCCGCAATCAACACGATGTGTCGACGTGTCGCATCGCCGAGACCTTCGAGCGCTGCCAGACACGCGCCGAGGTTGGTCGCCTTGGAGTCGTCGATGAAGGTCACACCACCCAGCTGCGCGACGACCACGCATCGATGCGGCAGTCCTTCGAATTCGCAGAGGGCGGCGATTTCGGCATCGCCGATCGGTTGGATGCCCTCGACCAGTGCGAGCGCGGCGAGCGCATTGAATTCGTTGTGTCGACCGCGAATTCGCAGCGTCGATGCATCGATCAGGCGCGCACTCCCGCGGCTCAGGAATCTCTTCGAGCCGCGCATGGCGATGCCCCAGTTGTCGCCGAGCGGCTCGTCGAGACCGATCGAGATTCGTTCCGGGATCGTGCCGTCCGGCTCGGTCATCGTGTCATCGCGATTGAATACCGCGCGTCGGCAACCTTCGTAGATGCGCTGTTTGCTTGCAGCATACGCGTCGAAGTCGGGATAGCGGTCGAGGTGGTCAGGCGTCACGTTGAGAACTGTCGCTACGCTCACCTCTACGCGCTCCAAGCGCTCGAGTTGAAAACTCGACAACTCCAGTACGTATGCTTCGCGACTGTCGTCGAGCAGATCCAGTGCCGGTACGCCGATGTTGCCGCCAACGCCGACGTTCAGGCCGCTGGCCGCGAGAATGCGCCCCGCGAGTTCGGTCACGGTGCTCTTGCCGTTGGTACCCGTAATGCCGATGACTGGCGCGCGCGCATGATCGAAGAAGAGTGAGATGTCACTCTGCAGCGACACCCCGGCTCGACGTGCTTCACCGAGCAGACAATGGTCCATCGGCAGTCCGGGGCTGACGATGATCCGGTCGGCACTTCGAAACAGCGACGGATCGAGGTCGCCGCAGGCGAATTCGACATCGGGATATGCAGCCCGAGAGGAACCCAGATTCGGCGGTGCGACACGCGTATCGGCCACGGTCAGGTTGTCGTGTCCATGCAGAAATCGAAGTGCGGAGACACCCGTCGCCCCCAAGCCAAATATCAGTGTCTTCGTGGTGTGATGCGCAGTGCTGTTCATTGCAGCATCACGCCTCCAGCGTCCGCTGGACTACGGCAAAGTCATCGAACGGCAATCGACGGCCGCCGACCTCCTGGTAGTCTTCGTGACCCTTACCCGCGACCAGCACGACATCACCAGCTTCAGCTGCCGCCATCGCTGCGGCAATCGCCCGCGCTCGATCGAGTTCCACGGTGTAAGGAATGCGCCCAGAGAACCCGGCGCAGATATCCGCCGCAATCCGTGCGGGGTCTTCCGAGCGCGGATTGTCGCTGGTGACCACCGCGCTGTCGGCACCGGCTTCCACCGCCGCGGCCATCAACGGACGCTTGCCGGGATCGCGATCACCACCGCATCCGAACACACAACGAATACGACCCGCGCAGTGGCGGCGCAGCGCGCTGAGTACTTTGGTCAATGCATCGGGCGTATGCGCATAGTCGATCACGGCCACCGGCCGACCCGGACGTCGCACGAACTGAAGCCGCCCGGGCGCGGGCGTCAGCTGTTCGGCCGCGCTGACGATCGCATCGAATGGAGCGCCGGCCGCATACGCGGTGCCCAGCGCGGCGGCAACGTTCGACAGCGAAAACTCGCCGTACAAGGGCAAATTGAGGTTCGCTGTGCCCCAGGGCGTGGTGAATCGCGCAGCGATTCCACTGGCACGAAACGCGACGTTGGAGATGCGCACAGCCGCATCGGCCGCGAATCCATAGCCGATGACGTCTACCCCCGCGCGGCAACGGGTCGCAAGTTGTTGTCCGAACGCATCGTCCAGATTGACGATCGCATGCTGCAGGCTTGGCCACTGGAAAAGCCGCGCTTTGGCGGCGCCATAGGAGTCCATCGTGCTGTGGTAGTCGAGGTGATCACGGGTGAGATTGGTGAACACCGCGATATCGAACGCCACCGCATCAGCGCGATGCTGGTCGAGCGCATGTGAGCTCACCTCAAGAGCGGCGCGGTGAGCACCGAGCCGGCGCAGCTCGGCGAGCTTCGCCTGCAGCGACACCGCATCTTCGGTCGTCAGCGCCGCGCGGCAGTTCATGCTGCCGAATCTGAATCCGAGCGTTCCGCCGATGCCGGTCGGCACGCCAGCGCCGTTCAGCAGCGCACCGATGTAGTGGGCAACCGAGGTCTTGCCATTGGTTCCCGTCACGCCGACGCATTTCACGGCGCGACTCGGATTGTCGTAGAAGCGCGCGGCCATCGCCGCGACCGTCCGCCGGGAGTCGGCAACCGTGACGCAGGGAACTGCTAGGGTGCCAACGGCGCGGTCGACCACAATCGCCACCGCACCGCGAGCGATCGCATCGCCAATGAAGGCGTGACCATCGCTGACACTGCCGCGACAGGCAACGAACACATCCCCTGGCGCGACCTTGCGCGAGTCGAGTGCAATGCCGGTGATGATCGGATCGGCCGCCAGCGTCGATTCACCGAGCAATTCGGACAGGGTCAGGCGACGCGCATTCATGTCGTCGTCTCCGGCTCGATACTCAGCACCCGCAAGGCGCGCGCCATGACCCGCGCGAAGATTGGCGCCGCCACCTCCCCGCCACCCGAAACCGAACCCTTCGGCTCGTTGACGACCACCACCATCACGATGCGTGGTTCGTCGACTGGCGCAAGTCCGGCAAAGAACGCCACGTGGCGCGCATCGTCGTAGCCGTCAGCACCGATTTTCCGTGCCGTGCCGGTCTTGCCTGCGATCCGATAGCCCTTCACACGCGCCTTCGGCGCCGTGCCTTCGGCCGCGGTGACTCCTTCGAGCATGCGGACGACGTCACGGACGTGGCGCTCATCGAATACGCGCTCACCCGCCGGTGCCGTATCGAGCCGCAGCACGGACACGGGCAGCCGCACACCGCCCGTCGCAAGAATGAGATAGCTCGTTGCCAGTTGAAGGGGCGTCACCGACAGCCCATAGCCGTATGCGAGCGTGGCGCGGACGATCTCCTTGTCGAGTTCCCCGGATGGCAGTTGACCGGCGACTTCACCCGGCAATCCGCTGTGCGGCGGCACACCGAAACCGGCGAGCTCGAAGGCGTCGAATACGCTGCGCTTGTCAACCGCCAGCGCGATCTTTGCTATTCCGACCTGGCTCGACTTCGCCAGCACCTCGGCGAGCGTCAGCGGACCTCGATTGAGCGGGTCCTGAATCATCTTGCGGCCGACGTGCATGTAGCCAGGCGATGTATCGATGACCGAACGCGCGCTGAACAGCCCCGAGTCGAGCGCCGCCAGCACCGTCAGGGGTTTCACGGTCGAACCGGGCTCGTACATGTCGGTGATAGCTCGATTGCGCATGGCATCGGCGCGCAACCGCGCCAGATCGTTCGGATTGAACGAGGGCTGGTTGGCGAGTGCGAGGATCTCTCCGCTTCTGGCGTCGAGCAGCACGAGCGATCCGCTGCTCGCACCGTTGTGCTCGATCGCCGCCTTGAGCTCCCGGTGCGCGAAGAACTGCAACCTCAGATCGATGCTGAGATTCACATCGGCGCCAAAACGCGGCGCACTCAGATACTCGACATCCTTGATGGGATTGCCGTGCAGATCCTTGAGCACACGCTTCTTGCCGTCTTCGCCATCGAGCAGGGCGTCGTACGCGAGTTCCGCACCTTCCTGACCATTGTCATCGATGTTGGTCACACCCACGACATGCGCCGAGGTCTCGCCGGCGGGATAGTATCGGCGGTACTCACGTTCGAAGCGGACGCCTGCGATTTTCAGTTCCGCAACGCGATCCGCCTCTTCGGGAGACGCGCGCCGCTTGATGTAGAGAAACTCACGCGTGCCGCTCTTCGACTGCCGGCGTGCGAGCAGATCAGCATCGATGCCGAGCGCCTTACCGAGTCGCACCATCTGAATGCTCGACAGGCGCGTGCGGCTGGGATCGAACCAGACCGACATCACCGGTGTGCTCACGGCAAGGGGCTCACCATTGCGATCGAAAATGACACCGCGATGCGCGACGAGCGTTTCCGTGCGCAGTGAACGCATGTCGCCCTGCTGCTTCAAAAACTCACGCTCGGTGACCGTGAGATAAATCATGCGCGCGAACAGCCCGAACACGGCGACGCCAAACAAGACTACGAGCACGTAGTGCCGCCAGTAACTCACGGTGCACGCTCGATCGATTCAGGGAACGCCATCGCCAGCCGACCCTCGGCCACCTGATCGACGTTCTGGTACGACGACAGCATGCTGCGCTCGATCAATAGCCGGCTGTATTCGGCCAATAGCGCATCCTGCTGCCGCTGGCTCGCACCGAGCGCAATGTGCTGGTTACGCACCGACTGACTGAGTGTCGCGATGGACAACCCAGTGAGTGCGATCGCCACGTAGATCGCGATCGCAACCGCAAATTGTCGCGGTGCAAAGGCATTCCCTGATGTGTTCGGTCGGTGTATGCGTCGTGCGCCTTTCATGCCGCATGCGCTCCCACTTTCTCGACCACTCGCAGCATGGCGCTGCGCGCTCGGGGGTTACGGGCAACTTCGGCGACACTCGCACGGCGCGGCTTGCCGATGACATGGGCCTGAGGTTTCGGTACGTCGCGTACCGGCATGCGCCGCGGCGCGACCGACCCCGTCGACCAGCGCTTGAACGTCTGTTTGACGATGCGATCTTCCAGCGAGTGAAACGAGATCACTGCCAGGCGCCCACCCGGCACCAGGAGTTCGAGCGCAGCGGCAAGACCTTGCTCGAGTTCCTCGAACTCCTGGTTGATTTCGATGCGAATCGCCTGGAACACGCGCGTTGCCGCGTGCTTGAACGGATCCTTACGCGGTTGGTTCGACTCGATGACGTCGACCAGCTGCCAGGTACTTTCGATCGGCGCTTCGGCCCGGCGGCGTTCGATGGCGCGCGCGATCGCGCGGGCGAATCGCTCTTCACCATACTCACGGAATACGCGCTCCATCTCCGCAGCCGGCGTCTGCGCAATCCACTGCGCTGCAGACACGGAGGACTGCGGATCCATGCGCATATCGAGCGGGGCATCGACGCGGAAGCTGAAACCACGCGCGGCATCGTCGAGCTGCGGCGAGGACACGCCGAGGTCGAGCAGGATACCGATCACGTCCGTGAGCCCAATTGCGGCTGCAACATCGGCGAGTTCGGAAAAGCGGGCGTGGCGGACGATGACGCGAGCGTCGGTCTGCGCAAGCACGGCTGCCGCTGCGATTGCGCTCGGATCTCTGTCGAGTACCAGCAGACGGGTATCCGCTGGCAGGCGCGTGAGCAGGGCGCGCGCATGGCCGCCGCGCCCGAAGGTGGCATCGATGTAGGAGCCATGTTCGACTCTACAGAGCGCTTCTATGACTGCCTCCAGCAGGACGGGCTGATGCACCGCCTGCGAATCCTGTCCTTGCGGTCCGCTCAAATCCCTAGACCTTGAGCCCGGTGAAGTCGTCGCCATCCAGGTCGAGGCTCGATGCTTCGCCCATCCAGTCCTTCATGCGGGTCTGCCAGATCTCATCCGCCCAGATTTCCAGCTTGTTGCCCTGGCCGAGCACAACCAGCTTCTTGTTCAGTTCGGCGTGTTCCCGCAGCGGCGGTGGCAACAGGATCCGACCGCTGCCATCGACCTCAATGTCCGTCGCGTGACCGATCAAGAGGCGCTGCAGGACGCGCGGGTTCTTGCGCACGTTGGCGAGGGTCTCGAGCTTGCGCTGCACCTCTTCCCACTGCGGCAGGGGATACAGCAGCAAACAGCGCTCCTGCGAATCGATGGTGACGACCAGCCGACCGCCGCAGCCTTCCCAGGCGTCACGAAACCGAACGGGCAGCGCCATGCGGCCCTTGGCATCGAGATTGACGCTGGTGATTCCTCGCAACACTGGATCGACTTCCTACCGCCTCGGCATCGCACTTGCCGACGGTCGGCTCTCCCTCCCACTTCACTGGGCAGAACCCGCACCGCTAACCCCGAAACCCCACTCTGGCCCACAAATTGCCATCGATCGACACTATAGAGGGGTGCGAATGCCTGTCAAGACAGAACGCGTGCGCGCATGGAAATAGCCGTGCGAAATGCACTTGCAGTAGATCGAATCGGGGAAAAGCGAGTCGGCCGATAAGCCGGGTTCTGTCGAGGGCAGTCATTCATCTGGGAGACGCGTCACCGCGCTCCTCAAGCGGCCTACCCGGACCCGGTACGGACAGCACCATAGGGTCCCTATTTGGCCTTGCTCCGGGCGGGGTTTACCTAGCCGCACCTGTTACCAGGATACGCGGTGCGCTCTTACCGCACCCTTTCACCCTTACCGTCCGGCAAGCCGAACGGCGGTCTACTCTCTGTTGCACTTTCCGTGGGCTCACGCCCCCCAGGGATTACCTGGCGCCCTGTCCTGCGGAGCCCGGACTTTCCTCCACGTGACTGGCACGCAGCGACTGCCTGGCCGACTCGCGGCGCCACCTTATCACTGTCCGGCCTCGGACCTGACAGATAACGCAAATTCATACGCCTGCGCCTTGGCGATGCCGAGACTGCGCGCGGCAATACGAGCGGCCTGGGAGGGCGGCAACTCGTCACACAGATGGCGGATGAGCGCCCGCGCCGAGGTAGACAGGGACTCGTCAGCCCGGGCATCAGGGGCGACAACGAGGACGTATTCGCCGCGGGCAAAGTCGCGTTCGGCAACGGCGCGTGCGCCTAACTCGCTCGCCGACCCGACCAGGAACGTCTCGTGAATCTTGCTGATTTCCTTGGCGAGGAACACCTGCCGGTCGCCCATGATCGTGAGGATGTCCGCGAGCGTATCTGCAAGTCGTCGCGCGGACTCGAAACAGACGAGGGCGACCTCGGTGTCCGCGAGCGCTGCCAGACGCCCCTGCCGCTGGCCGGACTTGGCAGGGAGGAAGCCTTCGAACTGAAAGCGCGAGACTGGCAGCGGGCAGACCGACAGCGCCGCCGTCACCGCGCTCACGCCGGGAATCGGCACAACGCTCACGCCCGCATTGAAGGCGGCGCGCACGAGTTCAAAGCCGGGATCGGACACCAGCGGTGTACCAGCATCAGACACCAGGGCGACGTCCGCGCCCGCCAGCAACATGGACAGCACCCCTTCGCTGCTCGCCGACTCGTTGTGATTGCCGAGCGACAACAGCTGGCGGGGCGTCGCGCCGATCGCCGCTAACAGCACCCGACTGCGTCTGGTATCCTCCGCCGCCACGATCCCTACGCCGCGCAGGACACTTGCCGCTCGCGCCGTGATGTCTTCCAGGTTTCCAATAGGTGTGGCCACCACAAAGAGAGTGCCTGTCAGCGTGTCCGCAACAGCGCCCGTGCTCCCACGATTCAACGTTCGATCCATGACTGTTCTTCGTGCCGCCCTCAGTGCGCTCGTGATTGTCGCTGTGTCCGCCTGCCAGGTCACGCCGAAGGCGGGTGTCGAGAGCGCCACGACCGAGCCGGCGGTCGATCCCCGGCAATCCAGGGATCTCGGTGTTCGCACACTGCTCGCTACCGCAGCCGCCTACCTCGATGCCGCCGATCCCGCATCGGCGCGGCAAGTCCTCGACCAGATCGCCCGTCAAAGGCTCGATCCGATGACGCGGGTCGACTTCGATCAGCTGCGAACGGCCTTGGCGTTGCGGGAAAACGACGTCGCATCTGCGCGGGCCATTCTCGATGCAACCACTGCGCTCAACGCCCGCCAGCGCACTGACGAACTGTATCTGCGGGCGCAACTTGCCCGTCTGGAGGGACGCCCCGGCGATGCGGCGGCGGTGCTGTTCGCGATCGACAGCGGGGCGGATGCCGGCGCCGTGCAGGCACTCAACGATCTCATCTGGTCGGATCTCTCGCGTGTTCCCGTGTACGAAGTCAGTGGCCGCGCAGTCGCTGCAACGGACAGCGTCGCCGCGGGCTGGTGGGCGCTTGCAAGCCTCGCCAGCACGAGCTTCGACCTCGGGTCGTTGCGTCAGGGACTCGTGGCATGGCAGCGGGAACACCGCGACCATCCTGCCGCGAAGGCGCTGCCGCAGCGTCTGGTCGAACTGACGCAGCAGCGATTTTCACCGACTACGGTCGCATTGCTCGTACCTTTGTCGGGGCCGCTGGCCGGCGCCGGTAGCGCCGTGCGCGACGGGTTCCTCGCCGCCTTTTACCGCGGCACCAGCGACCGGCGGGTGCTGATCTATGACTCGGCCTTGGACGCCTTTGCCGCGCTCTACGAGCAGGCCATTGCCGACGGTGCCGATGCCATAGTCGGGCCACTCGACAAGCCGTCCGTCAGTGCCGCCAACGCCATGGCGACCCGCGTCCTGCCAACCCTCGCGCTCAACTATCTGGGTGGTGAGGAGGTGCCGAGTCCGAACTTCTTCCAGATTGGACTTGCGATCGAAGACGAGGCCGCCGCAATCGCCGAGCGCATCATCGCCGATGGCGTCGAGCGCATTGCCCTGTTCGCAACGGCCAGTGACTGGTCTACGCGCGCCGCGAACGAGATTCGCGCACGCCTGTCCGACGCCAACGCCCAGCTGGTGAGCGATGCCTACATCATCGACACGCGAACGATCACGAGCACGGTCGGTCAGGCGCTTCTCGTCGAAGAAAGCGCAGCGCGTCGCGTCGAACTCGAGAATGCACTCGGTTCCAAGGTCGAGTTCGTCGCCCGCCGCCGCCATGACCTCGATGCCATCATCGCCCTCACCGACGCGGTGAGCACGAGTGCACTGCAGCCGGCGCTGGCGTTCCACTTCGCCGCCGATGTGCCCCTGTACGGCACCTCGCAACTCACCCAAGGAGGCACACGCGCGCTCGCACGCGACCTCGATGGTGTGCGCGTGACGCAGATGCCCTGGCGCGTGTACCCGGATGCCTTGAAGTCGGAGATCGAGCAGGCCATCCCGTCAGCCACATCCGACCTGGGCGGCTTGTACGCACTCGGTGTCGATGCCTATCGCATCATCGATCGAGTCGGCGTGTTTGCGAGCGAAGCGGTCCCCGACATGCTGGGCGCAACCGGTGTGCTCAGCCTCGATCGCCGTAGCGCGTTCCGGCGCAGCCCGGTCTGGGCCGTGATCAGTGATGGCGCCCTGGTACCGTTACCGATCGTCGTCCCGGCCACGTGACAAACGCACCGAAGGCGTGCGTGCAGAGCGTGGTGCGTTGTTTCGTCTACGCTGTCGCGGGTTACGGCTGCTGCAGCGGAACTTTTCCGTGCCCGCGGGCGAGATCGACCTGATCATGGTCGACCGAGGCGCATGCGTCTTTGTTGAAGTCAGACTACGCACCCATCCAGGCTTTGGCGACGGCGCAGACAGCATCGATGTCGAGAAACGTCGACGAATCATCGCCGCAGCACGCCACTTCCTCGCGATGCACCCGGAACACGCATCGCGCACATGCCGGTTTGATGTAGTCTCTGTGTCGAAGCGACACAATCGCGCCCACTATCGATGGATCAAAGACGCATTCCAGTGAAACGATCGACTGTCACCGCCCTGCTCATCATCGCGCTGACTACCAGCTGCGCAACACTCACCGGCAGCGACCCCGGTGCACGGTCGCCCGGCGTGATCATCGATGACGAAGGCATCGAGCGCGTCGCCAAGCGTGACATCAAGCGCAGCGATCCGCGGTTCAAGTCGGCGCATCTGGTGATCGTCAGCCACAAGGGCATCGTGCTACTCGCAGGCCAGGTGGAGAGCGACGATCTGATAGGCAAGGCGCAGGAAGTGGTCGAGGGTCTGGCGAAGGTGCGCCGCGTTCACAACGAACTCACCGCCGGCGGATCCACCGGCTACACGTCCCGCAGCAGCGATGCCTGGGTCACGAGCAAGGTGAAAACGGCGATGGCAGCACACGAGGCTGTCGACTCGGATCGCATCAACGTCACCACCGTCGATAGCGTTGTCTACCTGATGGGAAGCGTGACTCGCGAGCAGGCCGACTTTGCGGTCGCGGTCGCGCAGACGATCGAAGGCATCAAACGCATCGTCAAAGTGTTCGAGTACACCGACTGATGGATTGCGCTACTTGATCACGCGCAGGCTCGGGCCCTTGCGCGGGGGGTTGTTGGGATCGATGGCTGCGTCGGCGAGGTCTTTCGAGTCATTCTGGGCAGGCGTCGGTGACTCCACCTCGAAGGCCATACCCTGACCTGTCTCCTTGGCGTAGATCGCAATGACCGCGCCGGTTGGCACGGAAACTCGATACGCGTTGCCGCCGAATCGACCGTCGAAGGAAAGCCGCGCATCGTCGATCAGCAGATCACGAATCGACGCAGGGGATATGTTCAGCACGATGCGACCATCAGCGATATAGCCGGCCGGCACATCGACGCCTGCCTCGTCCGCTTTGACCGCGATGTACGGCGTGCAACTGCAATCGACAATCCACTCGTACAACGCCCGCAGAAGATAGGGGCGATTGGACTTCAATCGCGCATCTCGAGTTCCGCTTCGGTGAGGCTCTCACGGAACGTCGGCCGCTCGAACATCCCGTTCATGTACTTCTGCATGGCCTTGGTCGACTTCTCGGGCAGTTTGATGTCGAGCACCTTCAGCCGCCAGAGAATAGGGAGCACGCAGCAATCCACCAGCGTGAACTCATCGCTCATGAAGAACGGCTTTTCACCGAAAATCGGCGCCACCGCGGACAGGCTTTCCCGCAGTTCTTTGCGCGCTCGCGTCAGAACCGTCTCGCGACCTTTCCCAGTCATGAGTATGTCCACGCGGTTACTCCAGTCCTTTTCGATCCGGTGAATCAACAGGCGACTTTGGGCACGTGCAACCGGATAGACCGGCAGCAGCGGCGGATGCGGGAACCGCTCATCGAGGTATTCCATGATCACGGTCGATTCGTACAGCACTAGATCTCGATCGAGCAACGTTGGGACGTTGTTGTACGGATTCACTTCCGCCAGATCTTCGGGCTTGTTGTTCGGGTCCACTTCGACGATGTCGACTGTCACGCCCTTTTCGGCAAGCACCATCCGCACCCGGTGACTGTAGTGGTCACGCGGGTCGGAAAAGAACGTCATGGAAGATCTACGGGTCACAACGCTCATGGCGGGCGCCTCTCAAAATCGATGCGAAGGTACCGCTAATCAGGGCAGCGGCGCTTGTCAGTGAATTTCCTTGGAGTACTCCCGGCCCAGCAGCGCCGTGAACACGTAGAGAATCACTAGGAACAGCAGCACATAGACGCCGAGTCGCTCGCGCTCCATGCGCGCGGGCTCAGCCACGTAGTGCAGAAAATTGGTGATGTCGTACACGGCCTGATCATAGTCTTCGGGCGTCAGCTTACCCGTTCCCTCGACCACGCCCAGTACCAGACGCTCTTCGGTGAGCGCCTTGCCCGGGACGAGCGGGTCACGCAGCTCGTAGCCGTCTTCGTGCATCTTCGGCATCTGCCGGGGCGCCTCGACCGGAATTCCCTGTAACTCCATCAGGACATGCGGCATGCCAACGTTAGGGAACACCTTGTTGTTGACGCCAAAGGGGCGCGATTCATCGACGTAAAAGGTCTTCAGGTAGTTGTAGATCCAGGCATTGCCACGCACCTTGGCAACCATGGTGAGGTCGGGCGGCGCCGCACCGAACCATTTCTTGGCGGCCTCTGTCGACATCGCCGTTTCCATGAGTCCACCGATCTTCTGGCCAGTGAAGATGACGTTCTCCGACATGATCTCGTGCGGAATCTCGAGGTCGTCGGCGGTGCGCTCGTAGCGCTGGAACTTGAGCGAGTGGCAGCCGAGGCAATAGTTGGCGTACAGCTGCAGTCCGCGCTGCAGCGAAGGCTTGTTGTCGAGATCCGGTTTCATCGGCTCCATAGGCCACGCGCCGGAAGAGGCAGCGAAGCTCACCACGGGAAACAACAGCAACGAAGCTAACAATGCACAGCGCTTCATCGCATCGTCACCCGGTCCGGGACGGGTTTGGTCTTCTCTACCCGCGTGTACCACGGCATCAGCACGAAGTAAGCGAAATAGAGCACGGTACCCACCTGTGCCAGCACGGTTGCAACCGGCGACGGTGCAATTGTGCCGAGATAACCGAGCACGAAGAAGCTGACGATGAAGATGCCCAGCATCACTTTCGAGGCAAGGCCCTTGTAGCGGATTGACTTCACCGGACTGCGATCGAGCCACGGCAATACGGCCGGCATGACGATTGCGCCAGCCATCACCACGAATCCCCAGAACTTGGCGTCGATCCCAAGCAGCGGATAGGTTGCGGCGCGCAACATCGCGTAGAACGGCGTGTAGTACCAGACCGGCGCGATGTGATCGGGTGTCTTCAGCGGGTTCGCCTCTTCGAAATTCGGCATCTCGATGAAATAGCCGAACATCTCCGGCAGGTAGAACACCACCGCGCAGAAGGCGATCAGGAACAGGACGATTGCCGGCAGGTCGTGACCGATCGTGTAGTTGGGGTGAAACGGAGTCCCATCGAGCGGGATGCCGTTTTCATCTTTGTACTTCTTGATATCGACGCCGTCCGGATTGTTCGATCCGACATGATGCAGCGCGACGATGTGCACGAACACCAGCATGACGAGCACGAGTGGCAGCGCCACCACGTGCAGCGCAAAGAACCGGTTGAGCGTGATCTCCGAGATCAGGAAGTCGCCTCGAATCCATTCCATCAGGTCGGCGCCGATGAATGGAATCGCACCGAACAGCGACACGATCACCTGCGCGGCCCAGTAGGACATGTTGCCCCAGGGCAGCAGATAGCCGAAGAAGCCCTCCGCCATCAGCGCAACGAAGATCGCCATGCCGATGAGCCATATGAGTTCACGGGGTTCTCGGTACGAGCCGTAGATCAGCCCACGGAACATGTGCAGATAGACCACCACGAAGAATGCCGACGCGCCCGTGGTATGCAGGTAGCGCAACAGCCAGCCGAATTCGACATCGCGCATGATGTATTCGACGGATGCGAATGCGCCATCACCACTGGGCACGTAGCTCATCGTCAACCAGATGCCGGTGACCAACTGCAGCACCAGCACGAAGGTCGCGAGTACGCCGAAGTAGTACCAGAAGTTGAAGTTCTTCGGGGCGTAGTACTTCGACAGGTGATACTCGTAAGTTTCGGTGGCCGGAAAGCGCCGGTCCACCCAGACCATGAACGCGCTCCACATCGCCGGGATCTTCGACTGCGTCGGCTCCATCACGCGTTCTCCTCGTCGACTCCAATCACGATCACCGCGTCGGTCTCGAAGCTGTACGGCGGCACCACCAGATTCGATGGCGCCGGCACGTCCTGCTTGACGCGACCGGCCAGATCGAATGCCGACCCATGACACGGGCAGAAGAAGCCGCCCTGCCAATTCGCATCCCAATCCTGCGGCTGAACTTCGCCGAAGAATTTCGGCGAACAGCCGAGGTGCGTACACAGGCCGAGATACACGCCGATCTCGGGCTTGCGTGAGCGCCAGGTGTTCTTGGCATACGTCGGTTGCTGTTCCAGACGATCGGAATTCGGGTCCGCGCGAGTGTCATCCTGGGGAGCGAGACCATCGAGCACGGCCTGAGTGCGGTTCAATACGAAGACTGGTTGGCCGCGCCAGGCAGGAATTGGGCCGAGCAGTTCGCCCGGCCGCAATTTTGAGATATCGACTTTGACTGGCGCGCCCAGTGCACGCGCCTTGGCGCTGGGTGCCCATGACTGTACGAACGGGATTGCCGCACCGACGACGCCCACGCCTGCAACAACCGAAGTCGCGCCAATCAGAAAGTAGCGGCGCTGGTTGTCCGCCGGGCCGATCGCTCCCTCACCGCCCATTCACACTCTCCCACACCTGCCGAAGTCCACACTGGTCAACTGCATGAGTTTAACATGCAAGCCCGCGTCTTGGGCCCGTTGCGATGGGCCCACGACCATGTTTCTTGAGGGGCGAAAAGTCGACCGCCATGCTTCCACGCGCGAACGCAAACGCATTGCCATCGAGCGACCAAGCCAGTCGCGCCAGATCAGCGCTTCGAGTACTGGGGACGCTTGCGGGCCTTACGCAGGCCGACCTTCTTGCGTTCGACTTCGCGCGCATCCCGGGTCAGGAACCCGGCGCGACGCAGCGGTGAGCGCAGCGCCTCGTCGTACTCGACCAGCGCCCGCGCAATACCGTGCCGAATGGCGCCAGCTTGACCTGAGTTGCCACCACCACGCACGGTGACCTGGATATTGAATCGATCCCGCGCTTCAGCGACGTCGAGCGGCTGACGCACGACCATGCGGCTCGTCTCGCGACCGAAATACTCATCGAGCGGCTTGCCGTTGACGAGGATCTGTCCCGTGCCGGGACGGACGAACACCCGCGCCGTGGATGTCTTGCGGCGGCCGGTGCCGTAATTGTGTGCCTCTGCCATGTACGCCTGCTCGATTAAATGTCTAGGATCTGGGGTTGCTGCGCGCTATGGGGGTGCGCAGCGCCCGCATAGACCTTCAGCTTCTTGAACATCGCCCGACCGAGGGGGCCCTTGGGCATCATGCCGCGAACGGCATTCTCGATCACACGCTCGGGGTGTTCGGCGATCAGCTTGGCAAACGAAGTACCCTTGATGCCACCGATGTAGCCGGTGTGATGATAGTAGATCTTGTCGGTGGCCTTGGAGCCGGTCACGCGCACTTTCTCGGCGTTCACCACGATGACGAAATCACCGGTGTCGGCGTTCGGGGTGTACTCCGCCTTGTGCTTGCCCCGGAGTCGGCTTGCGATTTCCGTGGCGATGCGCCCCAAGGTCTTGTCTGCGGCATCAACCAGCAGCCAACTGCGGCAGACGTCCTCTGCCCGAATACTCTGGGTTTTCATGTAGATAGGCTTGGGGGTAGGATTTTTGGAGCGCGAATCTTAGCGGAGCCGCCCTACCTTGACAACACACGATCGCCTCAGGGGCGATGGGTGCGCCCGAGATACGCGCGGGACTGCATCTCGAGCAGGCGACTTTCGGTGCGTTGGAACTCGAATCCGAAGCTCGAGCCCTGGTACAGATCCTCGATCGGTGCGGCTGCGGACAGGATGAGCTTGACGTTGCGGTCATAGAACTCGTCCACCAGGCTGATGAAGCGCCGCGCCTGATCCTCGATCGCGCCCGTAAACACCGGCACGCCGCTGACCAGCACGGCGTGGCAGATGCGGGCTACCTCGATGTAGTCGGCCTGGCTGCGCGGCCCCGCGCACAGGGCCGCGAAGTCGAACCAGGCAATGTCGTCGGCAAACCGTTTACAGCGGATATCGCGCCCTTCGATTTCCAGGTCGACGTCGACCTGGATCTCACTTCGATCGGGTGCCAGGGCCGCAAAGCTCGTCGCGAGCCCCGCCTCCGCGGCAGCATCGAGCGGCGCGTGGTAGATCTCCGCGCGCTCGAGCAGACGCAGCCGGTAGTCAGTGTCCCCGCCCAAGGCCACCACTTCGGTGTGGCGCTCGATGGCCGCGATGGCCGGTAGGAATCGGGACCGCTGCAGCCCATTCTCATAAAGGCGCCCGGGGGGAATGTTGGACGTGGCGACCAACGTCACGCCCCGGGCAAACAGACCCTCTAGGAGTTCCGCCAGAATCATCGCATCGCCAATGTCCGACACGTAGAACTCATCGAAACAGAGCACGCTTGCCTCGGCTGCGAGGCCCGCCGCGACCGCGTCGAGCGGATCAGCCACCCCAGCAAGCAGGGTGAGGTCCCGATGCACGCGGCGCATGAAACGGTGAAAGTGCATCCGCAGCTTGCGCGGGTGTGGGATGCACTCGAAGAACAGATCCATCAGGAACGTCTTGCCGCGACCAACTCCGCCCCACAGATACAGTCCGACTTCCGGGGCACGGTTGCCGCGGCTCAGCGCCGCGCGAATGCGGCCGGCGAGCGTCGACTCCAGTGCCCTGCGTGCCAGCAGGCGCTGATGCAGATCTTCGAGCCGTGCCACGAGCGCCTTCTGGCCCTCGTCCTCGATGAATCCCGGCGTCTGCAGACAGTTGCGATACTGCTCAGTCGGCGTCATGTTGCTGGCGCTGAAAAATCAGCCGAACTCTACCCGCAATTGCCGGTCTGTTTCAGCCATGGTCAGTGGAATCGGAGCCGTTGCATGCCACAGTTCGTGAGGTTCATTCTGGTGCCAGCCGTCGCGGGCGCATTTATCGGCCTCACGGTGCTGCTCGGGATGCGACTCCTCGCGGATTCGCCGCGCGGCGGTTTCGCAGATGCGGTGGCGGCGGCCGCTCCTTCCGTGGTGAACATCTACTCGACCAAGGTCGTGCGCGCCCGGCGTCACCCGCTCTGCGACATTCCCCAATTTCGGGAACTGTGTGATCGGCGCGCGGATGGCGGTCGTCGGCTGCAGAACTCGCTCGGGTCTGGCGTGGTCGTGAGCACTGCCGGCTACATCCTCACCAACGCTCACGTGATCGACGAGGCTGACGAAATTCTGGTTGCGTTTCACGACAATCACACCGCCACGGCCGAAGTGGTCGGTGTTGATCCCGAAACTGACCTGGCGGTGATTCGGGTCGACGACGGACCGCTACAGGCGATCGAAATGGGCTCCTCCGACGGCGCCCGGGTCGGCGATCAGGTGCTTGCCATCGGCAATCCGTTCGGAATCGGCAAGACGGTTTCGATGGGCATCATCAGCGCGAAAGGCCGTTATGGGCTCAGCCGCAGTCCCTATGACGATTTCCTGCAAACCGATGCCGCGATCAATCCCGGCAACTCCGGCGGCGCGCTGATCGACACGCGCGGCCATCTGATCGGCATCAATTCGCTCATTTTCAGCCAGACCGGGGGCTACCAGGGCATCGGTTTCGCCATTCCGGCCCAGCTCGCGATGACCGTGCTCGACATGATCGTGCGCGAGGGTCGCGTCATTCGCGGCTGGCTAGGGATCGAGATTGCCAACAGCACCAACCCACGCACGGGATTGCGGGTGCGCGCGGTCGAGCCCGGCGGTCCCGCGGAAGCCGCCGGGGTACTGCCAGGTGACTTCGTCCTCGCGGTCAATCATCAGCCCGCGGTCAGCGCCCGTGCCGTGACCCGCGAAATCGCGATGGCCGAACCTGGATCCACCGTCGCGATCGACGCCATGCGGGGCACGCAGCGACTGACGCTCCACGCGACCGTCGGCCTGCGGCCGCCGCCGCGATGAGCCTCATACTCATTCTCGCCGATTGTGATCGATGCCGCGAATGCGCGCCTGCGCCGCTCGAGCATGTGCATCGAGACCTTCGCCCTCCGCAATCACCCTCGCAGAACGCGCAAGCTCGGATGCACCCTTTGCACTGATTTCGATCACCGAGCTGCGTTTCTGGAAGTCGTACACGCCCAGTGGTGAGGCGAACCGCGCTGTCCCGAAGGTCGGCAACACATGGCTCGGGCCCGCCACGTAGTCACCGAGCGTTTCTCCCGAGTAGCTACCGAGGAAGATCGCGCCCGCGTGCCGTACTGCACTCATCAGCGCGTGCGGATCGGCAACGGCGAGCTCCAGATGCTCCGGCGCCACCCGATTGGCGATGGCGACGGCCTCATTCAGATCCGTCGTCTTGACGAGCGCCCCACGCCGCTGCAGCGACGCGCGAATGATGTGCTGGCGACGCATCCCGTCGATCAGCCGATCCATGGCGGACGCAACTGCGTCGATGTAACTGGCATCGGGGCACAGCAGAATCGATTGCGCATCGGCGTCATGTTCGGCCTGTGAAAACAGATCGAGCGCCACCCACTCTGCGGGCGCCGATCCGTCCGCAATGACCAGAATTTCACTTGGGCCTGCGATCGAGTCGATACCCACGGGGCCAAACACCTGCCGTTTGGCGGCCGCCACGTAAGCGCCGCCAGGACCGACGATCTTGTCTACTCGGCCGATGGACTGGGTGCCGTACGCAAGGGCACCGATCGCCTGCGCGCCACCAATGGTGTAGACGCGATCAACGCCGCCAATGGCGAGTGCCGCCAGCACCAGCGGGTTCTTGACGCCTTTCGGCGTCGGTACCGTGACGGTGATCTCGCGGACGCCAGCCACTCTTGCGGGGATCACGGTCATCAGCACGGAGGATGGATACGCCGCCTGTCCGCCCGGCACATAGATCCCAACGCGATCCAACGTCGTGACGCGACTGCCCAAGCGGCTGCCGTGTTCGTCTTCGAACGACCAATCTTCGCCAATCTGATGTTCGTGAAAGGTGCGAACGCGCTGCGCGGCGAGTTCGAGCGCCAACCGCTCCTCCGCCGGGAGAGCCATGAGCGCGCCGGTCAGTTCCTGTGGATCGAGTGTGAGGTTTGCAATGTTCGGTGCTTCAATGTGGTCGAAGCGGCGCGTGTATTCGAGCAATGCGAGGTCACCGCGACTGCGTACGTCGGCGAGAATGCCGGCAACGGCGGCGGTGATGGCGTCATCGGTTGCGACATCCCAGGCGATGAGCCTGTCGAGCGCTTGCCGGAAGTCTGCTGCAGTCGTGTCGAGCCGGGAAATCGAGATCACGGCGACGGCTCAGCCAGCCACGCCTGCGCGCAGGTCGCGCAGCAGTGTCTCGATCTCGGTGAATCGCATCTTCAGCGACGCACGATTGACGATCACACGCGTACTGATCTCGGCGATCAAGTCCTTCGCAACCAGCCCGTTGGCGGCGAGCGTCGTACCGGTGTCGACAATGTCGACGATGCAGTCCGCAAGCCCCATGAGCGGCGCAATCTCCATCGCGCCGCTCAGCTTGATGATCTCGACCGACCGGCCAAGGCTGCCGAAGTAGTCCTGGGCAACCCGAACGAACTTGGTCGCGACGCGCAGCACGCCAGTCGGTTCCGGCACCCGCGCCGGGACCGCTGTCATCATGCGGCACCTGGCGATCTTCAGGTCGAGCCGCTCGTAGAACGCGCCCGGGCCGTACTCGAGCAGCGTGTCCTTACCCGTGATCCCGATGTCGGCTGCACCGTACTCTACGAAGGTCGGTACATCGGATCCGCGCATGACGACCAAGCGCGCTCGACCGCAGGTGGTCTCGAAGATCAGCTTGCGACTGCCATCCATCGCGTCGGCTGGCTCATAGCCCGCGCGAGCCAGGAGCGGCAGACACTGACTTAGAATCCGACCGCGATTGAGTGCGATCGTCAGCGGTCGCGTCGTGGCGTTCATCGCCCGCTGACGCGCTGGACAATCGCACCGAGCTGACCGAGTTTCTCCTCGATGCACTCATAGCCGCGGTCGATGTGGTAGATGCGGTCGATCACCGTCTCACCTTCTGCAACGAGACCAGCCACGACCAGGCTGAACGAAGCACGCAGGTCCGTCGCCATCACGGGCGCGCCGCGTAACCGTGCCTGACCCTTGATGACCGCCGTGACGTTGCCGTCGAGCACGATGTTCGCCCCAAGCCGGTTGATCTCCTGCACATGCATGAAACGATTCTCGAAGATCGTTTCGATGACGCGGCTGGTGCCATCGGCAATCGCATTCATCGCAAGGAACTGCGCCTGCATATCAGTTGGAAAGCCGGGGTACGGCGCTGTTCGAATATCAACCGCGCGTGGGCGATTGCCGTGCATATCGAGTTCGATCCAATCTGCGCCACGCGTGACCTGCGCACCCGCTTCTTCGAGCTTGAGCAGCACCGCGTCGAGCGTATCTGGCCGGGTTCCAGTGGCTCGAATTCGGCCACCTGTGGCGGCGGCTGCAATCAGGTAGGTGCCTGTCTCGACGCGATCGGGCATGACGCGATACTTGCACCCGTGCATCCGCGCGACGCCTTCGATTCGAATGGTATCGGTGCCATGGCCACTCACGCGCGCACCCATTGCATTCAGGCAGTCACCCAGGTCGACGACCTCGGGCTCACGTGCGCAGTTCTCGAGAATCGTGGTCCCGCGTGCGAGCGTTGCCGCCATCATCAGGTTCTCGGTGCCACCGACGGTCGTGATGTCCATCAGCACGCGGGTGCCCGTCAGCCCGTTCGGGCAGCGGGCACGCACGTAGCCATCGACGGCCTCGATCTCGGCGCCCATGGCAGTGAGCCCCTTCAAGTGCTGATCGACAGGACGCGGCCCGATCGCGCAACCACCTGGCAGCGACACCTCGGCTTCGCCGTGGCGGGCAAGCAGCGGACCGAGCACGCAGAATGACGCGCGCATGGTTTTGACCAACTCGTACGGCGCGCGATGACTGGTAATCGTTTCACCGTGCACCTGCACGTTCAGCGCATCATCGATGAGAACGTCGGCACCGAGACAGCCAAGCAGCTCGATCATCGTGGTGACATCGTGCAGGTGCGGAACGTTGGACAGCGTCACCGGCTCATCCGACAGCAGACAGGCTGCAAGAATCGGCAGCGCGGCGTTCTTGGCGCCGGAAATGCGTACCTCGCCCGACAGTCGCCGGCCGCCTTGAATGATGAGTTTGTCCATCGTTCAGTTCGGCCCGAGCGCTTCGCCGGACTCGCCGGGGGTGAGCGCACGAATGGTCACCGCGTGAAGTTCACCGGCCGAGATCAGGTTGCTGATCGCCGCATAAACCAGTTGCTGCTTCTTCACCCGGGCAACGCCCTCGAAGCGGTCGCTGACGACAACGATCATCATGCGACTGGCGTCGCCTTCGACCCGCACCTCGGCGCCGGGAAGCGCAGCTTCCACCCGCTCGCGGACGAGATCCACGATCACTTGAGCGCTCCATTCGACAGCAGGATGCCGTCGAGGCCGGTGAACTTGATCAACTCCATCAGTTCGGGCGTCACGTTCGCATAGGTGAGTTCGCGACCATGGTGCCGCGCCTGCCGCAGCCACGACAACATGAGACTCAGCACGACACTGCCGCCTTCATCGACACCCGACAGGTCGATCTGCACCCGCTGCGAACCTTCGAACGCCGCATCCAGGACCGTCGCGGCAGCATCACGATCGGCGTGTCCGGTCGCGTACGTCGCGCGACCCGATGCCTTGCACAGTCCGTCACCGACTACCTGCAACTCCACCTCAGCTACCTGCATCCTTGGCCGCATCGCCATCTTTCATCGGATCGACATCGGCGATCGTCGATGACCATCCGTCGATCACCACATCCATGCTGCCCTTGTTCTGAGGCGACTTCATTGCACTAGCGAACTGGTTGCGGTAAGTCAATCCGATGTTGATCCCATTGATCACGATGTTGCGCATGCGCCATGTCCCCGTCGTATCGCGCGTGACGGAGTACACGACGGGATAGATCTTGCCTTCGCTCGAATGCACTTCCATGGTCACACTGTCCCGGTCAGGCTGCCGCGCCGGCCGGTCGGGCGGCACCACGACGATTTTCTGATCGCCGAAGTCGAGGAGCGCCTTGCCATAGGTGCGCACGAGGCCCGACTTGAACGTGTCGTGAAATCGCTTGCGCTGATCGGGTGTCGCCTTGCGGTAGTACACCGCCATGACGCCGCGCGCGAACGCTTCGAAGTCGATGACCGGGTCGAGCACGCGCTCGACTTCACCGTAGAAGCGCTCGGGGTCCTGGTCGAAATACGTCTTGCCACTCTCGATGACCGAGATCAACTCGTCAGACGTACGCTTGATCGCCGCGTGGGGGCCGTCGGGAACGAATTCGGCATCGGCTGCCAGTGCTGCAATCGAGACGCTGCCGAACATCAGCCCTGCAAGGATCCCGATGACTGGTTTCCACATCTGATACATGTCTATTTGCTATCTCCCATTCGTGTAACGAACTCGCCGATCAGGTTCTCGAGCACGAGTGCTCCTTGCGTGTTGACGACGGTGTCACCATCCCCCAGGACTTCTTCATCGGCGCCCTGGGACAGACTGATGTACCGACCGCCGAGAATGCCTTCGGTCTGCACCTGCGCGCCCGCATCGGTCGTGAGGTTGTCCACCTTACCTTCGATTTCCATGGTGACGATCGCTTCACCATAAGCGCTGTCGACGTCAATAGCCGCGATTCGGCCGATCGTTACCCCTGCCATGCTGACTTTCGATCGCACCCGCAGGCCGGCAACTTCGTCAAATCGGGCGTACAGCGTGTAGGTGCCGTCAGAACCACTCAAGCTCACGCCACTGACCCTGACCGCGAGAAAAACGAGCGCGAGAATGCCCGCCAGCAGGAACGCTCCCACGCTGATTTCGATCGTGCGCATGCGCATTACTTGAACTCTCCGTACATGACCAGCGTGAGCAGGAAGTCGAGGGCCAAAACGGCGACGGACGAATAGACGACCGTACGCGTCGTGGCGTTACCGATACCTTCTGCCGTGGGTAGGCAATCATACCCCTGAAACACCGCGATCCAGCTGATGATCACCGCGAACGCCACGCTCTTGATGGTGCCTTTACCGACGTCGTCCCAGAGTTCGACGCCATCCTGCATGCCGGACCAGAAACCGCCCGGATCGATACCGAGCCACTGCACACCGACGAGCGCCGCCGCCCAGATCGCAACCATGTTGAAAATGAGCGTGAGCACGGGCATCGAGATCATCCCGCCCCACAACCGCGGCGCGACGATCCGGCGGAGCGGGTCGACCCCCATCATCTCCATGCCGGACAGCTGATCGGTCGCCTTCATCAGGCCAATCTCGGCCGTGATCGCCGAGCCCGCGCGGCCGGCAAACAGCAGCCCCGTGACCACGGGACCGAGCTCGCGTAGCAGCACGAGGGCAACGCCCAGACCCACACTACCCTCAGCGCCGATGCGCGCCAGCTGGGTATAACCCTGGAGCGCCAGCACCGCGCCAATCGAGAATGCCGACAAGACGATGATGACGAGGGATAGCACGCCAATCTGATAGATCTGCTTCATGAGCAGCGCGAAGTCGCCGCGGACCGGTAGACCGAACATCGCCCAGAACCAGACGGTGCCCGCGCGTCCGAGCGTCGCGAGCCATTCGAGTGTTTCCTGTCCTATCAGTCGCAGATATCGAAGCATCAGTCCACGCCCAGCACATCTTCGAGGAAGTCGTCCGCAGGATAGTGGAACGGTACCGGGCCATCTGGCGCACCACTCATGAACTGTCGGACGACAGTCGAACTGTCGGATTTGAGTTGTTCTGGAGAACCGCGGCCGATCACGAGCCCATCGGCGATGATGTATATGAGATCGGCGATGCTGACGGTTTCATGGATGTCGTGAGACACCACGAGGCTCGTCATGTCGAGGGTACGGTTGAGACCGCGAATGAGTGCCACCAGCACGCCCATCGATATGGGGTCCTGGCCAGTGAACGGCTCGTCATACATGATGAACTTCGGGTCGAGGGCGATTGCCCGAGCCAGCGCGACCCGTCGCGCCATGCCGCCCGACAGCTGCGCCGGACTCAAGTCACGGGCGCCACGCAGGCCGACCGCATTCAGTTTCATCAGCACCAGATCACGCACCATGTCCTGGGGCAGGTCGGTGTGGACTCGCACTGGAAACGCGACGTTCTCGTAGACCGAAATGTCCGTAAACAGTGCCGATGACTGAAACAGCATCCCCAGCTCGCGCCGCATCTCGAACAATTCCTTGCGCGACATGGAGGTGACTTCACGACCGTCGAAGCGCACGCTCCCCTCGTCGGGTTTGACCTGTCCGCCGATGATGCGCAGCAACGTCGTCTTGCCTGTGCCGCTCGGCCCCATCAGCGCAGTGACGGATCCACGGGGGACCACCATGTCCAGACCCGCAAAGATCACTCGATCGCCGCGGCTGAACCGCAGCCCTTCAATTTCGATCAGATTGTCCGACACCCGAATGGGAACCGTGTTTGCGGCGTTCAACTATACCATCATCGCCCGCAGTGACTGCGCCGGTCTGTTGGCTGCTGGCGTCACCTTGCAAACGTCTCTGATTGCACCTTTAATCGATTGCCTTTCGTTGTAGCGCCCTTCCACACGCCTATGTGGATTTCCCTGGCTGTTCTCATCGCAAGCTTCGTCACGCTGGTCTGGAGCGCGGACAGATTCGTTTCCGCTGCCGCGTCCGCTGCCGACAATTTTGGTGTGTCGAAGCTGATCATTGGGCTCACGATTGTCGCCGTGGGTACCTCGGCACCCGAGATCCTCGTCTCCGTGGCCGCGGCGCTGGATGATCACCCGATCATGGCGATTGGCAATGCAATCGGTTCGAACATCGTCAACATCGGACTCGTGCTGGGTGTGACGGCCATCGTCGCACCCCTTCCGTTCAAACCTTCGGTACTCAAGACCGAGCTGCCATGGCTTCTGGGTACGACTTTCCTCGCTGCGCTATGCCTGTTCGACCTGCATCTCGGTCGCATAGACGGTCTGTTGCTGCTCACTGGCCTTGGCTATCTCATGTGGCGAATCGCGCGGGCCACGCGTACGGACAGCGCGCTCGGCGAGACGTTCGAAGAGGAACTCGGCGAGCTGCCGGTGATGACCGTACGCAGTGCCGTCATCTGGATCGTCGTCGGGCTCGCGATTCTGCTGGTGAGCGCGCGACTTTTGGTATGGTCTGCGACCAACATCGCCGAGTTCCTGGGGGTCAGTGATCTGGTGATCGGATTGACGGTGATCGCCCTGGGCACGAGTCTTCCGGAACTTGCGACCACACTCGGCGCAGCCATCAAGGGTCACACGGACATTGCCATCGGTAACGTCGTCGGTTCCAACATTCTCAACATCCTCGGCGTACTGGCAGTCCCAGGTCTGCTCGCCCCCACCGAATTCGCAACGGAAGTGCTGTGGCGTGATTTCGGCTCCATGGTTGCATTCACTGTGATGCTCGCACTGTTCGCGTATGGCATCGGTTCACGCCCCGTGATCACGCGCTTCGAAGGCGCGGTTCTGTGCCTCACCTGGTTCGGCTACAACCTGTTGTTGTTCCACCAGGCGTCATGAGGGTGTTTCCGGACTCCGCACTGGCACGCGCGCGAGACACGCGACTGCTCATCCTCGATGTCGATGGTGTACTTACCGACGGTCGAATCTACTACCTGCACGGCGGCGGTGAAGCAAAGGCGTTCAATACCCAGGATGGCGCCGCGCTGAAGATGCTGATGACGACTGGTGTCGCCACCGCAATCATCACGGGGCGCCGTTCCGACATCGTCGAACGACGGGCCAAAGAACTCGGCATAACCCATCTGTTTCAGGGTGCGGAAGACAAGGCAATGGCCTTCGCCACGCTATGCACACAGACCGGACTCACCGGTCAGGTGATGGCGCACATCGGTGACGACATCCCGGACCTGCCACTGTTTCAGCGCGTAGGTATGTGTTGCACCGTCGGCACGGCGCATCCCGAGGTGATCGCCCGCGCGCATTACGTCGCAAGCGCTGGCGCAGGCATGGGCGCGGTCGCCGAAATCTGCCAGCTGATCATGACCGCGCAGAACAGCTGGTCGAGCGCACTCGAGCGCTTCTTGCGATGAGTCGCTGGCAACTGCTTGGCGTACTCGTCGCCGCTGCACTGCTGGCGTTCCTCGTCACAGACCGCGAACAGATCGAAGCACCCACTGCGCTGCCCGCCGAGCTCTCTGACGAGCCCGACCTCTATATGGAGGCAGCGACGATCACCCAGTTCAACGACGACGGCAGCGTGCGTTATCGACTGGCCGCCGATGAGATCCGACACTTCGAGCGCAACGACACGACGCGATTGAAAATGCCGGAACTGACGATTCATCGCGCACCGAAACTACCTTGGTGGGTGAGCGCAAAGGAAGGCAACATCCGCTACCGCGACGACACCAATCAGCAGAGCGAGGAAGTTGTGTTCCTGCGCGATTCTGTCGTCCTCGAACAGCGCGACTCGCCGCGGCAGCTGCGCCTGACGACGCAGTCTCTGTACGTCTACCCCGAGCGCCGATTCGCCGAAACCAGTCAAGCTGTTATGATCGATACGAGCGCCGGTCGCACGATGGCGGTCGGGCTCGCCGGCGATCTCGACGCCGGCACGCTGAACTTGTCATCCGACGTCGCGCAGAGAGTTCACACCATTGTCCTGCCCAACCAATTCAAGCGCGCCAGTGACCTCTGACCTCGCCATTGCCATGCGGTCGGCCATTGCGCGCCTCGGATTGACAGCGATGGTCGTGCTCTCGTTGCCTGCAGGCGCAGTGCCAGAGGACGCCGAGCAGCCGATTCATATCCGCGCCGATGCCGCGGAGCTCGACGAAGCCAAGGGCCTGGCAACCTACCGGGGTGACGTGCGCATGGATCAGGGCACCATGCGCGTCACTGCCGATACGATGATCATCGAGCTCAAAGACGAGCAGGTCGTGAAGATCACCGCCGAAGGCAACCGCGCCCACTATCAACAGCGGCTGCGCAAGGACGAGGCCGAAGTTCTCGCCGATGCGCGCACCATCATCTACCACACTCAGGACGAGCGGGTGGAGCTGGTTGGCGATGCCTTCCTCACCCAGGACGGCAACGAGTTCACGGGGCAGGTCATCACCTACGACATCAGAGCCGGAAAGGTCGATGCAACCGCCAAGGAGGCCGGCGGCGTGCAAATGATCCTGAAATCAGCCAAGCCAACGCCACGGCCAGGCCCTTGAATCGATGACGGTTCTGAAAGCCCGTCATCTCACCAAGCGCTACGGGCAGCGGGTGGCAGTTGCCGACATCTCAATGGACGTACATGCTGGCCAGATCGTCGGCCTTCTGGGACCGAACGGTGCAGGCAAGACCACGAGCTTCTACATGATCGTCGGCCTGATCAAGGCAGACGGTGGCGCCATTGAACTCGACGGCGCAACCATCACCGATGCACCCATGCACATGCGCGCGCGGCTCGGGCTTGGCTATCTGCCGCAGGAAGCGAGCGTTTTCCGCAGGCTCTCGGTCGCCGACAACATCCTGGCAATTCTCGAGCTGCGCAAGGAACTGTCTCGCGACTCGCGGGGTGCGCGGCTCGAACAGCTGCTCGACGAGTTCCATCTGCAAGGCGTTCGAACACAGATGGGCGAACGACTGTCTGGGGGCGAGCGGCGACGCGTCGAAATCGCGCGCGTCCTCGCAAGCGACCCCAAGTTCGTCCTGCTCGACGAGCCATTCGCCGGCGTCGACCCGATCTCGGTCAACGAGATCAAGTCGATGATCAGAGACCTCGCGGCCCGGAACATCGGTGTGCTGATCACGGATCACAACGTTCGCGAGACCCTGGATATCTGCGATCGGGCCTACATCGTCAATCAGGGCAACATCATTGCCGATGGTGATACTCAAGCCATACTATCCAACGAGACGGTGCGGAACGTTTACCTGGGAGCGCAATTCAGACTGTGACCTGCCGGTCTGTGGTCCGATTCGTCTCGCCATGAAGTATCAGCCGGACGTATGAAGCAGGCCCTCACTCTCAAACTCGGTCAGTCCCTCACGATGACGCCGCAATTGCAGCAGGCGATTCGCCTTCTGCAACTGTCGACCATGGATCTGCGACTGGAGATCCAGCAGGCGATCGAGTCCAACCCGATGCTCGAACTCCTCGAGGATGAGGACGATCAGGATCAGCGTCTCGGCGAAGATCGAGATCTGTCCGAACCGGCCCCCGAGACCACCGACGTGTTCGACGCCGATGGCGCTGAAGGTGACTGGCAAGAGTCGATTCCCGAGGAACTCGCCGTCGACAGCAACTGGGATGATGTCTATCAGGCGACCGCGCCTGCCGCGCCAGCGTTGCCGGATGACTATGATCCCGATACAAAGGATGGCACCGAAGAGTCGCTCATCGACTACATGCTGTGGCAACTGAACCTCACGCCCATGACCGATCGCGATCGAGCAATCGCAAGCGCGATCATCGACGCAATCGGGGCCGACGGCCTGCTCACGGTGCCCGATGCAGAGATCATGTCGGGCTTCGATCCTCATCTGGATATCGAACTCGACGAGTATCTTGCTGTGCTCAAACGCATCCAGCAGTTCGACCCGCCGGGTATCGCTGCACGCGACCTGCGCGAGTGTCTTGCAATTCAACTGCATCAATTGCCCGATGACGGTCCCTGGGTCGCCGAGGCGAGAAACCTCGTGGACTGTCATCTCGACCTGCTTGCGAGCCAGGATCTGGCGGGACTGAAGCGCAAGTGCCAGCTGGAAGACGAAGCACTGCGTGACGTCGTGCGACTGATTCAGTCCTTGAACCCGCGACCGGGCGCAGGCATCGGCAGCGACAATACCGAATACGTCATTCCGGACGTCATCGTGCGCAAGGTCAAGAACAAATGGCTGGTGGAATTGAATGCGGACGCGGCGCCTCGACTACGGATCAATCCCGAATACGCCGGCCTCGTAAGGCGCGCGGATTCGAGCGCGGACAACGCCTACCTGAAAAACAACCTGCAGGAGGCGCGGTGGTTCCTGAAGAGTCTGATCAGCCGCAACGAAACCCTGCTCAAGGTGGCGACCCGCATCGTCGAACATCAGCGCGGATTCCTGGAATACGGGGAGGAAGCGATGAAACCGCTGGTGCTGAACGAAATCGCCGAAGCGGTCAGCATGCACGAATCGACCATTTCACGGGTCACCACACGTAAGTACATGCACACACCGCGCGGCGTATTCGAGCTCAAGTACTTCTTTTCGAGCCACCTCGGCACATCAACGGGTGGCGAGGTCTCGAGTACGGCGATCCGCGCACTCATCAAGAAGCTCACCGCCGATGAGAATCCCAAGAAGCCGTTGAGCGACAGCAAGATCGCAGCCATACTGACCGAACAGAACATCAACGTGGCCCGAAGAACCGTTGCGAAGTACCGCGAACTGCTTTCGATTCCACCGTCAAACGAACGCAAACGGCTCGTCTGATCCCTCGGGCGTCCACTACGCCCCAGCAGCCACCAATAACAGCTCTACCCAAATTTCGCGCCGAGCCATGCGGCGCGCTCACGCAGCTTGTCCAGAGTTTCCTAAACGCCACCTTTTTTTCACAACAGGAGTCGGCCCATGCAGCTCTCCGTAAGCGGTCATCACATCGACGTCACCGACGCTCTGCGCAGCTACGTGATCGGCAAGTTCGACCGCCTTGAACGACACTACGACCACATCACCAACGTACACGTGGTGCTCTCGGTCGAGAAACTCGAGCACAAAGCAGAAGCGACCGTGCACACGAGCGGCGCGGATCTGTTCGCCGACGCGACGTCCGGCGATCTGTATGCGGCGATCGACGCTCTGATCGACAAACTCGATCGCCAGATCGTCAAGCACAAAGAGAAGGTGACCCAGCGGCACCAGCGCGGCTGAAGCAGGTGACGCGGGCGCAGCCCGTGCCCTACAATCCGCGACCGATTTTCCGGGCCAGGTCCAGTGATCGACTTCCATTCCATTTTGGGGCCTACCTGCACACGGACGCTCGAAGGCGCATCCAGTAAGAAACGATTGCTTGAACTGGCAAGCGAAGTGATTGCGACCGCGCACGAAGGTGTGGATGCGCGCATGGTGTTCGATCACCTCATGGCCCGCGAGCGGCTCGGTAGCACGGGCCTGGGCGATGGTGTCGCGATCCCGCACTGCCGGCTCGAAGGACGCGGGGAAGCCCTGGGGGCGCTGTTCAAGCTCGACAATGGGGTCGACTTCGACGCCCCGGACGACGAACCGGTGACGCTCGTATTCGTGCTGATCGCGCCATCGGATGGTCACGATCTGCATCTGAAGATGCTCGCCAAACTCGCCGCCGTTTTGGGTGACGCGGACAATCGGACCGAACTTCGAGCCTGCACCACGGACAAAGCCCTCTACAGCCGGATACACTCGCTGCTCGAAGCCGCCTGATCAATACTCGATGAAGCTCGTGATCATCAGTGGGCGTTCGGGTTCGGGCAAGAGCACCGCGCTGCACGTACTCGAGGACGCCGGCTACAACGCCATCGACAATCTGCCGGTCGGTCTTTTGCCGGCGCTGGTGCACAACGCGCTGCGGACCACAGCCGCAGATCAGCGCGGGCAGCACATGGCAGTGAGCATAGACGCCCGCAACTCTGCTGCCGACCTGCAGCGCTTCCCGGAGATTCTGCTGTCGCTGGACCGAATGGACCTCGATTGCGAAGTGATCTACCTCGATGCACTCGGCCCGACGCTCGTGAAGCGCTTCAGCGAAACCCGCCGCCGCCACCCGCTGACGAGCTCACTGATGGACTTGCGCCAAGCCATAGAAGCCGAACGGGACCTTCTGACCAGCATCGCCGATCTCGCTGACCTCACCATCGACACGACACAGTTGTCGACACCAGGCCTTGTCGACCTGATCAAGGCGCGGGTCACGACTCGCACTGCGGTGGGCATTTCGCTGTTGTTCCGGTCGTTCGGCTTCAAGTTCGGCGTGCCCGTAGATAGCGATCTCGTGTATGACCTGCGCTGCCTACCGAATCCTCACTGGGTCCCGGAGCTGCGCAAGTTGACCGGCAAGGACGCACCCGTGCAGCAGTACCTCGAAGCAGAACCGGATGTGCGCACGATGTACGAGGACATCCGCAAATTTCTAGAGGACTGGCTGCCCAAGTTCGAATCGAACAATCGAATCTACATCACGGTGGCAATTGGCTGCACCGGCGGCCAGCACCGCTCGGTCTATATGGCGGAGCAGCTCGGCGACCACTTTCGCAAGACGCTCGCCCATGTGCTCGTACGACACCGCGAACTAGTGTAGCCAATGCAGGAGCAAACCGTAGATATCGTGAACAAGCTCGGACTGCATGCTCGCGCGGCGTCCAAGTTCGTCAATGAAGCCAAGCGTTTTGGCTCAACCGTGCAGATCGAAGTCAACGGCAAACGAGTCGACGGCAAGAGCATCATGAGCATCATGCTGCTGGCCGCTTCCAAAGGGCAGTCGCTGACGCTGCGCACTACGGGAGTCGACGAAATCGAAGCCATGGCCGCAATTGTCAACCTGATTGCGGCGCGCTTCGGCGAAGACGAGTGATGGGTCAGCAGACGACCTTTCGCGATCAACTCGCTGAAGTCGTCCGTTCCGTCGATGACGGCACGCTCGCGGAAATGCGGGTTCTGCTCGAGTCGATGCGACCGCAGGAGATCGCCGATCTGCTCGAGTCCACACCCACGCGGGTGCGCCAGGTCGTGTGGGAGCTGATCGACGCTGAGACCTCTCACCAGGTATTGCAATACCTCGGCGATGACGTCCGCGCCGCGTTCTTGGCTCAGATGGGTACAGAGGAACTGCTGGCGGCAGCCGAGGAACTGGACACCGACGACTTCGCAGACATCCTGCAGCAGCTGCCCGACACGATCACGACGCAGGTCCTGAACTCGATGGCTGCGCATCAGCGCAGCAGAGTGGAGCAGGTCCTGGCGTACGCTGAAGACTCCGCCGGCGGCCTGATGAACACGGACTTCATCACCATCAGGCCTCGCCACACGCTCGAGCTGGTGCTGCGCTATCTGCGACGCTACCGAGATCTCCCAGAGTCGACCGACAGCCTGATCGTCGTCAACGATCGCGACGAGTACGTCGGTGTACTTCGGCTTGCAAGGCTCGTCTCGACCGATCCGAGTGTCATCGTGCGCGAAGTGATGGACGTGGACGTCGAGGCAATTCCCGTGACCATGTCAGACGCTGAAGTCGCGCACATCTTTGCCGATCAGGACCTCGTATCCGCACCGGTCGTCGATGCGCAGGGGCTGGTGGTCGGGCGCATCACCGTCGACGATGTGGTCGACGTCATCATCGAAGACGCGGACGAAACGATGCTTGCGCGTGCGGGGCTCGACGTCGACGAAGACACGTTCGCGCCGATCTTCCGCTCCGCGCGCAGTCGGGCTGTTTGGCTCGGCGTGAATCTCCTCACCGCCCTGCTCGCCGCAGCCGTCATCGACGTATTCGAAGACACCATCGCGAAGGTGGTCGCCCTCGCCATTCTCATGCCGATCGTCGCCAGCATGGGGGGCATCGCGGGCACACAGACACTGACACTGATGATTCGCGGCCAGGCGCTCGGTCAGATTTCCTCGAGCAACCTCATGTGGCTGTTGAACCGGGAAGTGGTGGTGTCGCTGATCAATGGCGTGCTTTGGGCGGCGTTGGTCGCGGCAGGAACTGCCTATCTGTTCGACGACCGCACGCTCGGCGCCCTGATCGGCATCGCCATTGTACTGAACATGGTCGTGGCCGCAGTTGCGGGCAGTCTCCTGCCAGAGATACTGCAGCGCATGAGGATCGACCCGGCGCTGGCCGGCGGTGTGGTGCTGACGACGGTCACGGACGTTGCCGGTTTCTTCGTCTTCCTGGGGCTGGCGACGATCGCGTACCTATAGCGCAGAGCTCAGGTGCCCGCGATCGTCATCTGCTCGATCAGCACCGAGCCCGACTGCACGTTGAAGCGGGCATCGAGGTCATCGCCGAGGCCAACGATTGCACCGAACATGTCAGTGAGATTGCCGGCAATCGTCACTTCCGCAACCGCATGCGCGATGGTGCCGTTCTCGATCCAGAATCCCGCAGCGCCGCGAGAGTAGTCACCCGTCACCATGTTGATCCCTTGACCCATGAGCTCTGTGACGACGAGCCCACGGCCCATTCGCGCGAGCAGCGTCGCGACAGGCTCACGCGTGCCGCGTACGGTCAGGTTATGCACACCACCGGCGTTGCCCGTTGAACTCAACCCCAGTCTGCGCGCCGAGTACGTCCCGAGCACGTAGCTTGCGACGACACCGTCATCGACAAAAGCCTTGTCGCACGTCGCGACGCCTTCGGAATCGAACGACGCGCTCGACAAGCCGCCGCGCAGCCGCGGACGTTCAACCACGTCAATGCCTTTGGGCAGCAACTGCCGGCCGATGGAATCCAGCAGGAATGAGGCGCGACGATAGAGTGCACCGCCCGAGAGCGCACCGATCAGATGGCCGAACAAGCTGCCCGACGCCTCCGCCGCGAACAACACCGGGTACTTGCCAGTAGGCACCGAATGCGCCCCGAGGCGTGCCAGTGCGCGACGCGCAGCTTCCGCACCAATCATCTCTGGCGTATCCAGGCGGTCGCTACGACGCGCCACCGTGTACCAATGATCGCGCTGCATGCCTTGATCATCGGCTGCGATCACGGCGCATGAGATGCCATGGCGCGTCGCGACCTGAGTGCCCATGAATCCATGACTGTTGCCGTATACGCCAAGCACCTGATGGGTACTAACGCTTGCACCTTCGGAGTTGACGATGCGCGCGTCTGCGCCGCGCGCTACCGCCTCGGCGCGCAGGGCGATGGCGCGCGCTTCGTCGGTATCGACTGTCCATGGATGAAAGAGGTCGAGGTCCGGGAAGTCGACCGCCATCCGGTCGGCGTCTGCGAGCCCGTTGCACGGATCCGCTTCGGTGAATCGCGCGATGTTGCACGCGGCAGCCACCGTCGCTGCGATCGCCTCCGCCGACGTGTCGGAGGTGCTCGCCGTGCCCTTGTGGCCATCGAAGTAAACCGCGATTCCGAATCCCTTGTCCCGATTGAATTCGACGGTCTCGAGATCGCCCATCCGCACACTCACTGATAGGCCGGAGTCTTCGGTGGCCGCCACTTCCGCGGCATCCGCGCCTGATTGTCTGGCAAGGTCGAGGATGCCTCCCACCAGATCGGCCAGTCGCTGTTGCTCTGCCTGCGTGCTGCCGTCAATTGTGTCGTTCATGCGCCGCCGTCGTGGTAGTGTTTTTCAATGTCGGACGAGATCGAGATCACCGAGAGCAAGTCGGCGCAGAAACGTGAGGCTCATCGCCTGCGCGCGATTGGTGTCAGGCTCGCGGCGCTCAACCCCGAACAGCTCGATCAGATTCCCGTAGCCGACGAACTGCGCCGTGTATTGTCCGAACATGCTCGCATCACCAGCCATATTGCGCGGCGCCGCCACACGCAACTGATCGGCCGCCTCATGCGTCGCGTCGACGTCGCGGAAATCGAAGTCGCGCTCGCGGCGCTCGAAGGTAAGAGCGCCAATGCACGATACACGCATCACAGCCTGGAGCAGTGGCGCAGCCGCTTGATCGACGATGACGGCGCGCTGACCGAGTTCGTGTCCGCTTATCCACATACCGATGTGCAAAAGGTTCGGCTGCTGGTGCGGCGCGTGCGCAGCCGTCCCGAGGAAACCGCTTACACGCGGGCCTTGTTCCGGCTGCTGCGCGACATCGTCGACGATCATCCGGTGCCGCCGACCGTGATCTGATCCACCTTCAAAGTCGGCTGCCCGACACCGACGGCGACCGACTGGCCATCCTTGCCGCACACACCAACGCCAGCATCGAGCGCAAGATCGTTACCGACCATGGAGATCCGCGTCATCACCTCAGGGCCGCTTCCGATGAGCGTTGCACCTTTCACCGGTCGCGTGACGCGGCCATTCTCGACCAGATAGGCCTCAGTGGTGGAGAACACGAACTTGCCGGATGTGATATCGACCTGGCCGCCGCCGAAGTTCACCGCATAGATGCCTCGCTCGACGCTCGAAAGAATCTCCGCAGGGTCATGCGCGCCGGCGAGCATGAACGTGTTGGTCATGCGCGGCATCGGCAGGTGCGCATACGACTGACGTCGACCATTGCCCGTGCTCGTCGTGTTCATCAGTCGCGCATTGTGCTTGTCTTGCAGATAGCCCCTCAGAATGCCGTTCTCGATCAGAACATTGCGCTGCGTCGGTGTACCTTCATCGTCGACGGTCAGCGAACCGCGGCGATCGATCAACGTGCCATCGTCGACGACAGTGCACAGCGGCGATGCCACCTGCTCGCCGATGCGCCCGGAGAACGCCGAGCTCCCCTTGCGGTTGAAGTCGCCCTCGAGTCCATGACCCACAGCCTCGTGCAGGAGCACACCCGGCCATCCCGGACCAAGCACCACAGTCATTGGGCCTGCGGGCGCGACCGTTGCTTCCAATGCGACGAGCGCGATGCGCACCGCTTCGCGCGCGAGTGCAAGGCCACCATCCCCGGCCAGAAACGTGGCCAGCGAGACGCGGCCACCTGCGCCGGCTGAACCGCGCTCACGGCGCCCGCCTTGCTCGACGATGACGCTCACATCCAATCGCACGAGCGGTCGTTCGTCGGCTGCGAGCGTGCCGTCGGTGGCCACCACGAGGTTGAGTTCATGGACCATCGATACACGGGCATTTACCTGAGTGACGCGCGGGTCCTCCCGACGTGCCTGAGCATCGATGCGTTGCAGCAAGGCAATCTTGTCGGCTTCGTCGAGGGAAGACAGCGGGTCGATCGCGCCATAGCGCGTAGGTGCCTTCACTGCAGTCAGCTTGGGCGAAGTGCCGCTGCCACCGTGAACGACGATACTGCGCGCCGCTTGGACCGCATCACTCAAGGCGTTTGCCGTGATGTCATCCGAGTATGCGAAACCCGTCTTCTCACCGGACAGCGCGCGCACGCCTACGCCGCGATCGGCGCTGAATGAGCCATCCTTGACGATGCCATCTTCGAGACCCCAGCTCTCGCTGCGCGTCGCCTGAAAGTACAACTCGCCAAAATCGATGCCACCACCGGACAGTCTCGCGACCACGTCGCCAAGGGCGGCTTCGGTCAGCGATGCAGGCGTGAGGATAGCGTTGCGTGCGGCAGTCAGCGCGTCACTCACGTCGGTTTCTCCGGAGCGGACGGAACGGTTGTCGGTGCGTCCGTTGCAGGTGGCGGAACGGGCGTAGCTGCCGGGTTTTCATCGGCCTTCGTGTCTGCACCGCGTCCGAACACGCGGACGAACTCGACCTTCGGTTCATCGAGGGTCCCAGTCACCTTGTAGGTGGCGCTCGAGAAGCTGTCGATCTGGTTGCGGAACAGACGTTCTCCGACAAGTACCGCACCGGCGGCTATCGGGTTTACGAAGCTGAGATAGGCAGCGTACCAGGGCAGGCTCGAACTGACGGGTAGCGTGACGACCATGTCATTGTCGAGTTCGCCGGTGCGAAAGTTGACCCGACCGCCGACTCGAAAATAGGCGCCGGTGCCATCGATGACCATCGGTTCCATGAAGCGGATGTCGCCGGCATCCATCGCGATTCCGGCCGTCAAATCATCGAAACTGATGCCCTTGCCGAACACGTCGGAGAAATCGAGCGCCATCCGCTTGGCGATGGCGGTGAAGTTGAGCAGGCTGAACATGCGCAGGGATCCGCCGCTCTCCACATCGACGAACCGGCCCTCCTTGGCATCGACCTTGACCGTTCCCAGCAGCTCGCTGAGCGTAAAGTTGAGCGGTGACCCCGGCCAGGAGACATTGACCTTCGCCTCGACGGACTTGGTGATGACGCTCGGGGCATAGCCGAACTGCGGCAATACGGTCTCGAGGTTGCTACCGGTGACTTGTCCGGTGAACGCAGTGTGCCCATCCAGGCCGGACTGCCAGCGCAACGGCTTGGTGCCTACGATATCGAGGCCGCGCAACGCGCCCTTCAGGTCATGAACCTCCACGACTGATCCATCGCGTCGCAGCTTGAACTGCCAGCCGCCGTAGGAAGCATCGCCAACACGCACATCGTTCACGGCCACGACCGCCTCGGTGATGAAGCTCGGATCGACGCCGGCAAGCGGATCCTTGTCGGTGGTCTCAACGGCAGCCGGTAGATGCAGATGCTCCACGACGAGCGTCGCGATGCCGTCTGCCGGGACATTCAGCCGCCCGGCGAGCGTCGGTGACTCAACTGTCAACTCCGAGCCGTCGTCCCCGACAGCGACGTTCGCGACTACCGCATCGAATACGGTCTCGCGATAGGTCACTCGCTCCACAGCGAAGTCATCCACGCGTAGACGAAGCGGGCGATCGCCACGGGTCGCCGCATCGAGGTCGCGCAGCGAATCACCGAAGCGGTCCACCCATGGATCCAGCGCCAACGATGGCAGCTGGCCACTGACCACGACACGATCAAGGGTCGGATCTTCCGCAGGCAGCGGTCCATTGAGACTGATCTGTGCGCCGATTGCACCCTCGTCCGGCCGCCTTACCCAGAATCGCAACCCATCGTCCGTGCTCCCGGCAATGAACAGCAAGGCATCGCGCAGTTCGACTTCCACGCGTGCCGAACGCACGGCGGCGGCGGCTTTCGACAGCGGTGGCGGCAGCGTGATCTCGACGCCTTCGAGGTCGCTCGTCACGGCGACCGCAGGCGGCCGGGTTGTGCCGGGCCACACCGAGAGCTCGCCATCAAAGTCGAACTCGCCGGCCAGCATGCCGTCGACGTCGGTCGCGAGCCATTGCGCGACATCGGAAACCCCGGCGCGACCACCGATACCCAGACCAATACGCCCCGACTCGTAGCGCGCGTTGAATTGCGCGGGGCGTCCAAACATCTGTCCGTCGATCTGTGTGGCAGTGACCGCGTAGGGGTATTCGTAGCGCACAGCGCCACGAAGCTGATTGAAGTCGAGTCCTACGCTGCCGAGCGAGGCATCCACGCCACCGAGAGCGACGTCGAGTTCCACTTTCAGATCCGCGGCCGGCACTGACTGCTTGATCGGCACGCGCATGCTGATGGCGTAGCTCAGCGGCCCTTGCAAGCGCCAATCCGGCCGGATGAACGAGAGCGTCTGCGCAAGGGGCGAATCATTGATCAGGTCGTGCGCCGCCTCCGCGCTGCCGATACCTTGACCTTCGACATCGATGTATTCGCCTGTGCGTGGGCTTCGCAGTCGCGCCGACTTCACCTCGATGCCCCGAATCGCACCCCGGTCGAGCCAAGCATCGACGCCCTGCGCTGTGATCGCGACCTGGCCATCGATCGCCGCCGCCAGGGGCCAGTCATCGTGAAACCTCACCGCGCCACCGTCGATATCGAAGCGGATTTCCGCCTGCCGCATCGGCAGCCCGTCCGTCGCGGCGATATGCCCGTAATACGCAACACGCGTGTTACGCGCGATGCCGGCAATCACCGCCCGATCCAGCCACGCGATCAGGGCAGGTGACATCTTCTTCGGCACGAAATCGCGAGCGGTCAGCGCATCGACCGCATCGGCCGCAACCCAGACGCTGATCCGTTGCTCCTGCTTGACCTCGGGCCGCGACAGCGCGAACGCCGCCCGGGCATGGGTCTGACCGAACCGAGCCGCAATGTCCTGTGCACGGACGATGAGAAGTTTGTCTTTGAACCAAAGCCGGACGTTTGCTTGGACCTCATCGAGAAGTAGCGGCTCGTCGTACAGATCCATCAGGCCGAGCGTCACGCCACTGCCATTCACCTGCGCATTGAATCCACGCTCGGTACCGACCAGACGCGCGCGCACGTTCCGCAGCCGCGGCACGCCCTTGTAGTGCTCCGTAGAGATATCGGTGACGTCGGCTACACCGCTCAGCTCGCGATCGGCGAATGCATATCGGCCGGAGATACGTTCCACGAGACCGCCCGGGACCAGCGCATCGATCCACTCGGGTGCCACCGGCAACTCGACCAGCGCACTGCGGACGATCGGCAGTTGCTGCCCGATGTCGAGGTCCCGCGCCGCAAACTCCAACGCCAATGCGCCCGTCAACCCGGTGCGCAGCGCGAAGTCGACGTCCGTGAGCTTCGACTCCGAATCGCCGGCGCGCACCATCAGTTCACCGACGCGACCCACCCAATCCCTGTGCCACAGTTCCGAGCGCGCCTCGACCGTTACATCGACTGCATCGATCGATCCACGCGGCAGCCCAATCTCGCGCGCACTCGCGGTAAGCGTGCCGCGGCCGTCGCCGTCGACCACGATCCAGCGACCGCGCAGGGATTCGAATCGCCCACTACCGATACCCAATCCGCGACCGACGTGGGCAGGGATACCGAAGCCGTCTGCGTCGAGCGCCACCACACCGTCGAGATCGATACCGAAGCTGCCGGTGGCAAGGCTCCAACCCAACGTCAATTCGCAGGCGTCGCAATCCGCGTCGACGAACGCAAGGCGAATGTCACCGCTGTGGCGCGGGCGCTCGTTGACAATACGCGCGCTTCCTTCGATGTGTCCGAGCACCTCGACTGCATCTGCCCCATCCGTCACCGATCGCGCCAACGCAACTTCGATCCGCTCGACGTCGAGGTGATCGCTGTCGAGCAGCAGCGGCAGCGCATCGAAGCCAGCGCCGGGTTGGGCTCCGGTACCGCCGAGGCTCCAACGACCATCCTCCATCCGTACCACCATCAGCCGCAACGCGCCGACGCTCAGATAGCGCGCGACGATCGCGCTGTTGATGGCGGTTTCCAGCAAATCGAGTTCGAACGCGACGTCTTCGGCATGGCCGCCGGGAAATCTCAGGCTCGCCACTCTGACGACCGGATTGAGGTGGTGCCATGTGGCTTGCAGTCCGCTGACTCGAATGTCCCTGGCCGCGAGCAGTGAATTCAGCTCGGATTCGAACTCATCGACGAACGTGACCACGATTCGCCCCGCCGTGGTGATGATCGCAAGCGCTACAGCAAGGAATCCGGCTAACAGCACCAACGGACGCAGCAACGCGTTCAACACGGTGACATAACCAGGATGGGGGGAGGCATCTGTGTTCTTCCTCGCGTCGTCAGCGGGACACGCCGCGCACGAGCACTACGTCGAATTGTTCGGGCGTGTAGCTCGGTTCCACCTGAAATCGCACGTCACGACCGATTTGCTCGACCAGGCACGCAACCGCAGCACGATCTTCGTCGAGCAAACGATCCACGACGTCCTGACATGCGCGCACGAGATACTCTCCAGTTACCCCGAGTTCGGGTGCCTTGCGCGCGCTGCGCACGTCGCGATCGATCGCCCGGAAGATCTCGAAACAGACCACTTCCGCCGTCTTTACGACCCCACGGCCCTGACAGGCGTCGCACGGACGACACAGCTGTCGCACCAGGCTTTCACGGGTGCGCTTGCGACTCATTTCCACCAGGCCCAGGGCGGAGAACCCCGAGATACGGATTCTGCCGGGGTCGCCCTCGCACGCCTTTTCGAGCGCACGCAGCACGTGGCGCTGATGTTCTTCGTCATTCATGTCGATGAAGTCGATGACGATGATGCCACCGAGATTTCGCAAGCGCAGCTGGCGCGGCACGATCGACGCGGCCTCGAGGTTGGCGCGATACACCGTGTCCTCCAGATTGCGTGCGCCGACGAATCCGCCCGTGTTGACGTCAATCGTGGTCATCGCCTCAGTTTGCTCGATCACCAGGTGGCCGCCGCACTTGAGCGCCACCCGGCTGCTGAGCGCACGCTCAATGTCGTCCTCTACGCCAAAACGATCGAACAGTGGCACCGCATCGTCGTACAACATGATGCGGTCGACGAACTCGGGTACGAACTCCGCGGCAAACGCCCGCACCCGCTCGAACGTTCGCGACTCGTCGATCTGCACGGTGCGCAGGGCTGGGCTGACCAGATCACGAATGACGCGGGTATGTATGGGCAGCTCTTCGTACACGAGCGATGGTGTCTCGCTCGTACGGCCGCGCTCGGAGACCTTTTTCCAGATGCGTTGCAGCACCGCAAAGTCCGCACGCAACTGCTCTTCGGTCGCACCTTCCGCCGCCGTGCGCACGATCACGCCGGCGTCACTTGCGGAAGCCGCGATCCGTGCTGCATCGGTGTGCACTCGCAATCGTTCACGCTCGGATTCGTCCTCGATACGTTGCGAGATTCCAAGGTGGCTGCTGAACGGCATATGAACGAGAAATCGGCTCGCAAGCGCGAGCTGGGTCGTCAGACGCGCGCCTTTGCTCGCAATGGGATCCTTGGCGATCTGCACGAGAATCGACTGCCCCTCGGTGACGAGATCGCGGATGTCGGCCGTTTCAGGTTCCGGTTCGGCAACGCTGATTCGCGGGGCATCGATGTCGCGCGCATGCAGGAATCCTGGCCGACCCGTGCCGATACTGACGAACGCGGCCTGCATACCGGGCAGAATGCGCTCGACGCGGCCCTTGTAGATGTTGCCCGTCAGGCTGTACGGACCCGACCGCTGCAGATGCACTTCGGTCAGTACATGGTTCTGGAGCAGCGCCACACGGGTTTCGAATCCGCTGACGTTGATGAGCAGATCTTCGTCCATCGGCGACCTCAACCACCACGATACCGCCAGGTGTTCACGCCGAAGGCGCGCAGCAAGCTTTCTGTTTCAGCTACGGGCAGTCCAACGACGCCGCTGTAACTGCCCTCGATGTGATCGACAAATATACCCCCAATGCCTTGGATGCCATAACCCCCGGCCTTGTCCGCGGGTTCGAGGGTTTTCCAATAGGCGCGCGCCTCGTCGGGATCGATCACGCGAAAGGTCACCGTCGTAGACGAGATCCGGGTCTGCGCCGTCGTACCGTTGGCGAGCGCAACGGCGGTGATCACGCGATGACTACGGCCCGACAGCCGCGAGATCATGGCCAGCCCTTCCGCTTCGACAGCCGGTTTTCCGAGCACTGCATCATCGATGACGACAATCGTATCCGCCGCCAGCACCGGCAGACCCCCGGCGTGACGCAGCGCACTGGCCGCTTTCGCAAGTGCCAGGCGTTCGACCAGACGCTCCGCCGGCTCACCCGGCCTGGCGCGCTCATCGATGTCGGTCACGACCACCCGAAAGTGAATACCAATCGCGGTCAGTAGCGCCGCCCGCCGCGGTGACGCCGAGGCCAACACGATCTGCGGTTCCGCCGTCCCTGTCGACGTGCTCACGTCAGTCGACCTGGAACTGGCGCCTCACACTCCCCAGCACCCCGGCCACCAGCGGCCACGCAAGGGTGCTCATGAGTGCAGGCAGAAAAATGCCCCAGCTGAAGCCCCCGTCCCGCGCGAGGGATTGCACCACCATGCGCACCCCTTCGACGGACAGCACCATCACGAATACGACGACGCACTGCTGGGCCACCGAATACATGCGAAACCGTTCGTAAAACGACCAGGTGACAAAGGTAAGCGCTGCGAGGCAGAAGCCGTTCACGCCCAGCGGATCTGCGTAGAGCACATCGACCAACAGACCCGTGACCCATGCCGAGATCATCCCGAACCGATGCGGCAGCGCCATCACCCAATAGAAGACCACCAGCAGGATCCACCCCGGACGCAGCCAGCCGAGCCATTGGGGCGCGGTTTCCGGCAGATGCACCACTGCGAGGATCATCGCCGCAACCAGCGATGTGATGATGACACAGCCGCCATTGAATGGGTTCAAGGCGCTGCCTCCGCGGGTGTCGGAGCTTGTGCATCATCTACCGCGGGCGCCGGCGGCGGGTCCTGCTTGACCTCGAACACCAGCAGCACATGACGGGTGCGATCCAGCGCCGCCAAAGGCCGCGCGCTGACTTGCGCAAACGGCACGGTAGGATCCACGACGACCCGGGTCACGACGCCAACGGGATACCCGCGCGGGAACCGGCCTCCGAGGCCCGAGCTGACGAGCACGTCGCCTTCGACGATGTCGGCGGTGATCGGCACATACTCGAGTTCCAAGGCATCAAGGCGCCCGGTCCCGGCCGCAATCGATCGGAAGTCGTTGCGCGTCACCTGCACCGGCACCGCATGTGATGCATCCGCGACCAACATGACACGACTGGCGAAGGCCGATACCTCTACCACCTGGCCGAACAGCCCATCGGCGTCGATGACGGCCTGGCCGACATAGACACCGGATTGGCTGCCCTTGTCGATTTCGACCTGGAGCGTGTTGGGCGCCGGAATGACGCCGATCAACTCGGCCACCAGCACTTCGGCACCGAGTCGACGGCGACTGCCAAGCAGTTCGCGCAGGCGCGCGTTCTCGTCACGCAGGGAAACGAACTGCTGGGACACCTGGGACAGTTCCAGCACGCGCCGCTTGAGCTGCTCGTTCTCCTCCTGCAGCGTGGTTCGACTGGCAAACGCCTCGCCGACGCCGCGCGACACATCGTATGGGGACTCGGCAATGTAATAGATCGGGCTGACAATCGTCGCCAGTAACGCGCGCGTCGGATCCAGCAATCGGGAATTGAGGTCGATGACGAGCAGCAGCGCGGAGACGATCGCGAGCGCCAGCAACAGATAGCCCGCGCCCGATTGCCTTAGGAAAAGCGCCTTGATGGCAACCTCAACCGGACACAGCCAGGCTGGCCTTCACCCGACCGCACGTTGGGATCATTCCGTGGAAAGAAGGTCAGCGTTACCCGCCGCATCCATCAGTTCGAGCGCCTTGCCGCCCCCACGCGCGACACACGTCAGTGGATCGTCAGCGATGATCACGGGCAGGCCGGTTTCCTCGGCGAGCAGGGTGTCGATGTCGCGCAGCAGCGCACCACCACCGGTCAGCACCATACCGGTCTCGGCGATATCCGACGCCAGTTCCGGCGGCGTCTGTTCGAGCGCGCTCTTGACCGCCTGCACGATCATGGCCAGGGGTTCCTGCAATGCCTCGAGGATCTCGTTGCTGTTGAGCGTAAAGCTGCGCGGCACGCCCTCCGCCAGATTGCGCCCGCGCACGTCGATCTCGCGAATCTCCTTCTGCGGGTACGCGGCGCCAATCTCGTGTTTGATGCGCTCGGCGGTTGCTTCGCCGATCAGACTGCCTTGAGTGCGTCGGACGTAGGCGACGATCGCCTCGTCGAACCGATCACCGCCGACGCGCACGGTGTCGGAATAGACGACGCCATTGAGCGAGATCACCGCGATCTCGGTGGTGCCACCACCGATGTCGACGACCATCGTGCCGCGGGCCTCCTCGACACGCAGACCGGCTCCGATCGCAGCCGCCATGGGCTCTTCGATCAGCCGCACATCCCGGGCACCCGCGGACAACGCGGATTCGCGGATCGCGCGTCGTTCGACTTCCGTCGATTTGCAGGGCACGCACACGAGCACACGGGGGCTCGGGCGAATGAACGAGTTTTCGTGCACCTTGGCGATGAAGTACTTGAGCATCTTCTCGGTGATCAGAAAGTCGGCGATGACGCCATCCTTGAGGGGTCGAATCGCCGTGATGTTGCCTGGCGTGCGTCCGAGCATGCGCTTGGCATCCAGGCCCACCGCGGCGACGGTTTTCTGATTGTTGTGATGCCGAATGGCGACCACGGACGGCTCGTTCAGCACGATGCCCTGGTCGCGCACATAAATGAGGGTGTTGGCGGTACCCAGGTCAATGGAAAGGTCGCGCGAAAAGAGGCCACGGATGTACTTGAACATTTACTTAGATGTGGCGCGCAAGCAGCGGAAAACGCGCGGGACTCTAGCAACGGCGGGGATTCAGAGCAAGGAACATTTGTGCTATGGTGCCGTTTTTTCCGCGCCAATTCATGAGCATTTCCGATCACGACATCGACAAACTCTGCGCGCTGTCGCAGCTCGGACTTGCACCACACGAACGCGATGAAGCCCGTCGCGATCTGGAACGGATGATCGAGATGGTCGGCGCCATCGCATCCGTCGCAACCGAAGGCGTCGAGCCGCTGTTGCACCCGCTCGACGCGACTGCCCGCCTGCGCGCGGACGTCGTTACCGAAACAGTCGATCGCGACTCCTTCCAACACATCGCGCCGCTCACCCGCGACGGCCTGTATCTGGTGCCGCGCGTCCTAGAATGAGCGACTTCCGTTCGATTACCGAGGTCGATGCCGCACTGTCCGCAGGATCCCTGTCGAGCGAAGAGCTGACGCGCGCGGTGCTCGCGCGCATCCGCGCCACCACCTCGCTGAACGCCTTCATTACGGTCGTCGACGATGACCGCGCGTTGGCCCAGGCGCGGGCGGCTGATGTGAAACGCCAGAACGGCGAAGCCACCGCGCTGACAGGCGTACCGATCGCGCACAAGGACATCTTCTGCACCCGTGGCGTGCGCACATCGTGCGGATCGCGCATGCTCGATTCGTTCACGCCGCCCTACGACGCGACAGTGGTCAAGCGGCTCGGCGACGCCGGCGCCATCATGGTCGGGAAGACCAACATGGACGAGTTCGCCATGGGCTCATCGAACGAGACCAGTTTTTACGGCCCGGTCCGCAATCCCTTCGACACCGAGCGGGTGCCGGGCGGGTCTTCGGGGGG
>JBGSQB010000001.1:0-6816 GCA_041738285.1 Pseudomonadales bacterium | reverse complement strand
GATGGCGTCACGCGCCCCGACCGACCTACCGACGCCCTTGCCGATGCCGCCGAAGCGCTGGTCGAACTGAAGCTTCACAAGCGCCAGGTGCAAGCCTCCGCCAAGGTCATTCAGACCGCGGACGAAGTCCTCGGCTTCCTGCTCGACGTCCGCGCTTAGGTTTCCTCACATCCCGAAACAACCTGCTTTTTGACAGGCAAATCTCTGCGCCTTAAGGTGCGCCTCCGCGGTGAATCCGCTGCAAACTCGAAGAGGCTCACTCATGGCGGAATACCGTGCGCCGCTACGCGACAGTCAGTTTGTGCTCCACGATGTGCTGGACGCGCAGTCGCACTACGCGGCGCTCGAGCGCTGCGAACGAGTCTCGCGCGAGGATCTCGATTCCATCCTCGATGCCGCCGCCCAGTTCAGCGAGAAGGAACTGTTTCCCTGCAATCGCGCGGGCGATGAAGAAGGCTGCACGTTCGACCGCGGCGCGGTAACAACGCCCACAGGTTTCAAGGCGGCGTACGCGGTCTACCGCGATGCCGGCTGGGCCGGCATGACCGGAGACCCGCAGTTCGGTGGCCAGGGGTTGCCCGCGAGTATTCGGCTTCTGGTCGGCGAGGCGATGAGCACCGCCAACATGGCGTGGACGATGTATCCGGACCTCTCCTCCTCGGCCATGTACGCGTTGTCCACTCACGGCACGCGGGAACAGAAGCAGCGCTTCCTGACCCGGCTCTTGTCCGGCGAGTTCACTGGCACCATGTGTCTGACCGAGCCACAGGCTGGTTCCGATGTGGGCCTCTTGACGACCAAGGCAACACCCAACGCCGATGGCACCTATTCAATCACCGGCACCAAGATCTTCATCTCCGCCGGCGAGCACGACCTAGTGCCCAACATTCTGCACCTGGTACTCGCGCGGCTGCCGGATGCCCCAGCGGGTACCCGCGGCATCACGCTGTTCATCGTGCCGAAGCTCCACATAACAGAGGACGGTTCGCTCGGTGCGCGCAACGCGGTCACGTGTACGGGCATCGAGGAGAAGATGGGCATTCACGGCAACGCCACCTGCGTCCTGAACTTCGATGGCGCGGTCGGCTATCGCGTCGGCGAAGAGCATCAGGGCATGCGCTGTATGTTCACCATGATGAACAGCGCGCGGCTCGGGGTCGGGATGCAGGGCCTCGGCATCATGGAGGTGTCGTATCAGACGAGCCTCGCGTATGCCCAGGAACGGCTGCAGATGCGCTCGCTGACCGGGCCGAAGAATGCGAGCGGCCCCGCCGACCCGATCATTGTGCACCCGGATGTGCGACGCATGTTGCTGACCCAGAAGGCGCTGCTCGAAGGCGGCCGCGCACTGATCTATTACACGGCGCTGCAGGCCGACATCTCGTTGTACCGCTCCGGCGATGCGCAGATTGCAGCCGAAGAACGCCTCAGCCTGTTGACACCGATCGTCAAGGCATTCCTCACCGAAACCGGATTCGAGTGTGCCAATCACTCGCTCCAGATCTTCGGTGGCCATGGCTTCATTCGCGAGACCGGTATCGAACAATATGTGCGCGACGCGCGCATTACGCTGCTGTACGAGGGCACCACCCAGATTCAGGCGCTCGACCTGCTTGCCCGCAAAGTGCTGATGACCCAGGGCAAGGCGTTGCTCGCACTCATCGGTGAGATGAAGGCGCTGGCAACTGAAGCTTCTGCAGGGCTGCCGGCACTCGCATCACGGCTGGATGCGATCGCCGATGAATGGGCGGCACTCACCATGGGTATCGGCGCACGCGCCGCGCAGGATGCCGACGCGCTCGGTGCCGCTGCAGTCGACTTTCTGATGTACTCGGGCTACGCCGTGCTCACACATTTCTGGGTGCGCATGGCGCTGATCGCCAAATCGTCGGCGGACGCGGAGACCGACGCGTTCCTCGGCGGCAAGATCGCGACGGCCCAGTTCTACGTCGACCGCATTCTGCCGCGCGCCGAGGCGCATCGCCGATCCGCCGAAGCGAGCGCAGCATCGCTCATGGGGATCGACGTCGCGGCATTCGCGCACAACTAACGACAGGGGCACTTCGATGGCCGAGTACCAACCGCCGCTTCGGGACATGGAGTTCGTTCTGTTCGATCTGCTCAAGGCAGATGAGACCTGGCGATCGATACCGCAGCTCGCCGATACCACGCGCGACCTCGTGCGCGCCGTGCTCGAAGAAGGCGGCAAAGTGGCAGCCAACGAACTCGCGACGTGCAACCAGGCAGGTGATCGGGAAGGCGCGCGTTTGGCCGACGGTGAAGTACGCACGGCGACGGGGTTCAAAGCGGCGTTCCGCGCGCTCGCCGATGGTGGCTGGCTCGGTGTCTCCGGGCGGTCGGATGTCGGCGGCCAGGGGCTGCCGAAGATGCTCACGGTTGCGCTCGAGGAGATGTTCTACGGCACCAATACCGGGCTGTATTTGTGCGGCACCCTGACTGTAGGCGCAGCGACGTGCATCTCGAACCACGGCACGCCCGATCAGCAGGCGCTCTATCTGCCGATGCTGTATGCCGGTCGATGGACCGGCGCGATGGCATTGACCGAAGCCCACGCGGGTACTGATCTCGGCATCATGCGCAGTCGCGCGGAGCCGGCCGCCGATGGCAGCTATCGCATCACCGGCACCAAGATCTTCATCACCTATGGTGATCACGACCTCGCTGAAAACTGCATCCACCTGGTGCTCGCGAAGCTGCCGGATGCGCCAGAAGGCACACGCGGTATATCGCTGTTCATCGTGCCGAAGTTCATGGTCAACGCCGATGGCAGCCTCGGTGAGCGCAATGCCATGTCGGTCGGTTCACTCGAGCACAAGATGGGTGTGAAGGGTAGTCCGACCTGCGTCATGAACTACGAAGGCGCGCGTGGCTTTCTCGTGGGCGAACCCAACCAAGGCCTTGCTGCAATGTTCACCATGATGAACTACGAGCGCCTGTCGGTCGGCATCCAGGGCCTCGGCACCGCGGAAGCGGCCTATCAGGTTGCAGCGCGCTACGCGGCTGAGCGGACGCAGGGGAGGGGACCGAGCGGCCCCGTCAACGCCAATGCGGCAGCCGACCCCATCGTCGTCCACCCCGATGTGCGCCGCATGCTGCTGACCGCACGCGCATACAACGAAGGCGGTCGCGCCTTCGCGGCGTTGGTAGGGCGCGAACTCGATCTCGCCAAATACTCCGAAGATGAAGCCCAGCGTGAACGCGCGGAGCGCATGGTCGGGTTGCTCACGCCCGTTGCCAAAGCGTGTTTGTCCGATCGCGGCTTCGAGTGCTGCGTGCTGGCACAGCAAGTCTTCGGCGGCCACGGCTACATCGCCGAGTGGGGGATGGAGCAGTTCGTGCGTGACGTGCGCATCGCGCAGATCTACGAGGGTACCAACGGCGTACAGGCGCTGGACCTGATCGGCCGCAAGGTCGTGCGCGATGGCGGCGCCACTGCGTTCGAGTTCATCGACTCGCTTCGCGCGCAAGGCCTGGGTGATGAAGCGTTCGCATCCAGCGTCGCCGAGGCGCTCGATCGATTGCAGCAGGTGACTGCCTCGATCATCGAACGCGCGGATGCGGACCCGGCGCTGCCTGGCGCGGTCTCCACGGACTATCTCGAACTGTTCGCACTCGTGACCTACGCCTGGCTCTTCTCGCACATGGCAGCGATCGCGCCGGATGACGAGTTCGGGGGCGCCAAGAAGCTCACCGCACAGTTCTTCTTCAGCCGATTGTTGCCGCGACAGACGGCACTTGCGACGTCGATCGCGGCGCCCTCGAGTGCGGTGATGGCCTTAGCTGCCGACTGTTTCTGATATCTCGGGCGGCGTGGCCAGCGTCTTGGCAGTGTCCGGGCATGGGTGCGCCGGTGCATCGGCGTTGCACACCGAGATAGCGCCGAGATATGCCGCCCACTGGGCGATGAGTTCCGCGGGCAGTGGCAGTTCATTGTCGAGTTCAATCGGTTGCGTGCGCGCAGCCATGGTGATGGCGTAGAAGTGCGCATCGCCCTGAATCGCCTTCACCAGACTCACTTGACCCCTGTTGTTGAGCTTGTTCACGTAACAGATGAGCAGGTGCACCACGGTCGGATATCCGTTTTCTTCACCGCTGAACGTTTGCGTGTCCGTAAAATGTTCGCAGGTGGCGCGTTGGTCCGCCGCGATCTGCGCAATCAAGTCGTTCGGCGCAGGTAGCGGATCTCCAGTGAAGGACTCGAATGCGAGTTTCTCGACCCAGTCATCGGCCGGTGAATCGTCCGGCACGTACTCCACCAGACGCGTGCCTGGTCGGTCACTTTGAAACACCAGCTGCCAGTTCACCGGCGGCTCAGCAAGCAATTGCTCGCCTTCGAAGCTGATCGGATTGGTTGCGGCTTTGGGTTTCGCTGGTGGGACAGGCTCGCTGCAACCTGCCAGCACTGTCGCGACGAGTGCGCAGGCGATGCGCTTCATGATCGGCTCGGACGCACGAATGGATGGCTCGAAGACAGCCCACCATCGACGGCGATGGCCTGGCCGTTGACATAGGACGCATCGTCCGACAGCAGAAACGCGGCCATATTCGCGATCTCTCGTGCCTGGCCCGGGCGCTTGAGCGGATTGAGCTGACCGATGCGATCGTCTGTGCCGCGCTGCTTCGCGCGATCGAACACGGGTTTCGTCATACCGGTCTCGATGAGCCCAGGGCAGATGGCGTTGATGCGCACGCCCGTGCCGTAGAGCTGATGACTGACGGTCTGCACCAGGCTCACCACACCAGCCTTGCTCGCGCTGTAGTCCACGCCTCCGGCATTGGCCCGCAACCCTGCAACCGATGCCGTACACAGTAGAGCACCGCTCCCCTGACGGATCATATGGGGCGCGGCGTGTTTGATCGCAAGAAAGGGCGCGATGAGATTGACGCGCAGGGTCTGTTCCCACTGCTCGGTCGAGAGCTCGAACATCGGTGCGCGGCCACCGCTGATACCGGCGTTCGCGTACACGCCATCGATACCGCCGAACTCCTCGATACACTGCCGGATGAACCCAGCCACGGCTTCCTCGTCGGCGGCATCTGCAGTGATGCATATCGCGGCGCGCGTGGTGACGACCGACTCCGACAGGTCCACAGCGATGACGCGCGCGCCTTCCGCCTGAAAGAGTTCGGCGCTGGCGCGGCCGATGCCGCTGCCAGCGCCGGTGACGACGATCCGTTTGCCGTTCAGTCGAGCCATGGGTGCTCCTCTTGGATGGGCACCGATGCTACTTGATTGGCCAGCGGATAGGCGATGCCGCTCAAGCTGCCTGTGAGGCAGTTCCGGCCAGATGCCGCTCGAGTTCATCGGCGCCGCCGATGTGGACGCCGTCGATGAACACCTGCGGTGTCGTATGCCGACCTGACAGGCCATGCAACGTGTGCGCATCGGGTACAGAGACCTCATCGAACTGCAGGCCCGAGGAACGCAGCACGGATTTCGCGCGGCTGCAGTGGTGGCAGCCGGGCTTGGTGAGTACGACGACGGTGGCCGGTATCGCAACCAGGGGATTGATGGCTTTGAGCATCGTCTCCGGGTTCGACACCGCGTAAGGATCTCCTGGCACGTCGGCTTCGATGAACAGGCGCTCGATCACACCGTCGCGCACGAGCATGGAATAGCGACGCGAACGCAGGCCAAACCCGAGGTCGCCCTTGTTAACGAGCAGGCCCATGCCGGACGTGAACTCGCCATTGCCGTCGGGCAACAGACGCACGCTTTCGATCCCGGCAGTCCGCTGCCATTCGTGCATGACGAATCCATCGTTGACCGAGATGCACACGATCTCGTCCACACCGCTCGCTGCGAACAGCGGGGCCAGCCGTTCGTAGCCCGGCAATTGGCTACCGGAACAGGTGGGAGTGAATGCCCCGGGCAGCGAGAACACGACCACGGTGCGGCCGGCAAAGACCTCATCGGTCGATACATCGAGCCAGTTATCGTCGGTACGGGTGCGGAAGTTGACGGTCGGGATACGATCTCCGATGGCGAGTGTTTTCATGCTGTGCTCCAGCAGTTGATGTCGATGGGGCACAGTGTGGCCGCAGGCTAATGATCAATGAAATCGAATGATCCGATGGCGTCGATAGCTACTGCCAATGGAAATCGGGGACAGTTGACCTATTTCCATGCGAAATAGGTCAACTGTCCCCGATTCAATAGATCTGCTCGACGATGCCCCGCACGAAGGCGTCGGCGCCGCCCGGCGTGAAGCCGGTGAGGTAGGTCACCACTGGGCCGTCGACATCTGGCCCGCATTCGAGCCAGGCGCCGCGTTTGTCGGTCTTTGGCAGGATTCGAGCTCCGCGTCGGTCGGTCGTGAACCATTCTGGGTGCACGAGCCAGGCGAGCGCCGCGGAATCCCAGGGGTGAAAGCCCGCATCGACTGGAAACTGCTTGGTCCAGTGGCGCGCCCAGGCGAGCGAGTTGCGGTGCAGATAGTCCGCCACAGGTGTCGATCGCGCGGCGATGGCTGCAAGGTCTGCTTCGGTAACGACGACCTGGCTCGTGAGTTCGAAGCCGGCCATCGTGATGGGCACACCGCAGTCCAGCAGCATCTGTGTCGCGCGCACGTCGTTCTCGAAATTGAAGTCGCGCACAGGACCGGCATCGCCGATGTAGAACGCGCGTCCCGGCGAGCGGCCAGCGACGATCACGACTTCCGCGATCTGTCCGCTGCACTCTGGATGGTGGTGCAGCAGCAGGGCGATGTTGGTGAGCGGTCCGATTGCGGCGATGCGCGCAGGGGCGTCAGCGAGTACACGTGCGATCAGTTCGACCGCCTCGTTCGTGTCGGG
>JBGSQB010000225.1:0-8274 GCA_041738285.1 Pseudomonadales bacterium | reverse complement strand
GCGGGCTTGCCCGCGACAGTTCGCGGGCAAGCCCGCTCCCACAATCCAGTTAGCCCATGCGCAGCGGCTCGGCCACGTGGTCGGTGTGACCGCCGATGTCGTAGGACATCATCACGAGGTCGCGCGGCGAGCCATTGCGATCTTCGACATAGTCGGCGAGCAGCGCTTCCGGCACGAACCCCAGACGCCGGAACGCCGCTTGCGCACCGTGCTGATCGGTCATCATGTTGGCCATCAATTTGCGCAGGCCCATGTGTCGTGCCAGATCGAAGATCTGCGAGGTGAGACTGCGACCAAGGCCACGGGCGCGATAGCGCGCGCCAACGTTTACGCGCAGTTCACCGACGCTGCGCGTCCAAGGTGCGCGATTGCGATGCACGGTGGCATAACCGACGATGCCGCTGTCGTCGAATGCCAGCAGTGTGGCAGAGAGCTTGGATTCGACGTTGTGAATCCACTCATCGACGACCGCCGGATCGGTGATGTCGGTGCGCAGGAACAACAGGTCTTCCTGCGGCAGGCTGCGTGCGAACGCGAGCAGGGCCTCGCGGTCGGCGGCCGTCATGAGCCGCACGCGCACCGACTGACCGTCGGGCAGGGTGATCGTTCTGGGATAGTCGGCGGTCATGGCTTCGCTTGGCATGGTGTGTGACTCACTGAATTTGAAGGATGTTACTGCGCGCGTGCCTGCTGCGTGCGTGCGCGTGCGGCGGCGAGCAGTTCGCCATAGGCCGCCTGCGCTGCGTCAGCCAGCGTTTGAATGTCGGGTAGCAGCCGCGGCTCGCAGATGAAACTGAAGTACAGGTTCTTGTTGTAGCTCAGGATCGTGATGCCGAGCCCGATGTTGCCGCTCAGTACCAGCACGCCGACGGTGTCGAGTACCCGGTGTCCGCACAGGTACTGCGCAACCTGCACGCCGGGTACGTTGGTGCAAACGAAATTCAGGCCGAGGTTCGGCGGGCGCCAGCCACCGATGGCGGGCATGACCGGCATTGGGAAGCGAGCCGCAAGCGTCGTCGGATCTCGGGGCGTGCCAACGAGTTGGCTTACGACCTGGGCGATTGGCCAGGGCTCGGGAAATGCGTTCTGCAGAAACGTCAGCGCCTGCGCTTCTTCTTCTTCCTTGATGCGTTCGACTTCGGCGCACACCGCGCCGAGGCGGGTCACCGGGTTCATGGGCCAGGCCGGCAGCATCGGAAAAATCGCTGAGACCTGATTGCCGAGCGCTCCTTCCTGGGCCTCGGTGCGCACGTTCACCGGGCACATGATGCGCAAGTGCTGACCATCCACGCGTTCCTTGTGCTGCGCGAGGTAGCGCGCGACGGCTTCGGAGACCACCGTCAGTACGACGTCGTTGATGGTGCCGCCGAGCGCGCGCCGGATTTCGCGAATTTCTGACAACGGCTGGCGCATCCAGCGCAGCTCGCGCTTGGGACCCACGAGGCCCGCATTGAAGGGCGCTGTGACGGCGGGTTTGGCGACGAATCGCGACATCACGCCGAGCGCGCGGCTGAACAGTGCCTGCTGGTCGCGGGACGTGCGCAGCGCCGCGAATGGGTCGTTGCGCAGGCGCGTCATATTGTCGCGCAGCGCGCGGGTGAATCGTTCGGCCGCGGTCGGTGTGGGTTCAGCCACCCAGGCTGTTGCAGGCGGCGGCTCGACGTTGCCGCCCTTCGGATCGAAGTCGTACAGCACCGTGGTGAGTTCGATGCCCGATGCGCCGTCGATCATGGCGTGGTGCGTCATCTGCAGAATGAGGGTGCGGTCCGGCACACCCTCGATCACGTACACCTTCCACAGCGGCCGCGCGCGATCGAGAATCGGTTCGTTCAGTTCGATGGCGGCTGCCATGCCTTGTTCAATGGTGCTGCCCGCTGGCAGTCGATGCGCCAGCACGTGATTGGCGAGATCGAATTCCGGATCGTCGACCCACTCTGGATGGGCGATGTTGAACGGCACCTGGGCCAGTTTGCGACGGTAGGACGGCACCAAGTGCAGCCGCGCCTGGAAGTGGCCGAACACCCGCTCGAATGGCAGCTCGCCCTCGAGTATGTACACCGACGAGATGTGCATCGGGCCACTGGCCGATTCGGTGTAGAGGAACGCTGCATCGGTTTGGGTGAGTCGCATGAACTACGCTGCCCGACTACGCATGGAGTACCACTATGCCGGGCCGGTTGGTCGAGTACAAACTGGCGTGACGGGGACGCCCAAGCCACGAGGGCGATGCGTTCAGCCCTTGGTTGGATTGCCGCTCTGAACACCGCTGCGTTGTGCGGAGTCGGTCGCATCGCGCGCGTCGCGCTTTTCCTGTTCGATCACGCTTTGCCGCTTGCACGTTTTCCTTGCAATCCTCGACCCTGTCGGGGCTGACGATTCGCAGATCACGGGGTCATCCACCTTCGGTGCATCGACAGCCGCTTGCGCTAGTTCCGCACGGGGCGTGTCAGCCCCATCGATGCTGGTGTCGGATTTCGGTGCCGGCGCCGTACACGCGGCGATACACCCGAGCACCAAGCTGAACGCAACGAGACGTAGGTGATTCATCGCAGCCCCGCCAACCTTGCAGTGGCGTGAGTATGCCGGATCGAAGTCGACCGCAGAAGACTAGCCGCGCGCGCGGAATGGTTTATTTCCGACGCCCACGAGCCACAGGCCGCCGCTGAACAGCATGCCCCACAGCGCCGCGGTCTGCAGGCTGTGCCACCGGCGGGGTGCCGGCTCGACGATGTCGAAGTCGGTCACGTACACCGTCTCACAGGCACCGTTGCCGGTATCGGTGCGGGTCGTGCTCGTGCCGCGTGAGAACCCCGAGCCATTCGAATAGCTGGCGAGGTACCCCTCGAGGCGCACCGTGTCACCCACCGCCACGTCACCGATGCGACCGCGGATCAGCGGGTCTGCGCTGATCAGGTGATTGTTGGAGATCTGATCGACGCGGAACGCGCGCCAATCCTTCTCGCTGCGCGTGCGGTAGGTGCAGGTGAACTGACCGTTGGCGAAGTCGAAGGCGTGCAGATCGACGTTCTTCGTGTTGTCGCCCCAGATGATGCACAGGTCAGCCACATTGAGATGATCGTTCCAAACCCGGTGCAGCATGCGATCGCCATCGTGAACACGGTAGGAGACGACCACACCGTCGAGGGCATAGCTGAATTTCGGTTCGACCCGATAGTCGATGTCGTCCACTCGCACGTCGATCGGCTGCTGCTTCGACTCGACCTGGCGCGGGTCGGCGGCCAGTTCGGGCGACGATGGCAACGCACGCGGCAGTGTATCGATGTTCATCCACGCCACCGGCAGGGTGACGAGACAGACCAGAAAAGAGCCTTGCAGTATGCGCGCCATTCGCGGGAGCCCGATGCGTGTCGTGGGGGAATCCCGTGCCCAAACGCTCCTGAGGCGGATGCCGATTCCCGTAGTCATCGCCATTATCGAGCACTGGCGGCTGCAGGCCCCGTGCACCGTTCACGGCTTCGCGCGATTACATACCCGCTACCCCAACCCGTGGGTTGTCGGCGAGAATCTTGGCCTTCGTTGGCGCCCAGGTCGCGCGGCATGGGATTGGTCAGTTTGAAGTTCCGACACTTCGCGCAGCGCAAGCGCGCTTGGGGGCTCAAACGCGCCCTTTACTGGGAACTGATGTATGCGGCCCGAACGTACCTCGGATTCTGCATTCACTACGTCACGGTCGGGGCAGATCTGAAGCGCCCAGCCGAAAACGTGCGTCCGGAGGTGCCCGACGGCTACGTTACGCGCATCGTGGGTCTGGAAGACATGCTTCCATACGTCGGCCGAGTACCGGACCTGGACGCGGAATTTCTGCACGATGCGTTCAGACGCGGCGACGAATGTGCGGCCAACTTCTTCGGCGACGAGTTGGTGGGATTCGGCTTCATCTGCCGCACCCGCTGCCGCGCATCGACTCAGATCGATGTGCTGATTCCGCTGGGGTTTCGCTACAGCTACAAGGATTGGACCCATCCAGATCACCGGCGCAGGAATTTGAGTCGCATGCGGGGTCACGTGCGCTTCACGACGCTGCCTCGGCCGTTCGAGGAGCGTTCTGTCACGTACGTGGAAACTCACAACTACGCCTCGCTCCTGCACAGCTACCTGCGACCTCGGGAGCGCAGCCTGCGGATGGGTTTGTGCGGGTGGTGGAGCCTGTTCGGGTACCAGATCCCTTTCAATGCGCGTGCCGCCAAATGGGTCGGGTTCGAGTTCATCCGCCGGGACGACGATGGGCGTCGTCAGTACGTCAAGTGAGCTCGCCGTGGGATTGTTGAACAACTTTCGATCCAGACGCGCGCAGTGGGGCAGCAAGCGCGCCATCTATTGGCAGCTGATGCATGGTCTGACCAAGCTCGGATTTCGGCTGCACTACGTGAGCGTGCTCGGCGACATGCGTGACATTCTGGGCGAGGAGCGGCCGGCCGCGCCCCCCGAGTACGACACGCGCCCGGTGTGCGCCGAGGACATGCTGCCCTATGCAGAGCGCGTTCCCGACCTGAGCCGCGAATTCATCGTCACGGCGTTCGGGCGCGGCGACATCTGCGTTGCCAACTTCCACCAGGGCGAGCTGGTCGGCTTTTCTTTCTCGAGCTTCAGCAGGGCGCGGGTGACGGACCAACTCGACGCGCTGGTGCCAGACGGGTTCCGCTACGGCTACAAAGCCTGGACGCACCCGGATCACCGGAAAGCGAAACTGTCGCGCATGCGGGGCTACGTGCGTCGGCAGGCGTGGCCTGGGCATCGCCAGATGCGCTCCATCAACTATGTCGAGACGCACAACTACGCCTCCCTCCTGCACAGCTACATGCATCCCCGGCTGCGCGGCATCCGCATGGGGTTCGTGGGCTGGGTCACCGTGTTCGGGCGGGAGTTCCCGTTCGCGAGCCGTCGGGCGCGGTGGATTGGCTTCGAGTTGGTCCGCAAGGACGACACCGGACGCCGCCAATACGTGAAATGAGCATCCGATCCTGCGTCGGCACTTGTTCAGAGCTTCCCTAGGTCTACTCGCTAACCGACTGATTTGATGGCTACAGCTGGTTCGTAATCTAACAGCTGTTCAAAGGGGCGGAATTATCGCTTGAGATTGTTTGTAAGAAAACGTAAGTTGCGCCGGATTTTTGGCGCCTGGTGTGGTTCAGCGGCAGGGCCTTGAAGCATTTCTGAAACAATTTGGTCAATGCGCACCTGGTTGATTTGAGAAGTGAGTCACGCATTTCGACAACTCATCGCCCGTAGACTTCACTGACTTATGACGCACGAAAAGGATGTCGCTCTTGCCTGGGCGTAGACAAGCTCTGTTTGTACTGTTTGCGCTCTCATCCGCCGCCTGTGGTTCGGGCGGTGGCTCGGCCGGCGGCGAGGGACCGACGCCCAACGCAGCGGCGGCGCCCACCGTGCAGATCTCGGCCAGCCCGGCACAGGTTGCATCCGGCGAAAGCAGCTGGATATCTTGGTCGACCACCAATGCCACCGCTTGCGAGGCGTCCGGTGCCTGGCTCGGCGCCCAGCCCGTCTCAGGTAGTTACCGAACAGGTCCGCTGACCGCGGCCACGACATTCAATCTCAGCTGCAACGGAGCGGGCGGCGGCGCAGTTGGTCGTGTGACCGTCGCGATCGGGGCGCCGGGTCAGACCGACACGGCACCATCGGTCGCGCTGAAGGCGGTCCAAGGCTCGGTGCCCCTGAACGGAGCCGCGGAGTTGACTTGGGCGGCCCCTGACGCCAAGAGCTGCGTCGCATCGGGTGGCTGGTCGGGAAGCAGGGCCAACAAGGGCTCGCAACGCATCGCCGGATTGCGGGCCGACACCACCTTCAATCTCGTCTGCCAGGGCGAGGGCGGCACCGGGGTTGCGATGACCGAAGTCGTGTTGCAGCGGGCCACGTTGCGCTGGGGCGCACCGAGTGTCGCGCCCAAGGGTTACCGCATCTTCTGGGGCAAGCGCTCGGGGCAGCCGGAGCACTCCATCCTCATCTCCAATCCTTCCGTTCGTGAGCGGATTATCGAGCTGCCTGGACCGGGCACTTACTACTTCGTGATGGCCGTACTCAATGCGCAGGGTGGCGAGTCCGGTCGTTCGAATCAGGTATCGAAGATCATTCCCGCGTAAGCGTCTGGCCGGTGGTGGTTACAAGGGTCGGATGGAACACCCACCGCGTCGATGTTCTGATCTTCCTGGGAAATTCGCATAGCGGAAGGGACGTCGTGGCACCTGGAGTTCGGGCGTCATGGTGTTGTCGGTATCGGTCGACTTCGGGGATTGTCTTCGTCCCGCCGTTCACTACGCTTATCAGCGCTACTTCATCGAGGCGCTGTCGGCCCAGCCGGACGTCGATGTGCGGTTCACACCACTGGAGAGTCGCTGGCTCGCGACGCTGCTCGATCATCGAGTCCGTGGTGCGCATACCATGTGGACGACGCTCGCCGAGTACCGTGCCCAGCACAAGGCGATCGGCTCCGACCGGTCGGTGCGGTACACGTTTCGGTTCGACGATCAGCGCACACTGAAGGTCATCATCGATCCGAGCGACACCCGCCACGTGCGTTATCCCGCAGGGCTTGATTGGTGCGATCTCTATTTCAAGACCAACCGTTGGTGCCACGAGCAGTACCCGGACAAGGTACGACCTTTACCCAACGCGAACGGCACGCTCGATCGTGCGGCAATTGCTCAGCTGGCGCGGCTGCGCAATGTCGAGCGGTCGCGCGACCTGCTCTACTGGACCAAGATCTGGGAGCCGGGCGCAGACACCCGCGCTGCGCATTACTCCGAGGCGGCGACCCACGCGGTCGTGGAACATCAGTTGCGCCTGTTCGAGGCGTTGGCCGCGGTGAATTGCGACAAAGATCTGCTGGCGGTGGTGCCAAACGATCTGAGGGTGATCAGTAGTGCCGACGCGACGCGCCGACTGCAGTCCTGCGGCGTGCGGTGTCAGTCGTCCTGGGGCGCCATCGATACTCAGCGCCTGTGGCAAGGCTTGGCCTCGGCGAAGTTGGTGTTCCTGCGACCGGGCAACCATTTGTGTTTGTCGTGGCGCATGCATGACCTGTTGGCCATGGGCGCATGCGTGCTGTACGACGGCATCCCGCAACCGCGATGGCCAGCGCCGTTGGAAGCGGGTACGCACTACCTCGAGGGGGGGTGTGGACTGGCGGCAGACTTTTCGCTGCCCGAAGATTGGCGCTACGCGGCACTCGGCTCGAAAGTGGCGGCGCTGCTTGCCGACCCTCGCCAACTGCACGCGGTGCGCGCCGCAGCGGCGGCCTATTTCGATGCACACCTCACACCATCAGGCATCTATACGCACCTGGTACAGACCATGAAGGCGTCGCTGCCCGAAACGCATCTGTCTCGCCCATTGATCAATGGAACCAACGGCGCCTACGCGTCGCGCGGGCTGCCGCAGGGCTTCTAGCCTTGATTCGACATTAATCCACGTCTCAGACCGCCAGCGGCTCGCGCATTGATGTCGAATCAAGGCTCGCTCATTCGCTGCGAGCACGTCATTTCGACGCGCGTTTCCTACCACGTCACAAACTGGCTCATTTCGTCCAATACGTACCTAAAACGTCGACCCCTTCACGGGGCTACTGACTCCTTACAAATACACTCGATTCCCATAACAAATGGGACAGAGCGCCGGCGGCGCGGTAGTAGTGAGGAGAGGCCACCATGTTGTACCGGTGGAGCCGATTCGGCGTTCCGGTTTTGGTTGGAAGTTTGTGGCTGAGCGGATGTGGCGGTGGTAGTGAATCCGCAAGCTCGGCAGAGATCAGAAACAGTCAGGGCGTGGTGATATCCGGATCCGTGATCGACGGACCGGTGATCGACGCGACCATCGAAGTGGTGTCTGCAGACGGTGTGGTCGTCGCGCAGGCCGTTGGCGATGCGACTGCGTCGTTTCACGTCCTGGTGCCGCCGAACACGGCGTACCCGGTGCGGCTGCGGGCTCGGGATGGTATCGATCTGGTGACCGACAGGGCGCCGGACTTTCGACTCGAAACCATCGTTGCCGACCGCGCCCAGGCGGTCGCGCACCTGACCCCGCTCAGCACATTCACGTCGCGCATTGCGGCCTGCGCCGACAAGCGTGTCGATGCCAAGCATGTCGATAAAGTATGGGAACTGGTGCTCGGCGAGCTTGGCATGGGCTACGACGCCGAGCAGCTGGGTCATCCGGGCACTGCCGCGATCGGTGCGCCCAACTTCGCCGAACTCGCACTGGCGAGCGAGGCACTCGGTGAGGTCGTGCGGCGCACGC
>JBGSQB010000187.1:0-13818 GCA_041738285.1 Pseudomonadales bacterium | reverse complement strand
CACCGCATCGGAGATGCGGCCAGCTACGACGAAATGTTCCATCTGGCCGCTGTGATCGCACTCGCGGTTGCCGATGCGGCCGCGACCGACCTCGACGTAGCCGCGCTCATCCAACCGGCCTGCGGGGATCCGTTCAGGTGGCGCGCCAGTCAGGCCGCGCGGACGGGCATTGTCGGGCATCGCGACGAACCGTGACACGTCGAGGGGCGCGTCTGCGCTGCCTGGCACGAGGAGGTGATGGACCAGTGTCGCCAGCATTGCGTCCGTACCGCCATGACGGACCTCGCTGTAGAGTGTCAGTCGGTCCTCGTTTCGACTCGTGATGCCGCCGTAGATGACCAGGGGCACGGCAATGCGTGCCTCGCGGTGAAAGCGCAAGTGCTCGCTGACGAGCACGAACGGCGCATCGGTAAACCCGGCGTGCCGAAGGATGAACGGGACCCCTTCGTGCGCTTTGGCGATGAAGAAGCGTACGTTCAAGTGCGCGTTTTCATCGCACTCCCAGGCGTTGACGCTGCCGCGATGCGTGACGATCAGGCTCATGGTACCGACGTGTCAGAGAAGGGAGACGCATCTTCGCAAATCGAGCCCGTCAGATCATGTTGGCCAGAACACCAGCACCAAAGCGGTCTCTATAATCAGTACCAATGGAAGTCACTCTGCTTCGGTTCATAGCGGCACTGCGCAGCGCGGATATTCGCGTATCGCCAGCGGAAACACTCGACGGTCTGGCGATCGCCAATCGCGTCGGCGTGGCCAACCCGGTACTCCTGCGCGATTCGCTTTCGCTGGCACTGGCCAAGACCAGGGCCGACAAGCTGCGCTTTGACGACTGCTTCGAGCGGTTCTTCCACCAACTGGCCTTCGGCCGCGCTGCCAAGCAATCCCTGCTTCGCCGCGCCGACCGCGCGGCGATCGACGCACTGATCGATTCGAGTCTCGACACAGTCGCACGAAACGTCGTCCGCGACGTGCTCGACGGAAATCGAACGGCACTCGCCGCACGCGTCGAAGCGAACGCAACCAGTGCCGGCATCGCGACGATGACCACGTTGCGCGACAAGGCAACGGTCGCGGCGCGTCTTGGCGACGCATTGGGGTTGTCCCAGATCGACGGTGCCGTTCGCGCGCCGCCGCGATCGCTGTCCGGCGACGATCAAGCCGCATTGCGATACGCGCGCAGCTATCTGGTCGATGAGATTCGCAGCTACGTCGATCTGCAATACACGCTACGTGTCGATGCGTCGGGCCGGCGTGCACTCATCGCGGCCGCTCTCGAGGGCAATCTCAATCAGATTCCTCCCCACTACCATCAGGCCGTCAAAGAGTCCATCCAACGTCTGGCGGCGAGACTCCGCCGCGGGCGCAGAAAGCAGCGCCGTAGTCGCCGCGGCGCGCTCGACATCAAGCGCACGCTGCGGCGCAACGTTTCATACGGAGAAGCGCTGTTCGACCTGCGTTGGCGGCACAAGCGCCGCGAGGAGGCGACCGTATTTGTGCTCTGCGATGTCAGCGGCTCGGTTGCGCCCATTGCACGATTCCTGCTCCTGCTCATCTACGAACTGGCCGACGTACTACCCAATGTGCGTACCTTCGCGTTTTCAAACCGGCTCGGAGAAATCACCAGCCTATGTCGCGACAAGCCAATGGACGTTGCGATCGAGACGACGCTGTTCGATTGGGGCAAGGGCACGACTGACTACGGCAGGGCGTGGCGTGACTTCAGTAGCCTGACCGCCGGCACGGTCGATCACCGCTCGACGGTCATCGTGCTTGGAGATGCGCGCAACAATTTCTTCGATCCGGGAGTCGATGACTTCCGCGCCACCGCCCATCGCGCGGGACGCCTGTTCTGGTTGAATCCGGAGGACGCCGCACAGTGGCGAGAGGGCGATTGCGAAATGCCGCGCTTCGCCCCGTATTGCACGCGTGTCTTTCGGCTGAGTTCGCTGCGCGATCTGCGGCGGATCGCTGACAGCCTGGTCGCGACCTTCAGTTGATGCCGACCACGTAGGACAGAGAAGGGCCAATCTCCCGGTGCAAGACGAGATCGGCAATGGGGTCGAGTGGGGTCTCCTCGCGGTTGACGATGACGAGGCGAGCGCCACGCTGTTTGGCGTACTCGGGAAAACCTGCCGCCGGATACACCGAGAGCGATGAGCCGACCACCATGAATAGATCGCACGCGAGCGTGTGTTGGCGCGCCCGCTCCATTTCCCGCTCGGGCATGGACTGGCCGAATGAGATGGTCGCGCCCTTGATGATACCGCCGCAGCGTCCGCAGGGCGCCACACGCTGGGTCGCCTTGAACTGCTCTTCGAGGTCGGCCAGCTCATAGCGCGTGTGGCACGTCAGGCACGTGGCGAAGCTCGCATTACCGTGCAGTTCGACGATCTGAGATTCCGGTATGCCGGAGTCCTGATGCAGGTTGTCGACGTTCTGCGTGATCACCGCCGTGCACTTGCCGTCGGCAACGAGCTTTGCGACCGCTTCGTGACCCTTGTTGGGTTTCGCATTCTCCATCAGCCGCTCGCCGGAGAAGCGCCGGCGCCAGGATTCCTGGCGGACGGCCTCCGAGGCCACGAAATCCTGAAACTGAATCGGCTTGATTTTGGTCCACAGGCCCGTCCCCGGACTGCGGAAATCGGGAATTCCGGATTCTGTGCTAATGCCTGCGCCGGTGAACACGACGATGCGCCGGGCTGCATCGAGCATCGTCCGCAACCGATCGAGTGGATCCATCTCCGGTTGTGTCTTCTTCAGTTGAGTGGTCGCCGAAGCGCCTGGATGACCGCGTCGGTGTTCTCGTACGGCAACATGTGACCGGTGTCGGCAATGACTTCGAGTGTCGCGTTGGGGATTCCGGTAGCGAACCGTTCGCCGTATGCAGGCGGTATCAGACGATCGTGGCTGCCCCAGAGAATGTGAGTGCGTGCAGTGATCCGGTACAGGCGTTCCGCGAGCCCTCGATCCGGGATTGGAAACAGTATCTTGCCCGCGGTGCCCATTCGACGCGCGTTGGTGACGAGAAACTGCGTGAGAAATTCCGGGTCGTCGAGATCGCCACCCGATGACAGCAGCGCTGCGTGCCGGGTCGGATCATGAAACAGCAGTTCAGGCAGTTCATAGGGGAGCGTCGCAAACAGATCGGCAACCGGCAGCTCATCCATCCAAAGCCCGGCCGCGGCGATCAGTACCAGCCGATCGATGCTGGTGTTGGAGATGGCCGCCATCTCCGCCGCGATCATGCCGCCCATCGAGTGGCCGACGACGATCGGGCGTTCGAGACCGAGCGTCTGCCAGCAGTCGTAGCCGAAGAGCGTGAAGTCGAGCATCGTGCGCAAGTGCTCGCTGCCCTCGGAGTCCTCGAACCCCGGTAGTAGCGGCGCCGATACACGGTAGTACTCGGACAGGCGCGCGAGCAGGGGATCGTTTTCGAACACACCCCCCGCGCCATGCAGATACAGCAGCTGCGGTCCCGTACCGCCTTCGTAGACGCGGATCTTGAAGCGGCCGGCGACTTCCATGAGGCGTGACTGCATGCTCAACCCGCCACCGCGGAGGCGGAGGGACGTGCAGCGTGGGTCGCCAGTGGATGTATCCAGAAGCGATCGTCTTCAGCGTGGTCGGGCCACTCGTTGCGCAGCCGGGGCATCACTTCCTCGGCGAACAGCCGTGTGGAACGCATGCACTTCTCCTTCGGCATGTTACCAACATGGATCAGGCAGAAAATGTTGCCCACACGAAGGGTGTGAATGAGCTCTTTCATTTGACCGACGACGGTGTCGGGACTACCGGCTATGACGTAGCCATCGTGGACCAGCTGATCCCAGCTCATGGCAGAAACATCACCTACCGCCTTTCGAGTCATCTGAGACGTGACATTGGCCTTCAGTGTCTTGATGGTGCGGTAACCTGGGGCATCGGCAAAGCCCGGGTAGACATGCAGGCAGCGATTGTAGAAGTAATCGATATGCTCTCGGTAGTCACGCTCAGCTTCCGCATCGGACTCGGCCACGACGATGGTCTGCGCAAAGCCCGCGCGATAGGGCGAGCGATCCTTGCCGCGATCATCGACCCGTTGCCAGTAACCATCCATCAGCTGCTGCGCGCGTTTGAATCCGGAAAAGCTCAGATAGCAATAGACATAGTCGTGGTCGAGGCAGAAGTCGTAGGTCTCGAGCGAACCGCCACCGGGAATGAAGATGGGTGGCGGTGACTGGATCGGCTTGGGCCAGCAATTGGCGTAGCGCAGTTTGGTGTAGCGGCCATTGAACGCGAAAGGTTCGGATTCGCTCCATGCCTTCTTGATGAGCTCGTGGGCTTCCTGATAGCGCTCTCGTGTCAGCGCTGGTATGTCACCGTAGCAGTAATTCGTATCCATGGACGTTCCCACGGGAAAGCCCGCGAGTAGCCGGCCCCCGGAAATGACGTCCAGCATCGCGAACTCTTCGGCAACGCGAATCGGGGGGTTGTACAACGCGATGGAATTGCCGAGCACGACGAGTGCCGACTTCGACGTGCGCCGCGCAAGTGCCGCGGCCATGATATTCGGTGATGGCATCAGGCCGTAGGCATTGGCGTGGTGTTCGTTGACACCAATGCCGTCGTAGCCCAGTGACTCGGCGTACTCGAGTTCGTCGAGGTAGGTGTTGTAGAGCTCGTGACCCTTGACCGGATCGTAGAGCGAGGAGGGGATATCGACCCAGACCGAACGATACTTGTGCCGAAAATCGTCCGGCAGGTGCGGCCACGGCATCAGGTTGAACCAGGTGAACTTCATCGTCTCGTCCCCTTCCCGTTGTGCGTGTAATTCAACCGCTTTATCACCCGCTGTCAACCGATTAAGCTCCGCGTTCGAGCAGCACTGGCAGGCCCAACGTGCATCAACTGGAATTCTTCTTCGATTGTTCGAGCCCATGGACCTATCTCGCCTTCGAAGCCGTGCAACCCATCGCGGCGCGTGAGGATGTGCAGCTCTCCTGGTGTCCGATTCTGGTGGGGGGCATCTTCAACTCGGTCAATCCGAGCGTGTACCAGAACCGCGCCAATCCCGTGCCGGCGAAGGCACGCTACTATCAGAAGGACCTGCGCGATTGGGCGGCGTACACCGGCGTTAAGATCGGTCAGCCGCCGGTGTTTCCGGTCAACAGCGTCAAGGCGATGCGCGGCGCGTTCGTTGCCATCGAGCAGGACGTATTGGTGCCCTATGCGCGGCGCGTGTTTCACCACTACTGGGGTGAACTGCAGGACATCTCCCAGGACTCGGTATTGAAGCCCATCGTCGAGGCGTGCGGAATGAACAGCAGCGAATACTTCGACAAGATCGCTTCGCAGGCGTACAAGGACAAACTGCGACGCAACACCGAATCACTCATCGAGCGTGGTGGTTTCGGCTCGCCGACGGTGTTCATCGACGGCGATGACATGTACTTCGGCAACGATCGGATGATCCTGATAGAAGCGCGGCTCAACGCCGATTGATGAACGTAGCGGACGCCCACAACGGGCGAGGGGGGAAGATGACGGCGTGTCGCTGGCCTTTGGTTGCCTTTCTAGTCGCGCTTGCCGAATTGCCGGTTCACGCGGGCGACTCGCATCTCGATCTGCCGATACCAGCCTTCGAGTCCGTTCTAGAATCCGATCCCCTCACGATTCACGAGGCGAGCCGAAGTCGGCCACGCATCGCCGCCGACATCACGCTACGTGCCAAGGTCGAATTCGGCGCCGATCAACGGGTCGTCGAGGTCAAGTTGCGACCGGCCGAGCGTGGTGGTGGCAGCTTCAACAACGAGCCACGCTACGAGCTGGCCGCCTATCACCTTCAGTTCATGTTCCTCGACCCGGCCGACTATGTGGTGCCACCTACGGCAGTCCACGCATTGGCGCCGTCTGATCTTGCAGCGCACTCCGAAGCAGGACCCACCTTCCGCACGGCTGATGACATCATATGCGTCGTCCAGGCATGGCTGGCGAACGTCATCAATCCAGCTGACGTACTCGATCAGACGCGGTTCGAAAGCGACGTCGAGTACGCGCGGCAGGTTGGCAACCTCAACGTCTTCACGGTTGCGATCAACCACATGGACTCCAATCGCGGCAACATCCTCACCAGTCGCGATGGTCCACCGCGCTTCTTCGCGGTCGATAATGGCGTTGCTTTTGCGTCCAAGCGCAGCGATCGCGGCGAGGTATGGCGGAAATTGCGCGTCGATCGCTTGCCCGCCGCCGTCGTCGAACGACTCAGGCACATCGATGAATCGAAGCTGACCGAGCGACTCGCAGTGCTTGCTCAGTGGCGCGTGGTCGAACGTCGTCTGGTGCCCCAGTCTCCGGGCGACAACGTGAACCCGTCGCGTGGTGTTCGCCTCAAGGGTGATCTCATCCAACTCGGATTGAGCACCCGTGAGATCAAGGAGATTGCGCAGCGTATGCGGCGCATCTTGAACCTCGTCGACTCTGGCAAGGTGAAGACGTTTTGATTGGACGGCTGCGCGCGGCGCGATCGCTGTTGGTTGCGCTGATATTCATCGCAGAAGGTGCACACGCAGGCGAAATCGCGGCGTTCGGCGATGTGCATGGCGCATATCGTGAGCTGACCCAACTGCTGACGGAACAGAACGTCATCGATTCGTCGGGTACGTGGCACGCCGGCGCATTGCAGTTGGTGAGTCTCGGCGATCTCGTCGATCGCGGCGACGACGGGCGCGAAGTACTCGAATTACTGATGAACATGCAGTTGGAAGCGCAGGCAGCCGGCGGGCGGCTGCACGTCGTGCTCGGCAATCACGAAATCATGAATCTCACCGGCGAGCTCGACTACGTTTCCGCCGGCGATTATGCACGATTCGCCCTGGAGGAGTCCGAGCCCCAACGCACCCAAGCATTCGAGCGGATGCGCGCGGTGGGGCGGTTCGATCCAGATGGCGAGACCGATGCGCGCGCGCAGTTCGATGCGGCGTTTCCTCGGGGATATTTTGCGCGCATGAGTGCATTTGCAGCGGATGGACGGTACGGCAAGTGGTTGCTCGACCAGACCATTGTGCTTCAGATCGGCGATACGCTGTTCGTGCATGGCGGCTTGCCTCCGATTCTTGCCCAGGCGTCTGCGGTGGCGTTGTCCCGTCGATTGATCGAAGAGGTCGGCGCATATGCGCGCGCCTGGCATGCCGCGATGAACGCGGGACTCATCGACCCAGACACACCGATGGCGGAACGGGTGGCGCTTGCAACCCGGCGCCTGACCGAGAAAAAACACCAGGCGTTGATCGATGCACTGGCCAGAACTGAACAGTCCGTCGCATTTGATGTCGACGGCCCTGCCTGGTATCGGGGCCAGGCACTGTGCCACCCCGCCTACGAGGACGACGTACTGACAGCGGCACTGGCACGACAAGGTGCGGTGCGCGTAGTTGTCGGTCATACGGTCAACGTGCAGCGGCGCGTGGTTTCCCGATTCGGCGGTCGGGTCGTGCTGGCCGATACGGGTATGTTGAATGCCGTCTATCGCGGTCGCGCTTCGATGGTGTATCTGCGCGATGGCAAGACCGAAGTGGTCTACGCTGGGGAGACCCCGCGCCAGGTGCCCCTCGACGATCCTGTGCTGGTCGGGCCGCGTCCGGGTGCAATCGACGACAGCGAGTTGGAACGCAGGATGAGCGGCGCACCCGCAGTGGCGGACACGGATTCAGGCGACGGCAGGCGGCTGGTGAAGCTCGATGTTGGTGGCAGCACGATCGTCGATGCGGCGCTGCTGCCAAAACGCGGCAAAGGTCCATGGCAGGGCGAACGTGAACTCACCGCCTATCGACTCGATCGGCTGCTCGACCTGCGATTGATCCCACCGACGGTCGAGCGCGCAGGCGCCGACTCACACCCAGTTGCACAGTTGCTGCCAGCAGGGACGATCACACACGCGCAGCGCGCGGCTAGCGGTGAGGCGGGCCAGGGATGGTGTCCGCTGCGAGCCCAGTACGACCTGATGGCCGCATTCGATGCCCTGATCGGACTTGCGGCGCGTGATCCACGCACGTTCAGCTACACGAAGAACGACCCCATGCTGCTGCTCAGCGGTCATGGCGGTGCGTTTGGAACGTCGGCGCGCTTGCCCGACTACCTGGCCAAGGCCCAATTCACTGTTTCTGCCACACTTGCCGCGCGCCTGAAGGCGCTCGATGAGACGCGCGTCGCTGCCGCGCTGCCTGCGCTCAGCAAGCGTCAGGTCAGTGCGCTGCTCGAGCGCCGAGATGCACTCCTGGCGCGGCGGGGCTTGGGTTCAGTCGACGGCGCGCACGCTGCTGCGAACGACGAATAGAGAACTCGCCTGAAAACCGTCAACGTCGCTTGCGACGACCTCGACAGAGAACGTTTCGACCACGTCATACGGCGCAACACCGAGAAACTCCCGCCGCTTCGAATCGAACCGGATCCACCCCGGTAGCGGACTGCCATTGGCCAGTCGTGCGCTCAGTGACAGCACATCACCTGGATCGGCGTCGCGGAACGCATCGTGCGGCACGAGATGGCGGAATGACTCGCCCGGCAGCCACACGAGCGGTGGAATCGGTGTGAACGCTTCGGGTGCCACGTTCATGACGGTTTCGCGCGCCAGCGACGTGTAGCGCATGCCGATGCGCCAGGCCAGCACGAACCAGACGAGCGCCAGCAACAGGTTGAGGGCGGCAAACTCGATCGTTGCCCACCCGAATAAGTTGATGCCGAGGAACACCGCGCCCGCCTGAATCAGATCGCCGAAACGCCAGAAAAAGGTGTCGATCGCCGTCTTCGCCTCGTACTTCGCTGCCCGACTCGTCGGAAGGAAGAGCGCGTGACGGGTGGTCGCCATGATGGAGTAATCGACACTGTTCTCGATTATCTTCACCAGCCTCACGATGGTGAAGATTGGCACAAAGATGAGCAGCCCGTAGCCGACAATGGCTACGACCGGCAACACGAGAACCGCGCCACGAACACCCACCCGTCGATAGATGCGTGACACCAGGAACAGTTGCAGCGCGAGACCCACCAGCGTGACCCAGAAGAAGAAGTCGCCATAGAAGCGGGTAATGAACTCCCCGATGTCTGCGATCTGGCCGCTCGCGTACAAGGCCTGCGCAGTGCCCTTGACGAAGTCCGCCAGCAGGAACTCACCGGTCGTGTTGACCCAATTGAGGATCACGACGAGGCAAGCAACGAGCGTCAGGTATCGGTCGCGGAAGATGAGGCGAAATCCGCCGAGCAGGTGGGGTTGTTCGACCTCCACGCGCGTCGCCGCTGGTCGCGACCCATCAGGCACGGCATCCCGTGCTCGCTGACTGAGTAAGGTGGTGACGGCGAGCGCCGCGGCACCCAGCAACATCAGGCCGTTGGTGCCCAGCGCAGCTACGCTCACTTCCGCGAGTTTTGCGCCAACCAGCGCACCGAGATTGACGCCGACCATGATCGCCGGAAACAACCGCTGCCCACTCTTCAGGTTCAGGCTGTCCGCGGCCAGTGCCCAGAACTGCGACACGACCACTACGCCGAACACCGCGACCCAGACGAAGAACACGAATCCGAGTTTCAAATCGGTCGCGGCCAGCGGAACGAACAGCAGCATGTTGGCGACGAAGAACCACGTCACCGCATTGATCAGCCGTACGCCGTCGAGGCGTCGCCGAATCACGCTATAGAGTGGGACCAGAAACATCAGAACGAGGGCAATGACCGCGACTGCATAGGCGCGCACTTCGGCACTGTGCTGGCTCAGCATGAACGACTCGCGTAGCGCCTTGACGATGTAGTACGCCGTCATCAGCAGCAGGCCGTGGGTGAAGAACAGTGCGACCGACCGTCCTTCGCCAGGGCGCACGCGCGTCAGCAGATTGAGCATGCGCTCGAGCCGTGACAGATCTTCGGAATGTACGTGACTCAAAGATGTTTTCCCCCGCCGGGACTATTGCACGAGCGCGCAGGCGCCTCAAGCTCGGTCAGATATCCATCTGCCGTCGCATCTGTGCGAATGCTGTCGGCGTCTTGCGCGAATCTACCTCGGTGATGATCGTGCGTGCGCACTGAAGCGGCGATGCCTGCGAGGTGTCCACTTCGAAGTCATAGCTACCGTGGGTGTGCACGCGATCGAAGTGCGAAGTTGCCGTACCCGGAAATCGGCCAGGGCGTTTCGATTCGCGCTGGTTGACGACCGCGAGCGAGCAACGCACGCCGACGAACCAGACCGTCAGGCCGTTGAGTGCCTCGATGTAGTCGAACAGATACGTTGATTCGAACAGCAGATCGTCGATGATAACGTTGTTGCCCTCGCGCGCGAACGCCGCGATCGCACGCCGCATACCCTTGAGCATGCGTTCGCCGATGTCGCCGAAGCGCACATCAGTCACCCGCTCGTCGCCGCGGTCGATCGGTACCACATTCAGGCCGCGCGCCCCCGGCGTGCCACTCGGTGAGTTGAGGCCACGATAGCGACCCGGAAGGCCGTCACGAAACTGGTCCAATGCGATGTGTTGCCACGGATCGGGCAACAGCTGCTGCAATGCGATCGCGAGCGTCGTCTTGCCCGCGCTAGATGAGCCATTCAGCAGAATGATGTGTCCTGGTTGCATCCCGATTCGAGTCATTTGGGTGGCCCTAGTGTCGCATCGGTTGCGGCGAGCCGCCAACGAATCTGCTGTGGCTGTGTGTCACGACGCCGGTAGCCCGCTAGACTGTCTCATCGCCACGAAAGGAGACGCAGTGCAGGCATCCATTGGCATTCTCGTGCTGTTGGCCGTGGCGTGGGTCGTGAGCGAGCATCGCCGTCAGGTGAGGATCAAGCCGATTGCGGCTGGCCTTGCGATCCAGTTTGCGCTTGCGGTGTTCCTGCTTCGCTTCCCGTGGGCACAAGAGCTGCTGCTGCTTGCCAATCATGTGGTCAACGCGATCGAACGCGCTACGGTCCAAGGCGCGGGCTTCGTGTTTGGATTCCTGGGTGGTGCGACCCAACCAGATCAGCCCGAAGCACTCAGTCGGGTCTATGTTTTCGCTTTTCGCGTGCTGCCGCAGATCATTCTCTTCAGCGTGCTGGTCGCGCTGCTCTGGTACTGGCGCGTACTTCCGATCCTCATTCGCGGATTCGCGTGGGCGTTGAAGCGGACGCTGGGGGTGGGCGGGGCCGTGGGTGTAGCGGCCAGTGCCAGCATCTTCCTGGGGATGGTGGAAACGCCGCTTGTCATCCGCGCGTACCTCAAGAACGTGTCGCGCTCGGAGTTCTTCGTGGTCATGACCTGCGGCATGTCGACTGTTGCCGGTTCGATCATGGTGCTCTACGCGAGCGTGCTTGGCTCCATCATTGATGGCGCCTTGGGTCATATCCTGATCGCATCGGTGGTGAACGTCATCGGCGCGGTCACCGTTGCCCGTATCATGATTCCCTCCCAGACGAATACCGAGGGTGGCGATACCGCAGAGCCCTTGGCGTACGCGAGCACGATGGATGCCGTCACCCGCGGAACGGCAGATGGTTTGCGCCTGGCGGTGAACGTGGCTGCGATGCTGATCGTGCTCGTGAGCCTAGTCGCGCTGGTGAATGGTCTGCTCAGCGCGTTTGAAGTGGCGGGTGCCGCGCTCACCCTCGAGCGCATCATGGGTTGGGTCTTCGCCCCGGTCGCCTGGCTGATTGGCATACCGTGGCATGAAGCAGTGACCGGGGGCTCCCTACTCGGAACGAAGCTGGTGTTGAATGAACTCGTGGCCTACATCAACCTCTCGGCGATTGCCCCCCACGAACTCAGCACTCAGACTCGATTGATCCTGACTTATGCGCTGTGCGGATTCGCCAACTTCGGCAGCCTCGGCATCATGATCGGCGGATTGACTGCGCTGGTACCGGAACGACGGGAGGAGTTGCTCGGGCTTGCACCGAAGACGCTCATTTCAGGGACGATCGTCACCTGCATCACCGGCGCAATCGCCGGTATCTGCGTCAGCGTGTAGCGCGGAATCCCCGCAGCGCGTCAATGATGCGGTCGAGTGCCGCATCGTCAATGTCGAGGTGCAGTACCCACCGCGGCCCGCGAATGCGTATACCGGACTCATCCAAGTGCCGGGTCAGCGCCGCCATGTTTACTGGGCCACCGACGAACACCATGTTGGTTGCGTGCTGTGCGTCGAAATCCAGCTGCTGCATCGCCGATGCAAGCGTGGCCGCGCGGCGATGATCGTCTGCCAGCCGGTCGACATGATGATCGAGCGCATACAGCCCGGCCGCAGCCGCGATACCCGCTTGCCGCATGCCGCCTCCGAGTACTTTGCGCCAGCGACGGGCTTCGGCGATGAATTCGTTCGCACCGAGCAACACCGAACCCAGGGGCGCGCCAAGGCCTTTGGACAAACATACCGACACACTGTCGCAACGACTGGCGATCGTGCGTGGCTCGACGTCGAAGGCGATGGCCGCATTGAACAGGCGCGCGCCGTCGAGGTGCAGCTTCAGACCGCGTCGATCGCACATCGCCCGTGCGGCGTCGAAGTAGGGCACACCGATCGCCTTGCCTGCCTGCGTGTTCTCGAGGCACAGCAGGCGTGTACGTGCAAAGTGAAAGTCATCCGGCTTGATGACTGCCTCGACCTGATCGAGATCGAGGCTGCCGTCGGCGGCGAACGGGACCGGTTGCGGTTGAATGCCGCCGAGGGCGGCCGCACCGCCGCCTTCGAAGCGGTAGGTATGCGCCATCTGTCCCGCAATGTACTCATCGCCGCGGCCGCAATGGGTCAGGAGCGCGGCCAGATTCGACTGGGTGCCGGTCGGAACGAACAGTCCGGCCGCAAACCCGAGCCGAGCAGCAAGGGTCGCCTCGAGCATGTTGACCGTTGGGTCCCCACCGTAGACATCGTCGCCGACCACGGCAGCGGCCATCGCTGCACGCATACCCGCGGTCGGTTGGGTCACGGTATCTGAACGGAGGTCGACGATCTCAGTCACGAGCAGGTAGAGCGCTAACAAAAAAGGCCGGGGGTACCGGCCTTGAGCATGGGGAAACCCTGAATCATTCGTTGGCAGCGGCGAGGGAGACCGCGTACACGCCTGCCTGCCGGGCGGAGTCCATCACATGAATCATGGCTTCCGTGGTGGAGTCAGGATGCGGCTGGATGATCACCGGTGCTTCCGGGTTCTCCGCATGCATCCGCTCGATGTTGGCGCGCACCGCGCGCCAGTCGACGTCGCGTTGAGCAATTAGGATACGGTCGCGGTTGGTGATGCGGACCACAATGGACTTCTTGTCCGGGTCGACGGTCTTCGGCTTGTCATCATCGGGTTGGTTGATGTCGAGACCGATCTCCTTGACGAAGGTCGCGGTCACGATGAAAAAGATCAGCATGATGAACACCACGTCGAGCATCGGCGTGAGGTTGATCTGTTCGTCGCCTTCTTCCTGGGCGCCCGAGAAACGTCGTCGCACTTCCCCTCCAACAATGTACTGCCGCTGCCGGGGCAGTCTAACCCAAACCCTGGACCGGGAAGCAAGCGCTCAAGTGAGGTGGCTCAGAAAGCGGATGAGGGCGTCGTTGAAAGCCTTGGGCTGATCGATGTTGGCGGCGTGTCCCGCCCGCTCCAGGACGACCTTTTCCGCCCCCGGAATCTTGCTCGCCATATAGTCCGTGCCGGCCAGGAAGGGTGTGTCGAGTGCACCGACGATGATGAGGGTCGGTGCGCCAATGCCCGGCAACGACTCGATCACTTCCGGGCCCTGCTGAGTCAACATGCCCCGGGCCGCGAGCGCGAGACCCTGGGCGGAGCGGTGGCGGCTGAGCGCCACTTCCGCACCGGCGCCAAGTGCTGCGAGG
>JBGSQB010000150.1:0-137548 GCA_041738285.1 Pseudomonadales bacterium | reverse complement strand
CTTCTCCTGCCGCTTGCGCGTCGGCGGCTCGCATCGCGCCTTGCTCGACGCGCCCAGGTTTTCGGCGCGGCGACCGGGCGTCCGCAGCCGCCCGGACGCGTCATCGAGGGTGAGTTCGAGCGACGCCCTTGAATTCGGCCCCGCCGGCCTCATAAACCACGCAGCCGTCGGTGGCCTCGCCCCCGCGGATCTTGCTAATCCAGTTCGCGGCCCTATGATTGGCACTCTCTTGCCGAGAGTGCTAATCGATGACGGATGTCGTCGGCCCGCGCGCTCAATGCAGAATATTAAGAGATTCAAAGACTTGGGAGACATCTGGCAATGAAAATCCGACCCCTTCACGACCGCGTCGTCATACGCCGCGTGGACGAAGAAACCAAAACCGCTGGCGGCATCGTGCTGCCGGACTCCGCCGCCGAGAAACCGTCGCGGGGCAAAATTCTGGCCGTCGGTCCCGGCAAAGTGCTGGACAACGGTGAGGTGCGTGCGCCGAGCGTCAAAGTCGGCGACACGGTCATTTTTGGTCAGTACGGCGGTACCACCGTCAAGATCGACGGCGAAGAGCTGCTCATCCTTTCGGAGAGCGAGATCTTTGGCGTCGTCGCCTGAACCTTCGTAACTGACACTGATTTAAGAGGAAACAAGCGATGAGCGCTAAAGACGTACGATTTGGTGATGATGCCCGCAGCCGCATGCTGGCCGGCGTGAACATTCTTGCAGAGGCAGTCAAGGTGACGTTGGGTCCGAAGGGCCGCAATGTCGTGCTCGACAAGTCATTCGGTGCCCCGACCGTGACCAAGGACGGCGTGTCCGTGGCCAAGGAAATCGAGCTGAAGGACAAGTTCGAGAACATGGGTGCGCAGATGGTCAAGGAAGTCGCGAGCCAGACCTCGGATGAGGCAGGCGACGGCACCACGACCGCAACCGTATTGGCCCAGGCCATTCTCACGGAAGGTCTGAAGTCGGTCGCGGCCGGTATGAACCCGATGGACTTGAAGCGTGGCATCGACAAAGCCGTTGCCGCTGCGGTCAAGCAGATCAAGAAGATGTCGACCCCGTGCGAGGACTCCAAGTCGATCGCTCAGGTAGGCACGATCTCCGCCAACAGCGATGAGGCGATTGGCCAGATCATTGCCGATGCCATGAACAAGGTTGGCAAAGAAGGCGTGATCACTGTCGAGGAAGGCAGTGGTCTGGAGAACGAACTGGAAGTCGTCGAAGGCATGCAGTTCGACCGTGGTTATCTGTCGCCGTACTTCATCAACAGCCAGGAGTCGATGTCGGCCGAACTGGACGACCCCTACATCCTGTTGTGCGACAAGAAGATCTCCAACATCCGTGACATGCTGCCGATCCTCGAAGCGGTCGCCAAGTCCGGTAAGCCGCTGTTCGTCATCGCCGAAGACATCGAAGGCGAAGCACTGGCTACGCTCGTGGTCAACAACATGCGCGGCATCGTCAAGATCGTAGCTGCCAAGGCGCCGGGCTTCGGTGATCGCCGCAAGGCCATGCTGCAGGACATCGCGATCTTGAGTGGCGGTACCGTCATTTCCGAAGAAGTGGGCCTGACGCTGGAAGGCGCGACTCTCGATGATCTCGGCCGCGCTAAGCGTGTGTCCGCGACCAAGGAAAACAGCACGATCGTGGACGGCGCTGGCAAGAAGAAAGAGATCGAAGGGCGCATCAAGCAGATCCGTCAGGAGATCGAAGACACCAGTTCTGACTACGACCGCGAGAAGCTGCAGGAACGCTTGGCGAAACTCGCCGGTGGGGTTGCGGTGATCAAAGTCGGTGCCTCCACCGAAGTGGAGATGAAAGAGAAGAAGGCACGCGTGGAAGATGCGCTGCACTCCACTCGCGCTGCGGTGGAGGAAGGCGTCGTCGCCGGTGGCGGCGTTGCACTCGTGCGCGCGCTGCAGGCGATCGAGGGCCTCAAGGGCGACAACGAGGACCAAACCGTTGGTATCGGCATCGCACTGCGTGCGATGACGTCTCCGTTGCGTCAGATCGCGGCCAACGCGGGCGATGAAGGCTCTGTAGTGCTCGACAAGGTGCGCAGCCTGAAGGGCAACAAGGGCTACAACGCGCAGACGGGTGAGTATGGCGACATGCTGGAGATGGGGATTCTCGATCCAGCGAAAGTGACCCGTACTGCATTGCAAGCTGCTGCATCGGTTGCCGGGCTGATGATCACCACGGAAGCCATGGTGTCGGAGTTGCCGGAAGAGAAGGAGCCTTCGATGCCGGGCGGTGGCATGGGCGGTATGGGTGGCATGGACGGCATGATGTAACGCAGTCCGCTCCTGTACCTCGCGAAAGCCCGGCAATGCCGGGCTTTCTTTTTTTGGTTCGCTGGACTCGCAGATTCCCCGCGCTATCATCGGACGCGACCGCATAAACTCGGTGGACATCCAATCGATGTACCGCCGGTTGCATCGACCAGCACAGAGGGGGTTACTGGTATGGAAATTTCGTTCGTTCTCGATTATCTGGCGCGTTGGGGTCACTTCCTGTTCGGGATCACCTGGATCGGGCTCTTGTATTACTTCAACTTCGTACAAGGCGAGTACTTCAAGGTGGCCGAAGCGTCTTCACGCGTGGATGCGTTCACAAAACTCGTGCCCAACGCGCTGTGGTACTTCCGCTGGGCCGCGATGTTCACCTTCCTGACCGGTGTGTACATGCTCATGGTGCGCATGACGACCGGCTGGACGCTGGACATTACGCTCGGTGCATTGATGGGCACGTTGATGTTCCTGAACGTCTGGCTGATCATCTGGCCGAATCAGAAGATCGTGATCGCCTCCAACGAGCAGGTGAAGGGTGGTGGTCAGGCACTTCCCGAGGCTGCAGCCGCGGCACCCAAAGCAGCGCTCGCCAGTCGCACCAACACGCTGTTTTCGTTCCCCATGTTGTTCTTCATGGGTTCGAGCTTCCACATGAGCCACGGCGGTATTTCGACTGACAACATGGCCCTCTTGGTCGGTGCGCTCATCATCGTGGCGCTCGAAGCGAACGCCATTGTTGGTAAGCAAGGTCCGATGACGACAGTACGTGGCGTCATTGTCAGCGGTCTCGTTTTAACCGCTGTGCTGTGGGCGGTTGTCGCACTGCTCGCCTGACGCGCAAACGATAGGCGGGGGCCTGGCGGTGCGCCGCGGGCCCCTTTTTTTTTGTCGGCCAGTCGCTACACTCGCGCCTGCTGCCAACTTGCGACTTAAAGGACCGGTTTATGGCGGACAAAGAGCCGACCGACGGCGGAGCCAGCGGGCTCTCAGCCAACCCCGAGGACAACAAAGGGTATCGACGTGCGCCCCGGCCTAGAACAGCCGCCGCAAGCGGTGGCGGCTCGCGTTCGGTGGGCAATAGCGTTGTGCTGTCGATTCTGGTCGCCGGCATGATGGTGGCGGGTTGGTTCATCGCCACCCAGCACCAGGCGCTCGCGGCAGCGCGACAATCGCTCAGCGCGTCTGAACAGCGACTCGCAGTGCTCGAAGAGCGCCTGCAGGTGACGGATGCCACCATGAGTGAATCGGACAAGGAGGTGAGCGACAAACTCGGTGAGTGGCAGGACGAGGTCAGAAAGCTCTGGGACGTGACCAACAAGCGCAACAAGGGTTGGATCCAGGAGAATCAGGCGAAGATCAAGGCGCACGCGGCGACCCTTGCGTCGATCGACTCATCGCTCAAGGAGATCACTGCCAAACTGGGCCAACACGATCAGGCGCTCGGCCAGCAGACTGCGCTGGTGGAACAACTGGCCGCGGTCGAGTTGCAGGTGCGCCAGCAGGTCAATCAGCAGCGAGCGTTGACTGATCAGGTGAACGCCACGCGACAATCTGTCGCCGGGCTCGAAACCAATATGGTGCGACGCGTCACCGAGAACGAAAAGGCGGTGCAGGCCATCGATGCCTACCGCCTGCAGCTCAACTCCCGGCTGGTCGAGCTGCAGACTCGGGTAGACAACCTTTCCCGCGCAACCCCCTGAAAGCAAACGGATTTGCTGTAATCCGAAGTGTGACTGACATCGCCATCTGAGTTCGAACGACACCCCATACTCCAACGACTTCAGTCGGGGATCGAAGGCGATGGCCGAAGACGGCCAACCATTTTCCGTGCTCGTTGGCGATCACGCGCCCGCGCACCTTGCGCAGCGCGCGCGAGCGCTTGGCCTCACGGTGGCCCACACCGACGCTGACTCGAGTGCTTCGGTATGCCTCGCGCTGGTGGGCAATGCCAGCGAGGCGGATGCGGTGCGTGCAGTGCATCCCTTGGCACTGATCGTCGGATGGCGGACGGATGCCGCTTCCTGCGACCTGATGCTGCCAGGAGATGCCAAGGGCTTGGCCATCGATCAGATGCTCCGTCATGCGCTTACCCTTGCCATGCTGCGCCGCAGTCACCAGCTCGAGTCGGCAGGACAACGCGGTCGGCTGCGCCTCATGACCGAAATGGCGCAGGCGCTGGCCGCGGAACGAGATCCGGCGCGGCTGCTCGATCGTATTCTCAGTGAAGGTCGGCGTCTGGCGCGGTGCGAAGGTGGCTCGCTGTACCTCATTGATGTCGACAACGCGGTACCTTGTCTTACGTTCAAGCTCGTTCAGAACGATGTGGTGCAGACAACGTTCGAAGAGAAGCGGTTGCACATCACCGCTGCGTCGCTCGCTGGGTACGTCGCACTGACGGGCGCTGAACTCAACATTCGCGATGCCTATGCGATTCCCGCGGAGTTGCCCTACCGATTCAATGCCGACTTCGATCTGAGTACGGGCTATCGATCCAAGTCCGTGCTGGTCATGCCCATGCGCGATCATCGGGGTGTCGTCGTTGGCGTGCTGCAGTTCATCAATCGACGTGTCGGCGACGTGGTCTGCGACTTCGATGAGGAGACGGTCGAGCTGTTGCGAGCCGTCGGCGGTCAGGCTGCAATTGCGATCCAAAAGAACCGATTGATTGGCAGCATCCGCGAGTTGTTCGAGCAATTCGTTCATGCATCGGTCAAGGCCATCGAGCGCAGGGACCCGACGACCAGCGGGCACTCGTTTCGCGTCGCGCAGACCACTACAGCGCTGTTCGCTGCACTGCCGCAATCGGGTCTTGCGCGATTCCGCAAGCTCGAACTATCCGATGAGTCGATGACGGAAATCCGCTACGCGGCACTCCTGCACGACTTCGGTAAGATCGGTGTTCGTGAAGCGGTCCTCGTCAAGCCGCACAAGCTTGCGCAGGACAGGCTCGAGATCATCAGGTATCGCTTTGCGCTGCAGAAGGAACGAGCGCGATCTGCGGCGCTGCAGGAAGAGCTCGAGCTGTTGCACCATGGTGCGGACGACTTCGATCAACGCAAGCGGGAGATCCGCGCGCGCCTTGTGCGCGAGGAGGCACGACTCAGTCGGTACCTCGAAGCGTTGATCAGCGCGAACGACCCTCGGGTTTCCGCGAGTGGGAACTTCGAATTTCTTCGCGAGATCGCAAGCGTACCGTTTGGAGAGCTGGATGGTAGTCGGGGTGGCCTGCTGACCGCGGCCGATGCGGAGGCCCTCGCGGTGCGTCGCGGCAGCCTGACGGATTCCGAGCGTCGCGAGATTCAGCAGCATGTATCTTACACACGCGATTTTCTCGCGGTGCTGCCATGGCCGGCTGAACTCGCGCGCGTCCCGCTCATTGCCGCTGCTCATCATGAGAAGCTGAACGGGTCGGGGTATCCGCTCGGCTTGGTGGGCGATCAGATTCCGTTACCGAGTCGCGTCATGACGGTCTGCGACATTTACGATGCACTCACTGCCATGGACCGTCCCTACAAGTCGGCACTCTCCCACGACAGTGCGGTGGCGATTCTCGATGACGAAGTGCGCGCCGGCATGCTCGATGCGGATATCGTTTCCGTCTTCATCGGCAGCCGCGCATATCAGGCATCTGCTTAAGGCATAGGATGCGTCAACGCCAGTCCTGCAGCACGTCGATGACGACGCGCTCACCACGATAGTCGACTACGACGCCGGTCTCGGTCACTTCGATGAGCCGTGTATCCGGCGCGATGACATCGCCCACGGTCCTGCGTCGGCCATTGATCGTGACCGCGCTGAACTGCGCGTCTGCCGAGTAGACATGGGTCGATACGTCGAGCGTCGGCACGCTGGCGCTTGACGCCACGGATTCCGTAATCGGCGCTGTTGGTTCGGAGGTTGCGGTCACAGCCGGCGGACTTGCGACGGGTGCAGGCACGGGTGCGACCACTGGGGTCGCCGCCGCCGTTTCCACGTCGGGCGCCGGCTGATTGATCGTTGCTTCGGGCGCCGGGGCCACGACGTTCCATGGCTGCCAGCCAGTGAGCCAGAGCGCGACCAGAACGAGATTGACGGCGATCACCGCGACCAGTGCAATCGTAAATCCGCGGCGGGGGGTTGCCATCGTTGGCGCGGTCGTCGCGAGGCTGGGTGGCGTCTCGCGGCTGTGTTCGGCTTCCGATTTGCGCAAAGCATCGAGAATGTAGGACATGATTATTCGACCCGTGCCAGTCGCGGCGCGCCATCATCGACCGAAGAGCCGATCGCAATCCAGGTCGCGGGGCCAGCGACGCCATCTGGAATGAGGCCCGAATCGCGCTGGAAGCGTATGAGCGCATCGTACAACTGGGCATCGAATAGATCCGTCTTCGAGTCGAACGCGGTCGAAGTGGCGCGGCCAAGGCTCTCGCGCAGCCAGGCAACGGTTGCCGACCGATCGCCCCGTTTGATACTGCCCTGGTAGTGCGGAGGCATTCGCCAAAGCACGACGAAGTTACCGTACCACTGGCTCGCAAGACTGGCGCGGTCCGTGATGATCTCGTTCTGCCCGACGATGAGCGTGGCGACCTCACCGTCGATCCGCGTGACCGCGCCGTAGAACGGGTCGGAGCCTTCGTCCCACAGTTCCAGGACGGCTGGGCGATCGGTGCGGATGAGTTCATCCCAGCCGCCGTTCTGCTTGAGGCACTGCAGGCCCACCGCGGGCGCCTGATTACAGGGAATGTCGATGTCGCCGACCGACTCACCCCAGGCGCTGAACACATGCTCATAGGCGCGGCGCTGGGTCTGAAATGCGGTCTGGTCGATCGGACGTTGGATGGGTTGCACGCTGGTGGGCGTCTCTGCCTCATCGGCCACCACGGTCGGCAACTCCGACGCGGACGGTTCGACGCCCGCGACTGGGACCGGCACATCGACCACTGCAATTGGGGCGGCAACGAGTTCCTGGGGCGCCGCTGGGGTTGCGACCGGCGCATCCGCCGACGCTGCGATTGAGGGTTCGGCCGGGCGCAGCTTCGATGACGTCGCACGGTCCGCGACGAAAGGCGTTGCGAAGTAGGCCCAAGCCCCACCGACCGCGAGTGCCATGAGCCCGGCGCCCAGCCATAGCCTTGGTGCCTGGCGCCGGTTACCGGAAATCTCGCGGCCGGCGCGTCGCAAAATGGAACCGGTGACTCTCTGTACGCCCTCGACGTAGGCGCCGAGCATTGCCCGATCGCACAGGACGTTGATGAGCCTGGGCACACCGCCGGTCTGGTTGTAGACGCTACGACAAGCACCGCCGGTAAACAGGTTGGCATTGCCGCCGGCGAGGGTGAGCCGATGCGCGATGTACGCCCGCGTCTCGGAAGCGTTCAATGCTCCGAGGTGATAGCGAGCGGTGATCCGCTGTGAAAGCTGACGCATGTCGCGTCGATCGAGCAACTCGGCGAGTTCCGGCTGACCGAGCAGGATGATCCGCAGCAGCTTCTTCTCGTTGGTCTCGAGATTCGTCAGCAGCCGAATCTGCTCCAGCACAGTGGGCGAGAGGTTCTGCGCCTCGTCGATGATCATCACCGTGCTCCGGCCCATGGCGTGGGTGCGTAGCAGGTGCTTGGTGAGACGATCGACGAAGTGTTTGACGGTGCCGCCGGTGGCCGACGCATCGTGAATACCCAGTTCTTCGCACAGCGTCTCCAGCAGCTCCTGGGCTGTCAGGCGCGGATTGAGTATGAACGCCACGTCCAGGTTCGGTGGAATGCGATCGACAAGGCTGCGAATGAGTGTCGTCTTGCCGGTGCCGACTTCACCGGTCACCAGCACGAATCCACCATCTGTCTGCAGTCCATACATCAGGTGAGCGAGTGCCTCGCGATGGCGCTCGCTCATGAACAGAAATCCTGGATCGGGCGCGATCGAGAACGGTTTGCGCTTGAGCCGGAAGTGGTCTTCGTACATCAGCGCGCGCTCAGCGTTTGCTCGATGCGGGCATCCTTTGCGCGCCACACGTCGTCCACCCACGTGCGCGTAGCGGTGGCGCCGTTTACGTCGTCTATCTTCGGTGGGCTACACGAACGGATGTGCACCTTCACGCGCGCGACATTGCCTCTCAAGAACTCGAGGAACGTCGGAATGCCGTCTGGGTAGGTGATCGTGACGTCGAGAACGTGATCGATCCGATCGCCGAGACTCGAAAGCACGGCCGTGACGCCGCCGGTCTTCGGCGTCAGCAGATGACGAAAGGGCGACTGCTGTGCGGCGTGCTTTTCCGGCGTCAGGCGGGTGCCCTCGAGAAAGTTCAGCACGCTCGTTGGTCGCCATTTGAAGTTCTTGCAGGCCTCGAGCACGGCGTCGGCGTCCTTCTGGCGCAACGACGGATTAGCCTGAATCGCGGCACGGCTGAATCGGTAGACGTAGGGAAAATCGAGCAACCACATGGCCACGCCAAGAAATGGCACGCCCCACAGCAGCTGGCGTTTGACGAAGAACTTGAGCGGCGGGATGCGATTGAGGAACGTGTCCTGCAGAATCAGAATGTCCGACCAGCCCTGATGATTCGATATCACGAGGGTCCATTGGTCGCGCGCAAGGGGCTTGGCAGTGTCCCACTCCACTTCGATGCGGGTGATGCGCAGCATTCGTATCATGAGGCGATTGTTGCCCACCCACAGATCGATGATCCGTGTCATCGCGTTGCCGAGCGCGGCGCGCGCTTCTCCGTGCGGCAGAATGAACCGCGGCACGGCCATTAGATATATGGGCACGCAGCACACGATCGTGTTGATCACGATGAATGTGATGGACAGAAAGCCCTTGATGAACGCCATGTGCGACAACGGTAGCGCGCGGGCTGATTTCTTAACACAGGCAGGTGTAACGATCCACTTGAGTCGCGAATCCGGCGCGCGTTCGACGTGAAGCAGGTGGCCTGGTTGCTCATGCTCGGCCTCGCTGGCTGTCAATCAGCCGAGTTCTACCACCAGGCGGTGCGTGGTCAGTGGCAGCTGATGCGCGCTGCGCAGGATGTGGCAACGCTCATCGACGACCCCGACACCGACGCCGACTTGCGCCGCCAGTTGGAGCTTGTGAACGCGACCCTTCGTTTCGCCCGGGATGAACTCGGCCTCGACTCTGGCACGCGCTACCAGCGGTATGTCGATGTCCGAAGGCCCTATGTGCTTTGGAATCTGTTTGCCGCCGGGGAGTTCGAAACCCAAGGGCACGAGTGGTGCTACCCCGTAGCGGGCTGTGCCGTGTACCGAGGCTACTTCAAGCACGAACTCGCGCAGCGGAACGCCGATCGCCTGCGCGCCGCTGGGCTGGACGTTGCGGTGGTGGGCGTGCCGGCCTATTCGACGCTCGGCTGGTTTGACGATCCGCTACTGTCCAGCTTCGTCAAATGGCCCGAAAGAGACATCGCTGCACTCCTGATCCACGAACTTGCTCACAGCAGGAACTTCATTGCGGGCGATGCGCAGTTCAACGAGTCGTACGCGGCGATCGTAGAGGTGGAAGGGGTTCGAGCCTGGCTGCAAGCGCGCGGAGAACGAGCCGAAGTCGAGACATTCAAGCGCGAACGGCGCGCGCGAGAACGCACGACGAGGTTCCTCCTGAATTGGCGCGCAGCGCTCGACGAACTCTACGCACAGCCCTACAACGAGTTCGCGCGGCGCCAGCTCAAGCATGCGATGTTCGATGCCATGAAGCGTTGTTATCGCGCCAATGCCAGGGTACTCGACCAGGGTCGGCGAGGTGCCTGGTTCGAGGCCGGTCTGGACAACGCCGATCTCGTACCGCTTGCCACCTACGAAGGGCTTGCCCCAGCCTTCTCCGCGCTGTTCGAGGCGAGCGGCAATTGGCAGGCGTTTCACCGCGCCGTGGGGCATTTGAAGGATCTCGCACCAAACGAGCGGGCCGCGCAGCTGAAATCCTTAGGTGAGCAATATGTAGCACAACGAACTGATCACGACGACGCCGATCATGTTCAGTGCGAATCCCTCGCGCACCATGTCGGCGACCGCGAATCGACCGGTGCTGAACACGATGACATTGGGCGCGGTCGCGACCGGTAGCATGAACGCACAACTGGCGCTCATCGCGGCCGGCACCATGACGAGGCGCGGGTCGATGCCAGCGCCGAGGGCCATGGCGGCGAGGATCGGCATGAGCAGCGCGGTGGTGGCAGTGTTGGATGTCGCCTCGGTGAGAAACGTCATGGCGAGGCAGATGAACACGATCACGGCGTAGATGTGCCAATCGGTAATCGCCGTGAGGGAATTACCGATCGTGGTGGAAAGGCCAGATGCCTCGAACGCCGCCGCGATGGTGATGCCGCCACCGAACAGAATCAGCACCCCCCAGGGGATCTTCTCGGCGGTGTCCCAATCGAGGAGGCGCCCGCCGTTGCCGTTTGGAATGAGGAACATCGCAACCACGGCCAGGAGCGCAACGATGGCATCGTTCGAGTACGGCAGCGAAAGCCACGCCGTCCAACCGCCGAAGGGCTCTCCGCGCGTGATCCACAGCACCGCAGTCACGGCGAACACGGCAAGCGTTCGCACTTCTTCGGCGCGCCATGCGCCCACCGTCGGCAGCTCGATGGCCCCTTCACGATCGAGCGAACGCGTCAGCCACAATGCCATCAATGGCACGAACACGAGCACCACGGGAACACCCCACATCGCCCACTGGAGGAACGATATCTCGATACCCGTGGTTGCCTGATAGATGCTCATGAACAAGAGGTTTGGCGGCGTGCCGATCGGCGTGCCGATGCCACCGACACTCGCAGCGTAGGCGATGCCGAGCAGCAGCGGTGTTGCGAGCCGGGGATTTTCGGCCCGCTCGACGATGGCGAGCGCAACCGGCAGCAGCATCAACGTGGTCGCCGTGTTCGAAATCCACATGGAGAGCACTGCGGATGCAGCCATGAACCCGAACACGAGTCGCCGGTTGTTGGTGCCTCCGAAGGCCCGCACCATGGTCAGCGCTACCCGGCGGTGGGCGCCACTCTTGGCCATGGCGGTGGACAGCAGAAAGCCGCCGAGCAGCAGCAGGATGAGCGGATTGCCATAGGACTCGGAAACCGTCGACTGCGGCAGCACGCCCGCCAGCGGAAATACGGCCAGCGGAATGAGCGATGTCGCCGGAATCGGGATGGGTTCGAATATCCACCACAGCACGCAGACAACGGTCACTGCCAGCGTCACCGCGGCCGATTCGGACGATCCTGTGTGCAGCAGCCAGAACGCGGCCAGCAATCCGGCCAAGGGGCCAACCGCCAACATGACAACGCGTAGCGAACTGGCTGACTCGGGCATGGGGTAGCATGGTGTTTCGGAACGATGGTGAAATCAACTCGCGCGTCAGCAATGCCAGATCCTTCGACATTCCTCATCTACGATCTCGAAACGTCTGGCACCGATCTGCGCTGGGATCGGATCATTCAGTTTGCGTGCCTGCGCACCGACGCACAGTTCAACGAGATCGAGTCACCTGCATCGTTCTACGTGCGCCTGCCAATCGATGTGCTGCCGAGTCCGGAAGCCACTGTCGTGACCGGGCTGACTCCGCAAATCGTCAATGCATCGGGTATGCCGGAACTCGAAGCGTACGTGGAGATGCGCAGGCACTTGTCGCGCCCCGGCACCTGCGCCATGGGCTACAACAGCCTGCGGTTCGACGATGAATTCATCCGTCATGGCTTCTTCCGCCATTTCATCGACCCGTACGCGCGGGAATGGCAGGCGGGCAATTCGCGCTGGGATCTGATCGACCTCGTGCGCGCCGCCGGCGCATTGCGGCCGGAAGGCATGCAGTGGCCAACCGAGGACGGGCTACCTTCGTTCCGGCTCGAAGCGCTCACCGCCGCCAACGCCATCGAACATACCGGCGCACACGATGCGCTGGTGGACGTGCGCGCCACGCTCGCGCTGGCACGCCTCGTGCGCAAAGCCCAGCCGAAGCTGTTCGAGTACTACCTCGGCATGCGGCAGAAGAAGAGTGCGATGGCGCTCCTGTCTGCCGCGCGTCCATCCATGAGCCTGCACGTGTCGGGCATGTTCGGGCGCGAACGCCACTGCATCGCTCCCGTGATGCCGATCGCGGTACATCCGACCAATTCGAATTCGGTCATCGTCGCCGACCTGGGTCAGGACGTGCGCAGTCTGCTCGCGATGAGTGCGGATCAGATTCGCGAAACGCTGTTCATGAAGGGCGCGGAAGATCGACCGCCGCTGAAGGAAATTCGGGTCAATCGATGTCCATTCGTTGCGCCGCCCAGCGTGCTGCGTTCCGCGGATGCGGCGCGCCTTGGGCTCGACCTCGACCTCGCGCAGAAGCGCTTCGACCAATTGAATGCAAACGCATCGGTTCGCGACAAGGTGCGCGCGGTTTACTCACAGCGCGGCCACAATCGAACCAATGATGCTGATAGCAGCCTGTACGACGGCTTCGTCAACGATGCGGATCGAAGTCGATGCGCCCAGGTTCTGCAATGTTTTCTCGACGGCGACCCTATCGACGCAATGGATTTCGAAGACGATCGGTTGCATGAACTGCTATGGCGCCTAAGAGCGCGGCGCGACCCAGCAGCTCTATCGGAAAAGGATCTTGCCAATTGGCGAGCCGAAGTCGGCCAGCGGCTACTCGATTCCGATTCGGAGGGAAGGACGCTTGCGCAGTTCCGCGCCAGCGTGAGCGCACTGCCTCAAACTGCGGACAGCGTGAGAATCGCGCTGCAGTCACATGCCAATGTGGTCGAGGCTTTTGTCGCAGACCGCTGAGCGTTCAATCGCTCTGGTCCAGCGCGTCCAAATGACTTCGAAATGACGACTTTTTTGGGTCGAAGTCGATGTCGCTCGGCGGTGCCGATGCGATAGCGAGCAAGAATTCGTCAGCACCAGGAACTGAGATGGGATCGTGCAGGTAGTCGTCCCACGCAAAATCGGCGCTCAGTTGCTCGTGCTGATCGTAGAAATATGCCACCTTGTGCCGCGACCGTAGGGCGCCCATCACGTGTGAGGGTGCCCCATGCGTCGCTGCGAACTCGATACCAAGTTGCACGAGTCGATCCTCGAAGATCATCACCTGAGAGACGTCACCCGATGCGGTGAGCAGGATGAAGCCGGGTGGTTCATCGACGAGGTAATGTTCGACGTATCGACCCCGCTCACGGAAGCAGTGCATCCAGTCTCGCAGGGCAGGGATCGCCAGGAACGGTGGTGGTTCGAGTGCAATTGCCGACTGAATGATCTCCTGTTGGGCGTCGAAGTAGTCGTGCTGCAACTGCTGCGCATACGCGACCACCATGTCGAGCGTCGCCCTTTCATTCTTGGGAATGAATCGGTCTATGAGCCCGTCGTTGAATGCCTTCACTGCCGTCTTCTCGTCGGCGGCTCCGGTGAGCATGAGCTTCTTTACGGTTGGATCTGCGATCGACTGGCAGAACTCAACGCCATTCATCTGGGGCATCGCGTAGTCAACGATGACGAGCGATGTTCGCTTGAATCGTTCAGTCACTTTGATCTCTTCTTCTATCAACGAGAGATCGAATTCGATTGTTCCGCGCCAAGACGCGCTGTCGCGAGCGATGCATCGGTCGGGGATTGTTGGCAGCGCGAGCTTTCGATTGACGAATGTCAGTGCGGCCCGAGGGTCGTGATGAAGACAGCAGGCCATGTCGGCGGGCATGCGCAGATCGATGGTGTGCAGAAAGAGCTGATTGTCGTCTACGACTACGGTTGTAGTGGGATGAAAGTACGGCAGCAGACTACGGCTAGCCATCGCGAACATTCGGGAATTCGAGTGTGAATCGGGTATATGACCCAAACTCCGAGTCGCATCGAATCGATCCTCCAACGCCTTGCATGACCAGCCTGCAGAAGCTCAATCCAATTCCGGCGCCGTACCCTGACTCGGTCGTCGTGAAGAAGCGCTCGAATATCCGATCGATGATCTGCGGGGGAACGCCCGTTCCGGTATCTTCGAAGACGATTCTATTCAGGTCGGGTCGCGCTTCGAGTCGAATTGTTATCGACCCGCGCCCAGCCTTCTGAACATAGTACAGACTGTTCTTCAGGAGATTGAAGAAAACGTGGACGATGAGAAGCCGCGGCGCGGAGATGTTGAAGTCATCGTCGACATCGACGTTCACGAGGCTCACTTCCTGATCGTTGTTGAACGGAAACCGCGCCACGGCTTCTGTGACACACCCTGACGCTGAGAACGTGACGAACTGGGCCCCCCGAACGGGTGCCTCGCTCGAGTTGATGAGGAGCATGTCGACTACCCGATTGGAGTAATCGATTTCGTCACTGATCCGATCCAAGCTCAGCTTCAGCCCTTCAACGTGCGATCGCCTGATCGGATCAACCTTCAACCCCAGTCTGACTGCGAGGTCGTAGGTTTGAAGGAGGGAAGGCAGATAGTTCCGAATGCTCTCCGCGAGAGCTCGAATGCCAAGAAACGGCGTGCGCAACTCGTGTGCGATCGTGCTGCCGACTGCGGCAACGGTTCTGATCTTCTCGCGGTTGATCATCTCTCTATTGCGGTTAAAAACCGATCCCGCCGCGAGAATGAACGCATAGATGGGCATTAACTGCCACATCATTTGGATGACCTCATCGGTCGGATTCGGGTCGGGATGAGTTATCAGGAATAGTGCCCAAGCACCCATCGTTCCGATGCAGAAGGCCAAAGCTGCAATTGCACCGACCGGCAGAACGAGCACCAGAAGGAGCAACGCAACAAGGTGTTGCATTGGCCAATGGATGGAGACAGATCCTAGGGTCGCTGCATCTTGAGCGTTCATCAACAGCACGTACCCGAAGAAGAAGGGAAGACAATAGGTCGCCGCCATTGCGAAATAGATCGCGATCCACGTTTCGCCCAGCTTTCTCTCGATTGCCGTCGAGAATACGATGGGTCCGCAGAGCGCCGCTGCGATGAGGCGAAGAGGAAGACTCTCGAACCCCTCCGGATCATTCACCGACCAAATCAGATAGAACAGAGGCTCGCCAATGACTCCGAAGAGACCGATTGTGCGGAGGTGTGGACTGGCGTACCGGTAGTTCTCAAGGAACGAGAAGACCAATCGCTCGCCGAAGTACTCCACCCAAGCGGATGCGCGATGTACGAGCGTCGCCACAAAATCGCTACGTTATGAGTGTGAACAGCGCTTCTTGTCGCGGGGGTGCGAGTCGTCGGTAGCAGAGAACCAATCGTTGCTCATCTTCGGTGAGATCGCCGCGGACCACGCGTTCGATTTGCGGGAACATGAAGGGTTCCAGTGCCTTTTCGCGCGCGTGATCTGGGATTCCGTTGAGCGAGTAGTCGAGCCGAAGCAGCAGTTCGGCATTCATGCTGCGCCGGTAGAGTTTGGCCATGGCCGCCAGTTGGTCGCGTAGCTGACGGGGTAGCCGCACTACGAACTTGTCAGTGATCTCCTTCTTCATGTCTCCTCCCTCCCAGGCATCGACCCTTCGAGCTTATCTCCATCGCTGGCGGGCGTTCAATGATGGCAGTTTGACATCGCGCGTCGGGGTTCTGTCGTAGGTATGATGACGAGTTGGTTTCGGTGGAGTGATCCTTGAGTCAGCCGAGTCCTGATATACCTCTGGTGCGCAAGGCCGCGACCCTCGTGCTCGTACGCGAGCGCGACTCCGCCGAGGGCTTCGAAGTGTTCATGGTGGAGCGGCCGGGCGCGGCAGCGTTCGGTGGTCTGCACGTGTTCCCGGGTGGCAAGGTCGACCCGAGCGATTCGGTAGATGCAGCGCACTGCGAAGGAGTGAGCGATGACGAGGCGAGCGCCGCGCTCGGTCTGCCGCGCGATGGTCTCGCCTATTGGGTGGCCGCGATCCGCGAGTCCTTCGAGGAGGCCGGCGTGCTGTTCGGCCATATCGATGGTGCGCTGCTCGACATGAGCGATGAGGAGACCGCCGCCCGTTTCGATGGTTTTCGACATGCACTGCAGCGCGGTGAGTTGCGCATGAGCGATCTGTGCAATCGCGAGCGCATCGTGCTCACTGCCGACCGCATTCACTACTTCAGTCACTGGCTGACGCCGGAAGGCGCGCCGGCGCGGTTCGACACGCGGTTCTTTCTCGCGGTCATGCCGAGCAACCAGATCGTCGCGCACCATCACACGGAGCTGGAGGGTGGCGCGTGGGTTGCACCCGATGAGGCGCTCGCGCACCACACGCAAGGTCGTTGGAAGATGATCTATCCGACGCTCACGACCCTGCAGACCCTTGCGCGCTATTCGACGATCGATGTGCTGATCGCTGCGGTGCGTGAGCGGCGACATCTGCCCGAGGTGACTGACGAACGGCACCGCCAGGGCATGCAATACGACCTCACCCGGCGCGGCTGAAACGCGTATCGGGACTGGAAAATCAGCGGCTTAAGGGTTACGGTCTGCGCTTGCCCGCGCCGGCTCGACATGGGAAGTAGATGAGTCTGAAGTCCGAGGCTGAGACCACGCGTTCGCTCGTCAATTTCGAGGAGCTCCTCCAGGCGGCGATGTCGCCCGACGATGCACCTGCCGAGTCATCGCTGCCGCCCGCCGAGCCCCTCATTCTGCTGGTCGACGACAAACCCGAATTGCTCGCAAGTCTGTCGGAACTGGTGCGCGCGCACGGCTACAAGGTGGTCGAAGCGTTGGGTGGCACCGCGGCGACCCAGGCGCTGGAAGCGCATGTCTTTGACGTGGTGCTGCTCGACCTGATCATGCCGGAGATCAGCGGCCACGACGTGCTCGAATACGCGACGCAGCGCGGACTGTCGTCGAAGTTCGTGGTGGTCAGCGGCGATGCGAGCTTTTCCGGCGTTCGTCAGGCGCTCACCTGTGGGGCCTTCGACTTCGTCAAAAAGCCCTACGAAGCATCCGAGCTGCTGTCGGCCCTGGAAAAAGCGCTGCGACATCGTCGCCTCGAGCAGCGCAACGATCTCATCGAACAGAAGTTGTTCATGTCGGAGGAGCTGCACCGCTTCATCGTCAACAACTCACCGGACCTCGTGTACATCCTCGATCGCAACGGCTGCTTCTCGTTCTTGAACGACCGGGTCGAGAGTCTGCTCGGCTACTCGAAGGATGAATTGGTCGGCAAACACTATGAGGAAGTGGTTTACGAAGAGGACCTGGAGGCGGCGCGTCATCTCTTCAACGAGCGGCGCACCGGTGACCGGGCAGCACGCAACACCGAGCTGCGGCTGCGTTCGCGCCGCAGCAGCAGTGCGGATCGGCCGTTTCAGAGCCAACTCGTGTGGATGGACCTCACCGCCCAGGGCGTGTACGCCGATTCCCAGGAGCGCAGCCGGGAGAACTTCCGCGGCACGTACGGCACGGCGCGCGACATCTCGGAGCGCAAAGAGGCCGAGCAGGTCATCAACTTTCAGGCCTATCACGACCTGCTCACGCACCTGCCCAATCGCGCGCTGCTCAAAGACCGTTTGAGCCTCGCAATCGCCCATGCCGGACGCAACAAGCGGCGCCTTGCGGTGATGTTCCTGGATCTCGACCGCTTCAAGATCGTCAACGACACGCTCGGTCACACGATGGGCGATCGGCTGTTGAAGGCAGTTTCGAACCGATTGCAGGGCTGCCTGCGCAAGGGTGACACACTGTCGCGATTCGGTGGGGACGAGTTCACCTTGCTCCTGCCTGAAGTGCGCACCCGCGATGACGTCGTAGTCATTGCCGACAAGATTCTCGACAAGCTCGGTGCACCGTTCGTCATCGATGGCCACGAACTGTTCGTGGGCGCGAGCATCGGCATTGCCATGTATCCGGAAGCAGGCGACACGGTCGAATCGCTGATTCAGAGCTCCGACATCGCGATGTATCACGTCAAAGGCCGGGGCAAGAACGGTTACCAGTTCTTCTCTGAGGAGATGAACTACAAGTTTTCCACCCGCCTGTCCATGGAGCGGGAACTGCGTAACGCCCTGGTGAGCGGTGAATTACGGGTTTTTTATCAGCCTCAGGTATGCCTCGACGATGGCAAGATCATCGGCGTCGAGGCGCTGGTGCGCTGGCAACATCCGCGCATGGGGCTGATCGCGCCCGATGAGTTCCTGTCGGTGGCGGAAGAGACCGGGCTGATCACTCAGGTCGATGAATGGGTGCAGCTCAAGGCGTTCCAGGACATCGGCGAATGGCGCCGCCTGGGCCTCGACAACATTCGGCTGTCGGTGAACATTTCGGCACAGCAACTCGAGCAGGACGGGTTCGTCGAGCGGTTCTTCAGCGTGTTCGACAACTCGGGCATGGCGCCGGAGCAACTGAAAATCGAAATCACCGAAAACGCGATCATGAAGGATATCGAAGTGATCGTGCCGAGGCTGCGCGAACTGCGCCGTCGGGGTCTGCGCATCGCCATCGACGATTTTGGCACCGGCTATTCGTCGCTGTCGTATCTGCAGCAGTTTCCGGTCAGCACGCTCAAGATCGATCGCAGCTTCGTAGGCGACATCCGCGCGGATCAGACCGATGCAAGCATCATCAACGCAATCGTCGCCATGGCGCGCGGATTGAAGCTGGATCTGATCGCCGAGGGCGTGGAGACGCGCACCCAGCTCAACTATCTGAAATCCCAGGGCTGCAAGGAAGTGCAGGGCTTCATCTTCAGCAGACCGGTGCCGGCCGGCGAACTCAAGACGCTGCTCCGCCAGAACCCGTTCGTGCGGCTCCTGCACGGCGAGTCCGACGCGTTGGCCACCGTGGTTTGATCTGGCCGGGGTAGCGGGCGTGTCGTAACATGCCAGCCTTTCGCCGTCCCACGCAGCCGTTCCGCCATGCCAGGATTCACCACCACCATCGTTCACGGTGACCGTCGCAGCGCCATCGAGCATGGATCGCTGCACAAACCCATTCACGCCAACGTCGCCTACGGATACGAGGACGCGCGCGATCTCGCCGCGGTGTTTCAGGGGCGGCAGAAGGGCTACTCCTACGGCCGGCAGATCAACCCGACCGTGGAGGCGCTGGAACAGAAAGTCAGTCGGATGGAATCCGGCCTTGCGTCGATCTGCTTCGCCACTGGCATGAGCGCGATCGGCACCATGATGTTCGCGCTGCTGCGCGCGGGCGATCACATCGTTTCCTCGTCGTTCCTGTTCGGCAACACCAACAGCCTGTTCCAGAGCTTCGTCAGTCACGGCATCGATGTGACCTTCGTCGATGCCACCAGCGTCGATGCCGTTGCCGCGGCGGTCACGTCGAACACGCGTCTGGTGTTCGTCGAGACCATCGCCAATCCCCGCACCCAGGTGTCCGATCTGGAAGGCATTGGCGCGCTCTGCGGGAAGCTGGGTCTCGTGTACGTCGTCGACAACACGATGACGTCGCCCTATCTGTTCCAGCCGCGCGCCGTGGCGGCGAGTCTGGTGGTGAACAGCCTCACCAAGTACATCGGCGGACATGGCAACGTACTGGGCGGCGCCATCACCGAGGCCGGTAACTTCGACTGGTCGACGTTCCCCAACATCGATCCGCTGTATCGCACGGGCAATGCGTCGATGTGGGGCCTGACCCAGATCAAGAAGAAGGGGCTGCGCGACTTCGGTGCGGCGCTTGGGCCCGAGGCCGCACATCACATTGCGGTCGGCAGTGAAACGCTGGCGCTGCGCATGGATCGACAGTGCGCCAGTACAACGGCGCTTGTTGAATTCCTGGAGGCTCACGACAAAGTGCGTGCCGTCTACTATCCGGGTCTTGCGCATCACCCCGAGCACACGCGCGCTGCGCGCCTGTTCCGCCACGCCGGCGCGCTCTTTTCGTTCGAATTGGATCATTCGGTGGACGTGTTCGACTTCCTCAATCGGCTCGATGTCGTGGTGAAGTCGAGCAACCTCGGCGACAACCGTACGCTCGCCATTCCCGTTGCGCATACCATCTACTATGAAATGGGCGCCGAGCGACGGGCGTCGATGGGCATTGACGATTCGCTGATCCGCATCTCGGTGGGGATCGAGGAAACAGCCGACCTGATCGACGACTTCGACCGCGCGTTGGCATGAAACCAGACTGAAAAAAAGGGAGCACGACATGGGGCGATTGGAGGGCAAGGTAGTCATCATCACCGGCGGGGCCGGTGGCATTGGCAAGTCCGCGGGGGCGATGTTCGCGGAAGAAGGCGCCAACGTGATGCTGGTCGATATGTCGCAGAAAGCGCTCGATGCAGCGGCTGCCGAGATCGGCAGCAATCGCATCGCCACCTGCGTTGCCGACGTGACCAAGCCCGAGGACAACCAACGCATGGTGGCGCAAACCATCGAGCGGTTCGGTGGCGTGGATGTGTTCCTCGCCAACGCGGGGATCGAGGGGCAGGTCAAACCGATCACGGACTACGACATCGACATGTTCGACCGGGTGATGGCCGTCAACGTGCGCGGCGTCTGGTTGGGGTTGAAGTCGGTCATCCCAGCCCTCAAGGAACGCGGCGGCGGCAGCATCGTCATCACGTCTTCTACCGCCGGCGTGACCGGATCACCAGGTATCTCCGCTTACATCACCAGCAAACACGCGGTAATCGGCATGATGCGGACTGCGGCGCTGGAATGCGCGCCGTTCAACATTCGCGTCAACACGGTCAATCCCGCGCCCACGGAGACGCGGATGATGAGAAGTCTCGAAGAAGGGATCATGCCCGGCAGCGCACAGCTGGCCCATCAGACCATCAGCAGTCAGATTCCGCTGGGTCGGTACGGACAGCCGGACGAGATTGCGCGGCTGATGCTGTTTCTCTCCTGTGACGACAGCAGCTTTCTCACCGGCTCCGTGTACATGGCTGACGGCGGCTCCACGGCGCGTTGACCATGGCTGCCGCGCTGCTATCCACCGATCTGCCGCTGCCCAATCGCAGGCAAGGCAAGGTTCGTGACCTGTATGACGTCGAACTGCCGGGCGGCGGCGCCGGCGTCCTCATCATCGCCAGCGATCGCATCAGTGCCTTTGATGTGGTGATGGCCAACGGCGTGCCGGGTAAAGGCATCGTCCTCACGCAGCTGGCGAAATTCTGGTTCGATCGCATCGGCAAGTCGCTGCCTCATCATCTGGTGTCGACCGATGCGGCGGACGTTGTGGGCATTGACGATACGCTGCGCCGCGCGATCGCCGGGCGCGTGATGCTGTGCCGGCGCACGGATGTGATTCCGATCGAATGCGTCGCGCGGGGTTATCTGGCGGGCAGCGGATACAAGGACTACGTGGCGACCGGTTCCGTTTGCGGCATCGAGATGCCGGCGGGTCTGCATAATGGCGATGCGTTGCCGACACCCGTCTTCACACCCTCGAGCAAGGCAGCGTCCGGGCACGATGAGAACATCACCTTCGACGACGGCGCCGATATCGTCGGCGTCGATCTGATGGCCTGGCTGAAGGAAACGACGCTCCGCCTGTACGCCGATGCGCGCGCGTACGCGGCCAGCCGCGGCATCATTCTGGCCGATACCAAATTCGAGTTCGGCCGCTCGCCGACCGACACGCGGCCGCTGCTGATCGACGAGATCTTCACCCCCGACAGTTCACGATTCTGGCCGGCCGACGACTGGCGCCCCGGTGCGGAGCAGCCGAGTTTCGACAAGCAGTATGTGCGCAACTATCTCGAGACGCTGGTGGCACAGAAGCTGTGGAACAAGACCCCGCCTGGTCCGACACTGCCGGATGAAGTGATCGAGAGCACCCTTGCGCGTTACCTCGAGGTCTATCGGCGGTTGACCGGGGACGCCCTCGACCTCGGCCGGTTCGGTTGAGTCCGCTGCGGCGCCGTCTTGGACTGGCCGACTTACAAGGCGCTCAGTGATCGGCCGGATGTGTTCTCGAGGTGGATGCTCGAGGCATCGATGGAACTGCTGGGCAGCGACCATCTCAAGGCACTGCTGCGCGTTGCGCTTGCGACGCAGCCGCTGCCCAAGCCGGCCGATCACCGTGGCGGGCCGGCGACCGACATGTTCATCGTCGCCATCGCGCGTGATCCATTGAACAAGATCGTCGACGATGTGCGCGACGCGGTGAACAACGACCGTCGCACGACCCAGACGCAAGCGCGCGGATTGGGTGGGTTCATCGCGGCATGGGTCGAGTATCAGCGGTACGTATCTGACAACGAGGAGAACTAGGAGATGGCGCGACATGACGTGGAATCGCTCGTCACCGGGCGCGTGTGGAAGGTCGAAGCCGCCGTGGGTCAGCGCGTCGCCGAAGGCGATGTGCTCTTGATCCTGGAGTCGATGAAGATGGAGATCCCGATTGAAAGCCCGGCATCGGGCACGCTGACGGCGCTCAATGTGGCCGTCGAGCAGCCCGTCTCCGAGGGTGAAATACTCGCGGTGATCGAGTCGTGACGGGTGCCTGTGGCACACTCATCCCCTCATTATCCAACCGGACACAGCCATGACTGACCTGGTGACCATCGAAAAGCGCGGCGGCGTTGCCGACGTGCGCTTGAACCGACCCGACAAGTACAACGCCTTAAGTGGTGAGATGTTCGCGGCCATCATTTCCGCGGGCGAATCCCTGATGGAGGCCAAGGATGTGCGCGCGGTGGTGCTGTCCGGCAACGGCCGTGGCTTCTGCGCGGGGCTCGACTTCAGTTCGTTCCAGGGCATGGGTGGCGGCCAGCGTTCGAGCAACGCCGACACGAAGAACCTGTTTGCGCACAACGCCGAGTTCCCGGAAAACCGCGCGCAGCGACCCGCCATGGTGTGGAAGCGCTTACCCATGCCGGTGATTACCGCAATTCACGGCGTTGCCTATGGCGGCGGCTGTCAGATTGCCCTCGGCGGCGACATCCGCATCGCCGCGCCCGACGCGAAGCTGTCGGTGATGGAGATCAAGTGGGGTCTGATTCCCGACATGTCGCTGACCCAGACGTTGCGCGACCTCGTGACCCTGGACGTGGCCAAAGAGCTGACGTTCTCCGGCCGTGTCATCAGTGGCACCGAGGCCAAGGCGCTGGGGCTCGTCACTCGGGTCGCTGACAACCCGTTGGAAGCGGCGCTCGAACTCGCCCGCGAGATCGCCGGCCGTTCACCCGATGCCATTCGCTTCGGCAAGCAACTGCTGGAAACCGCCTGGCATGCCGACCCTGCGGTGGGTCTCGCGCTCGAACAAGAATTGCAGGGCAAACTGATCGGCAGCCCGAACCAGATCGAGGCGGTGAAGGCGAACTTCGAAAACCGCGCGCCTGCCTTCAAAGACCCGAGCTAGACCGCCGTGAGTTGGGAAGCGGAGGTCGCGGAGCTCGAGCGCCGCAGGCAGATCGCGCTATTGCAGGGCGGTGAGGCCGGTATCGAGAAACAACATGCGGCCGGGCGGCTGACGATCCGCGAACGCATCGATGCGCTGGTCGATCCCGGCTCGTTCAATGAGCAAGGCCGCGCCACCGCCGCGCCCGAGTATGACGAAGCGGGCGAACTCACCGGCTTCACACCCGCGAACTATGTGGTCGGACTTGCGCAGATCGACGCACGCCGCGTCGCCGTGGGTGGTGAAGACTTCACCCTCAAGGGCGGATCGCCGAACGCGGCGGGACTGCGCAAGAGCGTCTATGCGGAACACATGGCGGTGCACTACCGCGTGCCGCTCGTGCGGTTGCTCGAAGGTGGCGGTGGCAGCGTCAAAGGTTCCAATCGCAAGGGCGGCACTGTGGGCGAACCGGTGTTTGCAGAGCCCCGCTTCAAGATCATTGCCGATGCGATGGGCCAGGTTCCTGTCGCTTCTGCGGCGATGGGTGCTGTCGCCGGATTTCCGGCCGGCCGGCTGGTCGCATCGCATTTTTCCGTGATGGTGCGTGGTACCGCCCAGGTGATGGTGGGTGGACCCGCGTTGGTTGAACGCGCGCTCGGCGTTTCGCTCAGTAAGGAAGAACTGGGCGGCGCGACTGTGCACGCGAAGAGTGGTGTGGTCGACAACGTGGCCGACACGGAACTCGATGCGTTGCAGCAGATTCGAACGTTCCTGTCCTATCTGCCAGGCAATGTCTGGGAACGGGCGCCGCGCATGACCTGCGACGATCCCGTCGATCGGCGGGACGAGGCGCTGCTTTCGATCGTGCCGCGACAGACGAATCGCGCCTTCGACATGCACAAGATCCTGACCATGGTGCTCGACCGCGGTTCGTTTTTCGAACTGGGAAAGTCGTACGGGCCCAGCCAGATTGTCGGCCTTGGCCGGGTATCAGGACAACCGGTAGGCGTGCTCGCCAACGATTGTCGCATTTATGCGGGCGCCATGACCGCGGCAGCGGCGCAGAAGTACCGCCGCTTCGTCGAGATGTGCGATCAGTTCCATCTACCGGTGGTCAACTTCGTCGACCAGCCTGGGTTCATGATCGGCCCCGAGGCGGAGCGCGCTGGCACGATCCGGTACGGCATGGCCGCGGTTGCCGCCGCGGTGCAAGCGAGCGTGCCGTGGGCTGTGATTCAAGTACACAAGGGTTTTGGTGTGGCAACCGCTGCGCACTACGCACCGGACGCCTATGTGCTCAGTTGGCCCTCGGTCGAATCTGGGGCACTACCGATCGAAGGTGGTGTTGCGGTCGCTTTCCGCAGAGAAATTGCCGCGGCAGCGGATCCCGATGCCAAACGCCGTGAACTGGAAGATCGCTTGCGCGAATCGCGCTCACCTTTTCCGCGCGCTGAGAGCTTTGCGGTACACGAACTGATCGACCCGCGCGAGACGCGGCCGATGCTGTGCGATTGGATCGAATTGATCCAGCCGCGGCTTGCGACGCTGACGGGGCCCACCCACTTCCCGATGCGGCCCTGAGCTCATCGTGGCAAAATCGCGCGCACCCTGACATTCCTGATACTCACGACATTGAGGAAACGCCCATGACCATCTCCTTCGAAGGACGCGTTGCGATCGTCACCGGTGCCGGGGGTGGTCTCGGCCGCTGTCACGCACTCGAACTCGCCGGACGCGGTGCCAAGGTCGTGGTCAATGATCTGGGCGGCGCGATGGACGGTACAGGCGGCTCATCGGAAGCGGCCCACAAGGTGGTTGCCGAGATCAAGGCGGCGGGTGGTGAAGCGATTGCCAACGGCGGTTCCGTAGCCGACGAGGCGGGTGCCAGGAGTATGGTTGCCGCGGCGATGAGTGCGTGGGGTCGGGTGGATGTGCTCATCAACAACGCCGGCATTCTGCGTGACAAGAGTTTCACCAAGATGACCGTCGAGGATTTTCGCGCGGTGGTCGATGTTCATCTCATGGGCTCGATGCTCTGCACAAAAGAAGTGTGGCCCATCATGCGCGAGCAGAATTATGGTCGGATCGTCATGACGACGTCGCCTTCGGGTCTGTACGGCAACTTTGGCCAGACCAACTATGGCGCTGCCAAACTGGGTCTGGTCGGTTTCATGAATTCGCTGAAAATCGAAGGCGCCAAGAACAATGTGTACACCAACGCGATTGCGCCGGTCGCCGCGACTCGCATGACCGAAAAGCTGATGCCCGAGGAAGCGTTGAAGCGCCTGGGGCCCGAGCTGGTCACACCAGCGGTGGTATTTCTGTGCAGTGAGCATGCACCCAATGGTGTGATCCTGCAGGCCGCGGGTGGCCGTTACTCGATCGCCTGTCTCGTCGAGAACGCCGGCGTCGATCTCGGCATCGACGCGACGGCCGATGACATCGCAGATCAATACGCTGCCATCACCGACTTGAGTGGCGCCAAACCGCGCAACATGCTGCAGTTGGCGCAGCAGTAGGAATCTCGCGCGAACTCAGTCAGGGAAGTGGAATCCGAGGCGCATCGCGTCGGTTGTTCCCTCACGGATGATCGCCTGACCGCTCTCCTGCTCCATTGCGAAGTCGTTGGAAGCGCGCAGCGCCTCGGGGAATCGCGCCATCAGCGAGTCGCGTAGAGCGTTCGTGTCCTGGCGGGCGACGAATCGCTGCAGGGTACTGACGACTCCGGTGTCGTGGTCGTAGACGGCGAAGGCGATTCGATCGACCGCCTCGAGCAACCCGGATCGTTCGAATACCGCGGACTTGTCGTTGTATTCCTCATCCGTGACCCACAGTGCGAGCGACGCGGTCTTCACTCGCAGATCGTGCTTGTTGGCCATCATGTATTGCCAGAGGCGGTAGTGAGATTGCTCGACGAAACGCAGGCTCGGAGTGCCAGCCCGATTCTCGACCACGCACCGCACCAGTACATGGCGGCTGCCCGCGTGGGTCTTGGCGTCTGATGCGCTCATGAATGACGACTTGGCAGTGGCGTTCTCGGAAGTATAGTGGGCCTTCGGAATACTGAATGTGAACGCCATGGCCGCTGTCGTGCTGACGCTGACGCTTTGCGTGATCTTGTCCGGGGCAGTCTGGCTGCTGTTCGGGGCCCGCTTGGCGCTCGACGGAGATCCGCGTCAGAACGATGTGCTGAATCTGCTCGCTTACGGCGTGATGGCATTGATTGTCGTGCTGCCGACGGTGTTCTTCGTGATCGAACGGCTTTGACCGAGGACTATTCCTTCGAAGCAGATCTGGCCGCGGTGCGCGGCTTTCTGGATCCGCGCGAGGGTCGAAGGCTCCATGACCTTGCTGCTCGGGTGGGTGTGGCAGGCCCTTGCCTCGAAGTCGGCAGTTACTGCGGTAAGTCGACGGTTTACCTCGGCAATGGGTGCCGGCGCGCGGGCAGCGTGTTGTTCGCGGTCGATCATCACGAGGGTTCCGAAGAGCATCAGGTGGGCGAGGACTACCACGATGCGTCCCTGTACGATGCCGATGCCGGTCGAATGGACTCGCTACCCGAGTTTCGCCGCACGCTCGATCGGGCTGACTTGCGCGATGTGGTCATTCCCGTCGTCGCCTCATCTGGCCTCGTCGCCAAAGCGTGGGCGACGCCCCTTGCGCTGGTATTCATCGATGGCGGCCACAGCCGCGCGGCGGCCGAAGCTGACTATCGAGGATGGGCGCCGCATGTGATGTCGGGCGGTGTGCTCGCGATTCACGATCTGTTCGATGACCCCGAGGCGGGCGGCCAGGCGCCAATCGAGATCTACCGGATGGCGCTCGCGTCGGGCCTGTTCGAGCCGCTGCCTCGAACGCTCACGCTTGGTGTGCTACGCCGGCGGTAGGCGGGTGGTGGTGAACAGCGTGGCGGCGGGCGTCGCCCTGCGCAGCGCATCAGCGGCCAGAATCACTGCGGCCGCAGTCCATGTTGGTTGTTCGGCTGGCCACATGATGCGATCGCGCATCGCGTATCCGGTCCACCAGGCACCGTTGTCGGCCTGATACCGCCACAGGCACTCGAACAGTCGGGCCGCACCGTCGATGCGACCTGAGGCGAGCAGGGCGAGCGTCAGCTCGCATGATTCGGCGACGGTGACCCAGGGTTGATCGGCCACGCACCGACAGCCGAGCCCGTCTTCGACGAATTCACTCCAACGTGCGTCCAGTCGCGCGTCTGCGTCTGCGCCGGTGACTGCACCAGCCAGCACCGGATAGAACCAATCCATCGAGTAGCGTGCTTTGCTTGGCCAAGTGCGGTCGAAGCGATGCGGCCGCTCGCGCAGTGCCCTGCCCAGATGCTCCCGTGCGACGATCCAGGGGCGCGGATCTCGTTCCACTTCGAACGCAAGATTCGCCATGCACTCGAGACTCTTGTAGATCGAACTGCAGCCCGTGATCAATGCGTCCTTGTTGATGCCCGTGCGGGAATCCAGCGCCCAGTACACCTCGCCATGGGGCGACTGCAGACCAACGACGAAGCGCATGGCGCGTTCTGCGACGCTCCAGTACTCACCGAGGAATCGCCGATCGCCGGTGGCGAGGAAGTGATGCCAGATCCCGGTCGCTGCGTAGGCAACGAAGTTGGTCTCTGCACGCGTGCCATCGGCAACGGCACCGTCGCGATAGGACGCAAGCCAGGCACCGTCTTCACGCTGATGTTCGGCAAGCCAGCGGTACGCTCGCTCGGCGGCATCGAATCGACCGGTGACGCTCAGCGCCATTGCTGCCTCGACATGATCCCACGGATCGAGGATGCCGCCATCGAACCACGGGATGCCACCGTCGTCCTGTTGCGTCGTGGCGATGTAGTCGGCGGTCGCGTCGAACCCGGTCAGTTGCGATCTCATTGTCGATCCGAGTCGGCGAAGTAGAAGACAGTGCTCTTGCCGATCAGCGGGTTGAGCATGCGCTCGAGCCATCGCGTCGCACGCGGTTGCGCCATCAGATCCCAGACCAGAAAACGGTGATAGCCACGCACCAGTGCAGAGCTGTCAGCGCGCGACTTCAGCAGGCACTTCAGCCACCAATAGGGCGAGTGAAGCGCGTGTGCCCAGTGGCTGGCGTACAGCGTGAGCCCTAGATCTTCGATCGCGCGGCGCAATTCGGCGCGACGAAAGATCCGCACGTGCCCGCCTTCCACTTCGTGGTAGGCGCGCGACAGTCGCCAGCAGATCCACTCCGGGCCGAAGCGTGGCACGCTTACCGCGAGCAAACCGCCAGGTTTCAGTACGCGCACGATTTCGCGCAACATGGCGCGATAGTCTGGAATGTGTTCGAGGACCTCACTGCAGATGATCCGGTCGAAGCTCGATTCGGGAAACGGCAGCATCAGGCCGTCGCCGATCAGAAAGTCGATGCGTCGATCGGGGGATGCGCTCACGGTGAAGTCATCGACGCGGCCGCGCGCGGTCGCGACGTCGGTAGGGCAGCGATCGACGGCGACGACCTGCACCTTTGCGTGCATGTACACCGTGATGGCATGCCGGCCTTCACCGCAGCCGAGATCCAGTACGCGATGTCCGGCGGCGAGGTCGAGGCGCCGATGATCGATGGTCTCCAGACTCATCGGCTTGGTCCATCGGCGATGACGCGATCGTAGATTGCGCTCAAGTGGGTGGCGGCGCGGCCCCAGCTGAACGACTGGACGATCCGGGCGCGACCCCGTTCGGCGAGCCTTACTCGTTCGGTGGGAGACTCGAGCAGCCGGCGTATCCCCTCGGCAAGCGCCTGCGGATCGCGCACCGGCACGACGATGCCTGCGTCGCCTACCACTTCAGGTAGGGCGCCGCCGGCTGCTGCTACCACCGGTACCCCGCATGCCATTGCCTCACCGGCGGGCAGACCGAAGCCTTCGTATTCGGACGGCACTACGGCAAGCGTTGCCCGCGCATACAGCGCCCGGATCTCATCGGTGCCAAGTTGCGCCCTGAAGGTCACGGTGCCAGCGATACCAAGTTCGTCGATGAGGCGTTCGGTAGGTCCGCCGCTACGGGCCTGACCGACGACCGTCAGTCGCAGGTCAGGATACGCGGGGCGCAGAATGGCCATGGCTCGCAGCAGGTGCTGGGTGCCCTTCAGCGGGGCATCGGCGCTGGCGGTGGATACCAGATGAAACGTGTCACGCTGCACGCCCGGCACGGGAGCAAAGTCCGTCAGATCGATGCCGTTGGCAACCACGTGCACGTTCGCGTGCTGGATGGCAAACGCGGCGCGCAAGTCACGCGCCGAGCTCTCGCTCACGGTGACGATGTGCGGCAACCGCCGGGCGACCCGGGTCTGCATTTTGAGAAACGAATGCCACCGGTTGATCAGGGCGCGTTCGCCGGCGTCTTTAGTGTTCGCGAGCGCAATGTCCCGGTCCATCGTAATGGGATGATGAATGGTTGCGAGAACCGGGTAGCCGAGGGCCCGTACATCGAGCAGCCCGTAGCACAGGCTTTGGTTGTCGTGCACGACATCATAAGTGGGGCGTTGGATCTTGAAATGGCGCACCAGTCGGCGCCCGAACGTATAGGGCTCGGGAAATCCGCCCGTGAGCATGGAGAAGTATTCGATCAGATCGGTCGCAGAACGGAAGTGGCGCGGCCGCAGTGCGGTGACGTGATTGGGCGCGGCGTACAAGTTGAGCCCGGGCAGGGGCACCAGACGCACGCGGGGATCGAGGTGTGGGTACGGCTCGCCGGAAATGACGTCCACACTGTGGCCGCACTCGATCAGCGCCTTGGACAGGTACTTCAGGTACACCCCTTGGCCGCCGCTGTAAGGATTGCTGCGGTAGCCGAGCAGGGCGATGCGCAGGGGAGCGACAACCGTGCGCGGCGTGCTGTCGATCGCATCGGCATCGAGCAGTGCGGCTTCCGACTGCATGGGTCCATCCCGTGTTCGCGATCCGCAGGGACGGACCGACCTTTGTCAGGCCGTGATTCTAAAGGCAGGGCGGAGTCGCCGGCACGCTTCGTGCCGACTCCGGTCAGCGACCGTTGATGGCGATCTGAGGTAGAGGACGGTCGGTAGCGCGACGGCTCAGATCCGAGGTCGATGCATCGCGGATGCGTCGCTCCGGTCCGTAGGAAGGTTCACCTTGCTGCTCACTGAAGACGTGGTTGAAGAGATTGGCGATCCACAGCTGCCCTTCCTGAGTCTTGCGCAGGAAACGCAGACCTTCCGACACGAACGGGCGCACGCGCTCGAAGAAAAACCCCGGATAGGCAGCACGCAACGCACCAGCGTCGGCATAACCGAGCCGCTCGGCTTCACCGGTTTCGGAGAACTCGGTGTAGAGCTTGGCGAGCTTCTGAATGTACTGCGGATCGGCCATCTGCCCGATCAGGTCGGCCGCGCGCACGAGGCCGGCGAAGTCGCCCACCCGGCTGTAGAACGCGTCTTGCGGCACTGGGAAACGTGTCATTTCGATGAAGTGAATCAACGTGCCGGCATCCACCAGCGACTCGGTGGCGAAGCGTTCTTTGACGAACAGACAGCTGCGCGTGACGTGATACGGCGCCATGTAGGCATCGGTGGCGCCGGGTGGCGGCACTACCGTGTCACCGAATTCGTTGACGACATAGCGGCCGCCGCGATCGCCTTTGAGTACGCCGCGGACGAAGCCGATATCGTGGTAGATCATGGCGAGGATGCAATGCAGCCAGTCGTGGGAGGTGACATCGCCCTGGGACATGAGCCGGCCCCACAGGATCGACTGACCCACGTCGGTCACCATCACCGAGTGGTGCATGTCGTGGTAGGCGCAGTCGGAGTTGGTCAGGGCCTCGAGCGCCATCCGACAGTTCTGTTCTAGGACGGCCGCTTGCTGGGCGGGCGCGCCTGGGAAGGCCTTGGTGAACGTGCCGACCAGGCAGGTCACAAAGGCATCGATGACGGTACGCGTTGGACTGAACATGTTGTCTTCGTTCTTCTTCGAACAATCCGTGTGAGCGGAAGTTTAGATGACGGAATTCCGCCACAACGTGCGCGGGTACGCATTCCGTCACGGGCTAGCCTCGGAAACTTGGGGTGACGGTGGTGATGGGTATGAATATGATGCACGCAAGCACCCGTTTGAATTAGGCGTCATCATGATCAATCTCGATCTGCGCCACCTCAGGACCTTGGTTGCGCTGCGCGACAGTGGCAGCCTCGTCGAGGCCGCCGAGCGGATCTATCTCACGCAGTCTGCACTGTCCCATCAGATCAAGGACCTCGAAGATCGACTGGGCGGCTCGCTGTTCGTGCGCAAGACCCGACCCGTGCGATTCACCGCTCGTGGCCAGCGGTTGCTGACGTTGGCCGACGACGTATTGCCGCTCATCGCCCGCGCCGAACACGACCTGGACCGGATGGCAGGTGGTGCAGCGGGCCGGTTGTTCATGGCGATCGAATGCCACAGCTGCTTCGAGTGGCTGCTGCCGGCGATCAATGTCTTCAGAGAGACCTGGCCGGAGGTGGAACTCGACATTTCGAGCGGCTTCAACTTCGCGCCATTGCCGGCGCTGACCCGCGGCGATCTCGATCTGGTCATCACCTCGGACCCGGTGCCGGAGCTCGACCTCGTCTACGAACCACTGTTCTCCTATGAAGCGCAGCTTGCAGTCGCGCGCGATCATCCGCTGGCTCAGCGCGAGTGGGTGGTCCCTGACGATCTGCGCAGTGAAGTGCTGATCTGCTATCCGGTTGACCGGACGCGGCTAGACGTATTTACGAGCTTTCTCGACCCGGCAGGTGTCGAGCCCGCCCGGGTGCGAACGGCAGAGCTGACGCCGATGATGATTCAGCTCGTAGCGAGTAAGCGCGGGGTCACGTGTCTGCCGAACTGGGCACTCCATGAGTACCTCGAGAAGGACTACGTGGTCGCACGTTCACTCGGCGAAGAGGGTGTGTGGCCCGTGCTCTATGCCGCCATGCGCCCGGACGATGCCGACGCGCCGTTCATGCGCGCATTCATCGAAACGTCCATCGCCACCTGCTTCAAGACGCTGGTCGGGGTTGTTCCAGCCATCGACGAGTGAGGTGTCATGGCACCAGGGTCTCGAGTCGCCATTGCTTGCCGCGCACGGTGAACCGCTCCCGACGATGCAGTCGATCGGCGGCGAGTTCCAGCCGTTCGATCTCTCGCGGCGCAAGGAAGTAACCGATCGCCTCGACGGGCGCGTCGGGATCATCGCTCAGCCCCGCAGCGACATCATCGAATAGACTCTGCAAGTCTGCCGGCGATGCCACGACGGTGCTCTGACGCGCGTGACGCGCGTACAGATGGTCCATCACTTTCGGTATGCGCGGCCGCTCCCGCCAGCTGGACTGCACCACGACATCGGGAATCCGTTCGACCCCGGCCATCATTCGATACTGCACGCCGACGCTCGCCAGGTACGTGAGCACGGCGACCTCGCTGCTGGCCCCGAGCTGCGCCTGCTTAGGACTGGTCGCATTGATGAATACAGCCAGACGCTGCGAGATGTCCCGCAGCACCAGCACACGGGCTTGCGGCGTGCCGGCATCGTGGGTCGACAACACACAGAGACTGGCCCAGGGATCGCGCAGCTCACGAGCCCGCGCGCGATCGGCGGCGAGGAGCGCGAGTGGTTCGTGCACGATCAACGCCGCCTCGACGCACCGTTCGCTTGCTGCTGATCGCTCGCCTGGATCGTTCTGATCCAGCGATCTTCGGTGATGAACCCGCTACCGAATGTCTTGTACTGCGCGGGTAGTCCCGTGGCGATGACGTCATCGACGCTCTGGCCCGCCGCCAGTGCCAGCCGTACGGCATCGCGCGTCTGTTCGATCATGTCCTTGAACTGCGCGAGTTCAACCACGCTCGCAAGCGGACCGTGGCCGGGAATGATCCGAACGTCCGCGGGTACCACGTCGAGTACGCGGGTGATGTTCGCAACGTACCCGTCGACCGTACCGCCCGCCTCGACGTCGACGTAGGGAAACCAGCCGTTGAAGAAGTGGTCGCCCATGTGCACCACATTGGCGGTCTTGAACCACACGAATGCATCGCCATCGGTGTGACCGGCGGGCAGGTGAATGAGATCGATCTCATCGTCGTTGAAGTGGATGCGTATGCGGTCCCCGAACGTCACTAAAGGCAATCCGGCTCGATCGATTTCTTCCTCGAGCAGGCGCCTCCGCACGTTGTCGTGGGCAACGATCACGCCGCGGCCGCCGAAGGCGACATTGCCGCCCGTGTGATCGCCGTGATAGTGCGTATTGAGCACCAACCGCGGCGCCTGCCCGTCGAGCGCTTCGATTGCGGCTTGAATCCGCGCGGCGAGTGGCGCGTATTGGTCATCAACCAGGAGGGTGCCGTCGGGGCCGATGGAAACCGCCAGATTGCCGCCGGCCCCGGTGACCATGTGGACGTTGCCGGAGACCGCCGTCGCCTTGACCTCGACGGCCTCGAACTGATCCGCGGTTGCCGCGAGCACGCTGCCGGCGCAGAGAAGAGCGGGCAGTGGAAGAATGAATCGTTTCAAGAGTTCTGTCCTTGTCGTCGGTACCGATGCGCTTGGCTACAGCTCGATGTGCGTGCCGGTTCTGGTCCGGTCCGCCAACTCCGCAGTCGCCGCCGCCTGGTGACGTTTGGCGATGCGGTAGATCAGACCGTGGGCGTTCGAGTACAGCGAGTCGCAGATCATGCCGTCGCTGTCGACATCCATCGCCCGGGCAACGAGCCGCTCGAACGTGTAGATGAAGTTGTTGCTGTGGCGTGCGCGCACCGGCGAGCCATAGAAGAGGGCAAATCGCGCCTGCTCCTGGTCGGCCCGTATGTGAACCTCCAGCATCTTGCGCGAGAACACTTCCGGATCGTTTTGCGATAACTGGGCAAACATGCGCGCCTGTTCGTCCGGGGTCACTGTGCCGCCTGCGTTCGCACTCTGACTGGAGATGACCAGGAGGCCCATGATCGTGCCAAGCTGAGCGCGCACACTCTGAGCGACTTTCAGGAACGTCTCCTGGCGTGCGTGCAGTTCGCTCGCGGCCATCTTCTCCGATTGAATGACAGCTTGCTCGGTGGCCCGCTCGACCTGCCGCAGCTGCGCTTGCAGCACCGTGGTGTTGTGTTCGAGCTCTTTCTGCTGAAGAAAGTAGCCAACCACGAGCCAGAGGAATGCGAGCGGTGCGAAGGCGCCTTCGAGGAAACTACCGAGCTGATCCACCCGCAGCGTCAGGAATTTAGGCCATCCGATAGTCGAGCTGATGTACAGCGCACCGAGGACGAGCCAGACCGCAGTCAGGCTGAGACCGAACCAGACGCGCCAATCGAGGGACTCGGTCGGAATTGGCGCTGCCGGGTCGGGAGAGGGCATCGGCGTGTATTGAATGCAATGCGCTAGTCGGCTGACCGGGGGGGCGAGGGGGCCGCGGGCGGAGCGCTGTTCGTGCTGATGTTCGTTTCCGCCAGGCGGCGTCGGATTTCGGCGACATCGCGTTGTATCTCGCTGATGCGGAAAATCAGATCCGGTAGCTGGTCTGAGATGCGCCAGATCAGATAGGCGACCCCTATCAGCACCAGAAAGGAGAAGAAGTCCATTCGTGTGGATCCTTGTCGTAGCCGAAAGTGCGCGCTAGGTATAACGCGCTGCGGTGGGAGAGTCCAGCGAACCGGTGATGCTCTTGCGCTGTGACAGCTCGATCCAGTTGCCATCGGGATCGCGGATGAACGAGATGTAGGCGACATCGCCGAGCCGGACCGGCGCTGACCCTTCGCGACCACCGCGTTCGAGCGCGACTGTATGTTCGCCGACGACATCGAATACCTGCAGCGTGATGTACCGATAACCGAGCCCTTGCATGGGAGGGTCGACGGCAACCGATGCATCGGCGCGGATCGACAGCAGCGACTCGCCACAGATGAACCGATGTGGCGCCGCACGCGGAAGTCCGAGCACGCGACCATAGAAGTCGTCGTGCGCGGCGAGGTCGCGCACGTTGAGCACGAGTTCGATCTGTGTGATCCCGTCGTGCCCGTGCGGGACGAGCATCACGCGATTGCCATCCGGGTCGGTGAGCGAGTGCGGCAAAGCAATGTCCGATTGCACTATGCGCAGTTCGTGATAACCGGCTCGAGGCGTCGCCTGGAGCGGCGTACGGGTGTGATTCACTTTCAGGATCGAGTGGCCGATCTTGTGGCGGAGTTGATGTACGCCGCGACCCACCGGCAGCAATTCGTCGTACTCGACATGCGCTTCCTGCTGCCAGAAGGCCAACATCGAATCCCGTGTGTTGGTGTAGAGGCCCACGTCGAGTGCGGGTTTGGCGAGCGTCACCATAGTGCGGCACCTGGATGTGAAAACGAGAGCACGGATGCCATGCCCGAGGCGAGATCATGCCAATCGACGGTTGTCTCCATGAGCACCACGCCCAAGGTCGGTAGCGCCGGTGGGGCATTATCGGCCGGGAGTAGTTGTGCCAGCTCGCTCATGCCTGGATTGTGACCAACGACGGCAAGCGATCGTACTTCGGCGGGGGTTTCCCGAACGATGTCGAGCAGGGTCCGCGCGGACGCATCGTACATGCGCCGGTCGAGGTGCAGCATGCCGGCGTCCGGACCCGCGCAGCGGACGATCCATGATGCCGTCGCGCGCGTACGCGCGGCGTCACTCGAGATGATCAAGTGGGGTCGGTCCGGCTGATGCGCGAGCCATGCGCCGAAGCGTTCGGCATCGGCCGCGCCGCGCTCACTCAGATCACGGTCGAAGTCGCGTTCTCCGGTTTTCCCCTGGCGCGCGTCTCCGTGGCGGACCAGCCACAGTTTCATGTGCTGGCGGGACGCGTGTTCATGCCGGACCGAACCAGGGTGAGCTCCGCATCACTGGATTCGAAGCGGTGTACAGCGATGGTTTGGTAGGCGTCGGAGTTGTACCACGCGAGTGCGTCCTCCTCGCTCGGGAAGCTGATGATGACGCTGCGATCAGTTGGATTCTCGCCTTCGAGATGGTTGGTGTCGTCATCCACACCCAGTATGGTGCCTCGGAATTGAGCAAAGACCTCGCCGAATCCAGCCTCGTACTGTGCATAGCGCGTCCGATCGTGAATGCGAATGTGGGCGACGAGATAGACAGTCATGTTGAGTTCGTTCATTGGCTGGGGATGATGCGGAAGTCTATCATCGGCTCGAGCGAGGGAGATGAACATGGGACTGAAGGGCGAGGCGGCCGTCGTCGGATTGGCGGAGTACAGGCACGAGCGCAACTATGTGGGGCCGCGTCGCTTCACCATCGAGCAGTGGGCAGAACTTGCGCACATGGTCCTCGATGACGCGGGTCTGAAAGCCAGTGATGTGAACGGTCTCGTGTGCTCCGATATCCGTGAGTCGGCGATGTTCGCACCGGCGACCATCGTCGAGTATCTCGGCCGTCCCGTGAATTTCGCCGAACGCATCGACCTCGGCGGCGCAACGGCCGTTGGCATGATCTGGCGGGCGGCGGCTGCGATCGAGCTTGGCATCTGCGACGTGGTCCTGTGCGCGTTGCCATCGCTACCAATACCGAGCAATCCGATCTCGCACCCGGTCGATCCGCGTCGGTACTTTGGCGCGAGCAGCGTGGCGTGGGGATCGCCACAAGCCGAGTTCGACGTGCCATACGGGAATCTCGCCCAGAACTGCGGCTACGCGATGATCGCTCAGCGCTACGCTGCGCAGTTCGAATACGACCCGCGCGCCATGGCCAAGCTCGTGGCCCAGCAGCGCGCCAATGGGGCGCTCAATCCGAATGCCGCTTTCTTCGGCAAACCGGTCACGGAAGCGGATGTGCTGGCGAGCAAGCTGATCGCGGATCCACTGCGCATGCTCGAGATCGTCATGCCGGTGGCAGGCGGCGGTGCGCTGGTGGTCACGAGTCGAGAGGTGGCCAGGCGCTGCCGTCATCGCCCGGCCTGGGTCACGGGATTCGGTGAGCACCTGACCATCAAAACGCCCACGTACGCAGCCGATCTCGTCGAGACACCGGTGGGGCCTGCGTCGCGGCAGGCATTTGCCATGGCGGGCGTGCAACCTACGGACATCCACGCCGCGCAAATCTACGATTGCTACACGATTACGGTGCTACTGACGCTCGAAGATGCGGGCTTATGTGGCAAGGGAGAGGGCATGCAGTTTCTGCGCGAACACGACTTCACGCTTGGCGGCGACTTCCCGCTCAATACGCACGGTGGCCAGCTCGCCATGGGCCAAGCCGGTCTCGCCGGGGGAATGACCCAGCCCGTCGAGGCCGTGCGTCAGATCATGGGACGTGCGGGTGACAGACAGTTGGGTCGCTGTGATCTCGCCTATGTGTCCGGCACCGGTGGCGTGATGAGTGAGCAATCGGCATTGATACTGCGGGGAGACTGATGGACTTCACTAAACCGTTGCCGGTACCGACCCCGACGAGCCAGCCGTTCTGGGATGGGCTCAACCATGGCGTGGTGCGGATTCAGCGCTGCGATGCATGCAATGCCTGGGTGTTCTACCCACGCAGCCGGTGCTCAAACTGTCTTACCGATGCGCTGTCATGGCACGAGGTCACGGGCAACGGTGTGCTGTACACGTTTACCATTGCCCGTCAGCCGACCGCGCCCCATTTCGCCGATGAAGTCCCCCAGAAACTCGCAGTGGTCGAACTTGCAGAAGGCGTCCGTCTGACGACGACGCTCGTGAACGTTGACGAAGCAGCGATTCGTGTTGGCATGGCAGTCAAACCCTGCTTCGACCAGGTGGCTGACGGCATCACCCTGCTGCGCTACCAGCCTGCTTGAGGGCGAGGCGTGCGGATCGGGTTTCGAGTCGCGCTCGCAGGCGCGCGTGTCGAACTGGCGTGAGCGGATACGACCAGATCATCTTGAAGGCAAGGCCATAGAACAGGATTGGCCCGAGGCAATACACGAGTCGCAGTGACAGGACGCCGATGTCGGTACTCGCCGCAATGCCGCCGGCGGGATCAAATCCGAGCAATCCGACGATGTTCAAAGAGACGCCCGTACCGAATGCAATGGCGATCTTTTCCGAGAAGCCGAGAATCGCAAAGTAGGTGCCTGCGCGCCGTCCGCCGGAACGTGCGGAGTCGACGTCCACCACATCCGCCAGCATTGCCACCGGCAGGAACTGCAGGCCGCCGAAGCAGAATCCCTTGATGATGAACAGGAGGAAGAACGGCAGATAGTCACCGTAGCTGAGGGCGAGATTGGCGCCGGACACCAGGGCCACGAGTATCAAGGTTGCCATGAACGCCAGGTGCTTACCGAGTATGCGGCCCAGCCACAGCCAGAACGGAATCGCCGCGAGCCCTGCGACGAAGTAGAAAAAGTAGGCCGCGCCGATGGTGGGAATGCCGACCACATCGCGAATGAAGAACAGCGATACGGCGTTGCGGAAGGACTCGCCAAACTGAACCAGCAGCGCGATCAGCAGCACGCGCTTCATCGGTCCATTGCGCAGGAGATGCCGCAAGCCTTCCTTCATCGGCACGCGTTCGCGCGGTGCGGGCGGTGGCTCCTTGACCATCGTGACGACGATGAGTGCGGCGATCGGCAGCATGCCCATGACGACCCACGCAAGTCCGAACAGCACCGGCCCGGTGAGCGTCGAGCGGTTGACGGGTACTTTGTCGAGGATCTCGCCGGTGAATGCGCCAGTCGCCTCATTCCACAGTTCGCGCATTACGGCGCCAACGCCCATGCCTCGATCCGCCATGATTTCGACCACCATGGGCACGGCGGCAGCGACCATGAGCCCCATCAGGTAGTAGAACTCGCGCGCGGCGGTCACTCGGCTGCGCTGGTGATAGTCACCGGACAACTCGGCGCCCCAGGCCCGGTGCGGCAGCGCGATCATGGTGCTGCCGATGAAGAACAGCGACAGCCAGATCAGAAAGTAGATCAACCCGATGCCGTCGGGTGGAATGAACAGGTTGTAGATGCCGAGCATCATCATCGGTGTGCCGAGCACGAGCCACGGCTTGCGCCGTCCAAAGCGCGTGCGCCAGCGATCCGACAGCTCGCCCATGAGTGGATCGGTGACGACGTCGGTCAGCCGCGCGAGCATGAGGATGGTGCCGACCGCGGCGAGCGAAAGGCCAAGTCCCCCCGAATAGTGCGCTGGTATCCAGATGGCCAATGGATAGCCGATGACCGCCAGCGGCAGACCAAGCACACCGTGTGCATAGATCGTTCGACGCGGCAGGGGTGCTGCCGCGACAGACGTCACTTCCAGATCGCGAAGAACTCTTCGAACGCCTTCAGCTGGCCACCTGATGCAGAGGACGGCACGATGATCGGCGTTTTTACACCGGCGTCGAACCAGGCATCGATGCCGTCGCGCACCGCGCTGGCGCTACCGAATAGCGTCGTATCAGCGAGCCAGCGGTCCGACAGGCATTCCGGAATGCGTTCGAACTGTTTGGCCGCCACGGCCTGTTCGACCGCCTCCATTTCTTCGACGTAGCCGGCTTCCTTCCAGTAGTTGCGGTAGTTCGGCAGCATCGCGTAGCTCGACAGTGTGCGTCGGTTCACCGCCTTTGCGGCCTCGATGTCGTCGGATATGCAGGTCGGGATCATGTTGCCGATGAAGAAGTCGTCACCCTTGCGGGCACTTGATGACAGAACCGATAGTGAAGCCCCCATGTGCGAGCGTGCGCCATTGGCAAACACCATGCCGCCACCGATCTCTTCAGCCAGTTTGATCATCTTGGTGCGCAGCGTTGCCAGCACGATGCGGGGCAGATCGCCGACGCGCGGTACCGCGCGCAAGTCCGCGACGAACTCGCGCATGTCCGACAGCGGCTTACCGCGGCTGACCTTCAGCCGATCCATTGCCGGTGCGTGGCTGACACCGACGCCGAAATCGAAACGGCCGTCGGACACTTCGTGGATGAACGCGACGGTGCCGGCGAAATCGTTGATGTGCCGCGTGTAAATCGGTGTGATGCTGGTGCCGAAGCGGATGCGTTTGGTGGCGAACGCCAGGGCCTCACACAGCGACAGATTGTCGCCGAGGCTCGGACAGTAGATGCCCGGGAAGCCGCGACGTTCGATGTCCGTAGCGAGTTCAATGGTGGTCTTGCGGCGACCGGGAACGGCCGCGAGGCTGATGGCGGGCATGCGCGTGGACATCGGACTCCCCCTGTTCGATTTTGTGATGGCGTCCGCACATCGGCGGCGCATTGCGCATGCAGGTTGACCGAATCGGCAGGCGGCATCAAGGTTTGCGCATGAAAGCGATCGTGGCGGCGGTGCTGCTGGGCCTGATGGCTGCCTGCGGAGGCGGCGGAGGTGGCGATGGTGGTGCCGCACCAGCCCCTTTGCCGCCACCACCCCCGGTGGCGACCGCGCCCTTCGGTCTCGACACACGGCCAGCGGCTGCGATGGTCAACCTGCCGACTCAGGCACCCCAAACCGGTGTCTTCGCGCTGGTGAATGCGTTTCCCAATCTCGCGTTCGCGACGCCCATCTTCATTGCAGGCGTGCCGGGGGAATCCCGACTCGTGGTCGTCGAGCAGGGCGGGCGTGTCTACGCGTTCACGCCGTCGCCAGGCGTGACAAACCCACAGCGTCGTTTGATCCTGAACGTTTCCACGCTGGTGCAGTTCGGCGGTGAAGAGGGCTTGCTCGGTCTCGCCTTCGATCCGGCCTTCACATCGAACCGGTACGTCTACGTGCACTATTCGCGGAGCGGACCGCGCCGGTCGGTGGTCTCACGATTCACCTGGGATGCCGGCACCGATGCAGCCGCACTTGCCAGCGAAAAGATCATCCTCGAAGTGGCGCAGCCGGCCTCCAATCACAACGGCGGCATGCTCGCATTTGGCGCCGATGGCTTTCTGTACGTCGCTTTCGGCGATGGCGGTGGCGCCAATGATCAGTTCGGTAACGGCCAGAACCTCGGCACTCTGCTCGGTGCGCTGCTTCGCATCGATGTGCATCCGCAGAATCCGAACGACGCCTACGACGTGCCGCCCGACAATCCCTTTGTTGCGCGCTTGGGTGCGCGCGCTGAAATCTGGGCATTGGGTTTGCGCAACCCCTATCGGTTTTCGTTTGATCGACAGAACGGCGAGCTTTGGCTCGGAGATGTCGGCCAGAGTGCCCGCGAAGAGATCGACCGGGTCACAGCGGGAGGCAACTACGGCTGGAACGCGTTCGAGGGCAATCTCGCGCTTTCCGGCGGCATGGCGCTAGCCGCCAACACCGTGCACTCGCCACCGGTGCTCGACTACCCCCGCTCCGTAGGCACCACCGTGATCGGCGGCTACCGCTATCGCGGCAACCGATTCGCGTCGTTGTTCGGGCGCTATGTGTACGGCGACTACGGCTCGGGCAGCGTCTGGGCGGCGACCTGGGATGGCAGCCAGGTGACCGCCAACACGTTGCTCGACAACGTGGCCAATCCCACGTCGTTCGGTGAGTCGGGTGCGGGGGAACTGTACGTCACGAGCCAGGCTGGCAGCGTTTTCGAGTTCGTTGAATCCGGTGGTGGCGGCAGCGTGCCGGCGCTCCTGTCGGCTACCGGACTGTTCACGGACCTGGCGAGCCTGACGCCCGCATCGGGCCTCATCGAATATGACCTCAAGGTACCGTTCTGGTCCGATGGCGCGCTCAAGCGTCGCTGGCTCATGGTTCCGGCGGGCGCGCGCATCACGTTCAGTGCCACCGGCGCATGGACGTTTCCGATTGGCACGGTGTTCGTCAAGCACTTCGAGATGGAGATGACTCAGGGCAATCGGAGTTCGGCGCGGCGCTTGGAGACGCGCGTGCTCGTGCGCGGCACCTCCGAATGGTTCGGCTTCACGTATCGCTGGAATGCGGGCGAGGACGATGCAGATCTGCTCACCGCGCGCGAGTCGGAGCTACTTACCATCGCAGTACCCGGTGGTTCACCGGTTCAGCAGGTATACGATTATCCGAGCCGCACCGATTGCCTTGCGTGTCACACCGGCGCAGCAGGCTCGGCCCTTGGGGCTCGCACACGCCAGCTCAACCGCGATTTCGAATTCCCGCTCGCCATCGACAATCAACTGCGCACCTACGATCACATCGCCCTCTTCTCCAGCGCCATTGGCGCGGCCTCGCAGTATCAGGCGTACTCGGACCTCGATGACGTGCTTGTTTCAGTGCAGACGCGTGCGAGAACCTATCTTGAAGTCAATTGCGCCCAATGCCATCAGCCCAATGGCGGTACCGGCGTAGCGATGGATCTGCGATTCGACGCCGCCAATGGGGCGATGGGTGCAATCGGTGCGGTACCGCAGCGTGGCGATCTGGGTATCGGCGGCGCGCGCATCATCGATGCCGGCAGCAAAGAGACCAGCGTGCTGTGGCAGCGCATGCGCGCGCTCGACGGCAATCGGATGCCACCGCTCGCGAGCCACCGCATCGATGATCAGGGCGTTGACCTGGTCGGTGCCTGGATCGACGCGCTATAGGAGGGTGTCGCAAAAGTCATCGAAGCTGTTGTGGGAGCGCCCTTGGGCGCGAACAGATTCGCGGGCAAGCCCACTCCCACAACAGCTTCGATGACCTTGGCAACAACTTCATAGCCAGCGATGTCGGGATGACTGGCGCGGCGCCTGCGAACGATGCTGGGCCAGGCGGTTCGGATTGACGAAGGCATGCACGAGTGCCACACCGGCAAGAAAGCCCCCAATGTGGGCCCAGAATGCAACGCCGCCGCCTTCGCTGTTCAGCGCGGGCAGCCCACCGAGCAGTTGCAGGACGAACCAATACCCCAGCATGAACAGCGCAGGCACTGCGATCGTCGTCATGTAAAAGCCCAGAAAAATGAACGTGTGAATGTGCGCACGCGGGTACAGCAGCGCATAGGCACCCATCACACCGCCGATCGCGCCGGATGCACCCACCATGGGCACGAGGCTCGATGTGTCGGTGAGCATTTGTGCGGCGGCGGCGCCGAACCCGCACAGGAGGTAGAACGCGAGGAATCGCCCCGGGCCCATCGCGTCTTCGACGTTGTCGCCGAAGATCCACAAGAACCACAGGTTGCCGACGATGTGGAACCAACCACCGTGCATGAACATGGATGTGACGATCGACGTGTAGCCGCCGCTGCCGTCGAGCACGCAGGAGAGTTCCTGAGACACCGGGAAGCTCGAGCCCGCCGGCAGCGTGCCGAGCACGTCGGCCGGAATCAGACCGTAGTTACAAATCGACGCAGCGAGCATCGATTCGTTGCCGAAACCCTGAACCATCGCCCAGGCGAAGACGTTGATCGCGATGATCGCAACCGTCGCGATAGGCGGGTAGGCGCGAGGATTTTCGTCACGTAGTGGAAACATGTCAGTTGAGGCACCGCGGTTGCTCGGGATAACTTGGCAAGCATGGCGACGCTGCTGCAAATGCTCAAGGTCACACATCGCGCGGGCGACAAGATCCTGTTCGATCGAATCGACTTGACGATCGCTGAGGGCGACCGCTTGGGTCTCATCGGTCACAACGGTAGTGGTAAATCGACGCTGCTGGATCTCATGCATGGCGTCCGCTCGGCTGACGAAGGTGAGTTCATGCGCGCGCGTGGTGCCCGCATAGGCCGGGTCGAACAGTTCCTTCCCGATGTCGTTGCGCAGGACTCGCTGGTCGATGCGATCGTTCGCGGCAGCGCTGCGCGGGACGTTCCCAGATGGCAGGCTGAATCGCTGCTCGGTGACCTCGGGTTCGAGTCCGATGAGTTCGACATGCCCGCTGGCGCGCTTTCCGGTGGGCAACAGAACAGGCTCATGTTTGCGCGCGCCGTGGTTGGTCAGCCGGATCTGCTGCTGCTCGATGAGCCGACCAATCACCTGGATCTCGCGACGCTGCGCGTCTTCGAGCGTTACCTCACTACGTTTGCCGGGGCATTCGTACTCGTGTCACACGATCGTGCATTCCTCGATGCGGTGACGCGGGCGAGCGCCATTCTGCGCGATGCGCGCTTGTACCGGTTCGACACATCGTGCAGCGGGGCGATGGAGGATCTGAGGCTGCAAGACGAAGCAGCGGCACGCGCCCGTGCAACGGAGGAACAGCGAATCGATTCGCTGAAGGCGAGCGCCAGGCGCTTGGCCATGTGGGGCAAGGTGTACGACAACGAGCCGCTTGCCAAACGCGCCAAGAGCATGGAAAAACGCATCAAGCGCCTCGAGTCTCAGCGCACATTCGTGAGCCAGGGGTCGGCGCTGGAGTTGCAGGTTGATCTATCGGTAAGTCGCAGCAAAGAGGTGGTTCGACTCGAAGGTCTCACGGTGACGCCGGGCGGTCTGCCGGGACCTGCGCTGTTCGAAGTCGAACACCTGTTGATCCGTCCCGGGGAACGTGTGGCGTTGCTCGGTACCAATGGTGCGGGCAAGACGTCACTCATTCGCATGCTGACGCGCGCGTGCCGCGGCGCTGCGATTGCCGGCATTCGTGTCAGTGAGCAGACTGCACTTGGTTACTACGATCAGGAACTCGACGAGGCGGCGTCCGAGTCGACCATTGCGGAGTTCCTGGTTGAACGTGCGCCCGTGGGTGACGCCGTCGTGCGTTCCAGGCTCATCGCAGCGGGATTCGCGTATCGCGACCACGGCAAGTCGATGGCGGTGCTGTCCGGTGGCGAACGCGCACGCGTGCTGTTCGTGCTCCTGTCACTGAATCGGCCGAACTTTCTCGTCCTCGACGAGCCAACCAATCACATCGACATGCAGGGTCGTATTGAGCTCGAGCAGCAGTTGCTCGCGAGCAACGCGGCCGTGTTGATCACGTCGCACGACCGGCACTTCATCGACGCGGTCGCGCAGCGCTTTCTACTTGCCGGAAGCGGTGGACTCGTCGAGATCGGTGAGCCCAGCGGGTTTTATGAGTCGGCGACGCCACATCGCCCACGGCCGACCGAATCCGGTGCCGTCAGCATCCAGTCGCGGTCGGACGATCCGCTTGCGCGAATCATCGATCTCGAGGCGTTGCTTGCGGCCGATTTGGCGCGTAAACCGAAGTTTCAGAAGCCCGCCATGCAGGCAGCATGGCGCAAGGAAATCGCCACACTCTACGGGCGGCTCGACTGAATCAGAGCGTTCCAGTCGATGTGGCAGTCGCCGACGTCGGTCCATTGCAGGTGCAGTGAGCGCTCGAGATCCTCGAATGTGAGGCGCAGCGGATCTTCGGCATCGGTGACCGACACCAGCCGCGCGAGTGTGCACAGAAGTGCGCGTCGAACGGACCAGCTACCGACCCATGGCCGGTCCTGCTGCAGCGCGGCGGAAAGAGGTAACCAGGTGAGCATGTAGACGCCAGCGTGCTGGCACATTCTCCTCAGCTGTGTGTCGAACTGCGCGCGCGAAACAAAGTCACTGCGACCGACGACGACCGCCCAAACTGACGACGTGAGCACGTCGAACCACGCCTGTGGCAGGGGACACCGCATGTACCACTGCGCGAGGTCGAACAATGCGTGGCGGGTCGCTCCGTACTCGAAGTCGATGAAGCGCGCGCCCGGTGAAAACAGGATGTTGCTCGGCGCAGGGTCACCTTGTGTCAGTGCAAGCGGTGCGGCTTCCGCAGCGGCAGCGATTGCGATCATCGACTGCGTCGCCGCCTCCCCGATGTGCAGCCCCGCTGCAGCCAAGTCACTGTGGAGTTTTCCGATGTTGATCATGAGTGAGCGCCGCTCCTCGACTGCAGTTTGATCGATCGGCTCTGCAGTGCTCGTTGCCAGCATCAATTGCGCGATGGACTCACCGAGCGCCCGCATGATGTTGAGCGGGTCGTTTGCGGCAAGTGCACCGAACAAATCATCGCCCTCGATGTGCTGCAACAGAATGCACCGCGCTCTTTCGTCGATCGCGACGACAGGCGGGACGATGGCGGGCGCGCGTTGCGACAGGAGGGTGTAGCTGCGACACTCGCGAATTGCGAACTCGTCCGCTCGGGGGAACCGCTTGAGCACGAGTCGGCGACGATCGGTCTGAATCAAGTGACGGTCCGCGCGGGTGCCAGCGATGGGATCGCCGATCGACTCGACACGCTCTCCAATCGCAATGAGTCGCTCTCGAACCCAGGTGTCGATGCCGGCGATTTCGCTCATAACTCGTGCAAGTGGTCCCAATCCGCCCAGAGTCGCTCGCCTTCGGCCTTGATCATGGTGCGGCGGATCTTTGGGTAGTGCACCACGTCGTTCGACTTGTGCTCTCCGGCTACGAGATAAACGAGGTCTTCTTGATAGGGGTTGTGCATGCCATGCGGTGGGGACGGTGCGGTAAAGCCCATGAAGTCACCCGCCCCGACATCGTGGCTTTCGTCGCCGATCTGCGCGACTCCGCGTCCGCTCAGTATGTAGACGAACTCTTCGGTCGCGTCATGGAAGTGGAACTGGGTGCTGTCGCGCCCGCTCTCGAGCCGCACCAGGTGCACGCCCAGACGGGTCAGCCCCGCCAGCGTCGACAGGGTGCGAGTCATTCTGATGGCGTTGTCGTTGAACTGATGTTGATGCCGGACTTCGGGTCGACGCGCGATGTCCGAGGCGCGCTGTAGTGTATGCGGCATGGACGTCTCCTAGTGTCGTGTCCCGTAAGTTCCTACCAATTCTGAGCTTCCCTAGATGTGGCCGATCAATTCGTCGAACGCGCGCAACAGCGCAGTGTTCTGCGCCGGATCGCCGATGGTGATGCGCAGCTTATCCGCCAGCCGTGGGATGTCGAAGTGCCGCACCAGGATGCCGCGCTCCTTGAGCGCGGCGTGAATCGAGTGAGCGGGCGGTCCCGACAAGGGCGGCGTTGTCAGCAGGAAGTTGGTTTGCGAGTTGGGGTGCTCGAAGCCTCGATCGCGAAGAGCGGAAGACAAACGCATGCGTTCCTGTCGCACCATTGCCCAGGTGTTGCTTGCGTATGGCGTATCACTGAATGCAGCGCACCCCAGTCGCTGTGCGATCGCATCGACGTTGTAGCTGTCACGCGTCTTGCTCAGCATCGGTTCGATCAGTGATGCCGACGCGATTGCGAAACCCAGGCGCAGTCCGGCGAGCGAGTATCCCTTGCTCAAGCTGCGCAGCAGCAGGACGTTGTCGAACTCGCGGACCAGATCGACGGTACTGTGCGCGAGTTTCGGATCCACGAAGTCGATGTATGCCTCGTCGATCAGCACGACACCCTTGAAGTCGCGGGCAATCGCTGCGAGCGCGTCGCGTCGAGTGAGGGCACCGCTCGGTGCATGTGGATTGACGATGCAGATCATCCGCGCACCGGCGTCGTTGAACCGACGTGCGATGTCGGCGGGCATCATCCAGTCTCGATTGAGATCGACGGTGAACTCGCGGCAGCCCTGAATCGCCGCCAGCACCGGGTAGAGCGAGTAGCTCGGATTGGTTGTGCCGTACGTATCGCCAGCATCGAGAAACGTGGTGAAGGCGAGCCTGAGCAGCTCATCGCCGCCGTTGGTGGCGAGGATCTGGCCGCGACCGAGACCGAGTTTAGCCGCGACGACGTCGCGGAACGCATCGGCGGTCGGCTGGGGATAGCGGCGCAACGTCGCGACGTCGAAGGTGGTCAGCGCCTCCGCAACACGCGGGGATGGCGGGTATGGGTTCTCATTGGTGTTGAGCTTGATGGCGTCGGCGCGCTGCGGCTGTTCACCCGAGGTGTAGCCGCGCATCGCGCGTATGCGCGGACGCTCGTAACTCACGTTGCTGACGCTGCGCTGGCAGGCGGTGCTGCGGGTGGTCCGGAAGAGTCACCGGGACCGAGCAGATGTGCCACCCACGCCGTTGTCGGATGCGTCGCCAGGGCGATTTTGGCGGTCATGGTGAGCGGCACGGACAACAGCATTCCGACGGGGCCCAGCACCCAACCCCAGAACACGAGGGAAACGAAGATCACCAGTGTCGACAGCCCCAGCCCGCGACCCATATAGCGAGGTTCGACGACGTTGCCCATGACCAAGTTGACCGCGACGTACATGGCGGCCGCAATCGCCGCTGGCACCGGTCCGAGTTGAACCAATGCGAGTAGCACGGCAGGGACGGCGGCGATGATCGATCCGATGTTCGGCACGTAGTTCAGCATGAACGCGATCAGCCCCCAGAGGATGGCGAAGTCAACGCCAAGCAGCCCGAGCGCGATACCGATGACGACTCCGGTGGCGGCGCTGACGGTAGTCTTGATGGCCATGTAGCGATTCACGTTTTCGGCAAAGTGCGCGAACGCGGACAGGTCGCGTTCCGGGTCGTCGAACATCCGGCGCAGCTTGCTGGGGAAAGTCGATGCTTCGGCAAGAATGAAAATGACGGTCAGCAGTATCAGAAAACCGTTCGACAACGCGGCGCCAAGGCCCCGCAAGGTGGTTCCAACCATCTGCAGCGCGGTGGCGGGGTCGAAGGTCGTGAACAACATGTCGCCGTTCACTTCCAGTCCGAGATCCTGCACGAAAGCCACTGCGCCGATGGTGATCTCGGCGAGGCGTTCCTGATAGAACGGCAGTGCCTGCAGGAATTCGTCGACCGAATTTCGGATCAGCAGTCCAATCGCCATCAGCACGAGCACAATGATTGCCATCACCAGGGTGATGGCCAACGCCACGGGGCAGCGGCGAGATTCGAGCCAATGCACCGGCGTGCCGGCAACTACGGCAATGAATGCCGCAAGCAAAAACGGCACCATGATTGCTTCTGCGGCCTTGATGCCGGCGACTACGATCACGAATGCTGCCGTGACCAGCAGCGCACGGCTGGCGGCGTGCGTACTCACTTCATCACTCATCAGCGCATGATCTCACGAATCGAATTGACGTTTGTGGGTGAGGCTCGGCAATACACGACGCGCCTGCCGTACCTTGTCGATATCGAGTTCTGCAACGACGACGCCGTCGCCGTCGGAACACTCCGCAATCACGCATCCCCAGGGATCGACGATGAGTGAATGACCGTATGACGTCCGCGATGCGCCGTGACTGCCCCATTGCGCAGCCGCGAGCACATAGGCCTGACACTCAATGGCGCGGGCGCGCAGCAGCACATGCCAGTGGTCCTTGCCCGTCGATGCCGTGAATGCCGATGGCACTGCCAGTGCCACCGCGCCCTGCTCGACCAACGACTGATACAAGGCGGGAAAGCGGACGTCGTAGCAGATGGTGAGGCCGAGCGCGCCGAAGGCGGTCTGCGTGACCACAGCGCGATCGCCCGGGGCGGTCGCCTCGGACTCCAATAGGCGGGTGCCGTCAGGCAGGTCCACGTCGAACAGATGGATCTTGCGGTACATAGAGACGACCTCGCCGCTCGCATCCAGATGGACTGCCGTGTTGTGAGCGCGGCCATCGGCGGCGCGTTCATGAAAGCCGCCGAGTAAGAGCGGCGTGGCGAGCGTGCGAGCCATCGCACGGCACTGGTCCAGAATCGGCCCTCCCGCGGGCAGTGGTTCGAGGATCGCTCGTTTACCAGCGCCGGGACCAATGTAGGCAAACGCTTCCGGCAGCATCACGAACTCGGCGCCCAGAGAAATGGCCTTCTCAATCAGCCGCTTGGCGCTGTCGAGGTTGTCCCGCACGTTCGCGGTGGATCGCATTTGTACCAGTGCGGTTCGCATGTCGCGGTCCCATCTCCAGGGGGGTGGCCATGCTCCGCGGCGAGGCGGCCGACGTCAATTGTCAGGGGTTGGCGGACTTCAACAGGCCAGCCACCTTGGCGAGCAGTAGATCCGCTTCGATGGGCTTACCGAAGACGGCGCGGATGCTCGTTTCCAGTAGCGCGCCGCGATCGATCGAGTCGGGATTGCCGGTGCATAAGATGACCGGCAGGTCGGGTCGCAGCTCGCGCAGGTCTCGCGCCAGCTCAATGCCGGTGATGCGCGGCATCAGCTGATCGGCGACCACCAGGTCGTATGCCAGCGGGTCACGCATGACCTGCTCGAGCGCCTCGCTCGATCGGTTGACGATCGTCGTGCGATAGCCGTGCTCTTCGAGCATCGACCCGAGGTACCGGCCGACGGCTTCGTCGTCGTCGATGACGAGGATGTGTGCGCTGTCATGCACCGATATCTCCGGCGCGGCAGTGTGCAGCGGCAGGTAGACCGCGACGATGGTGCCACCCTCGGCCCGTGATGCGACCTTGATGTGGCCGTGGTGCTCGTGGGCAATACCGTGGACGACCGATAGCCCAAGTCCAGACCCCTTGCCGACCGGCTTCGTGGTGTGAAAGGGCGTGAAAACGTCCTGAATGTTGCCAGCGATTCCCTTGCCGCGGTCCGCGATCCGGATGACGGCGTGCTCACCGGAGAAGCGCGTGGCGCAGGAACTGCAGACAGCCTGGTCGGCGTTGGTGAGGCCGAGCTCGATGGACAATTCGCCGCGGGTATCCATCGACTCGGCGCCGTTGAGGGAGAGATTCACGATCATCTGCTGGATTTGAGCGACATCGACGACCAGTCGAATGGCGCTTGCTGGCAAGTCGAGTTTCAAGCGGATGGTGGATGGCAGCGTCCCGCGCAGCAGCCGCGCCGTTTCATCGAGGGTTTCGCGCAGATCCGTTTCCTGCGGCTCGGTCGGCGTGCCGCGGCTGTAGATGAGCAGCTGTCGGACGAGATCGGCGCCACGGCGGCCAGCCGCCTCAATTTCGGTGACGAAGCCCAAGAGCTTGGCGTCGCTGTTCTCGCGCAGCCGTTGGTGGGCGAGTTCGGCAAATCCAAGCACGCTGGCGAGAATGTTGTTGAAGTCGTGGGCGAACCCGCCGGTAAGTTCACCGATCGTCTTGAGCTTCTGCGCATGCTGCAGCGACCGCTGCAGCTGACGGTGTTCTTCGGCGATCTGCGACTCGGTGCGCAGCGCGCGTACTTCCCGTGCGAGCTCGAGGGACTGATGCTGCACCTTCATGCGCTGCTGGCGTTCGCTGTTGATGCGCTGCGACAGCGCCAGGGCGAGCAGCGCCAGCTGCAGCGTCGAGCCGAGGTGCAATCCGTAGCGCACCAGCATGCCGTCGTCGAGCCAACCCATTTGCAACGCCGAGAACGCGGTTGCCCCCAGTAGCAGCGCGCCATCGGCGACCAGATAGACGAGCGCGGGGCGGTAGCCCTGCCGCAATCGGACGTAGGCGATACCGAGCAGCATGGTGGTGCCGACCATGACGAGCACGGCACTGGCAATTGAGGACAAATGCGTTGTGCTGATGACGCCCCATAGCGCGTTCAACGCAACGAGTCCGAGGTAGCCACGCAGGAGATTGAGTGCCGTCTTGCTCGCAATCTGGATGCGCAGAAACGCATTGGCGAACAACACCGCGAAGAGTAGCGTGGTGGCGACCATCGCGTGCGAGGAGAACTGCTGCATCGCGGGCGAGTCCGGCCAGAGGTACTGTGCCCCTAGGCCATCAGCGCCCAGCATTACCAGCGACAGACTCGCCGCGTACAGCACGTAGTACAGATACAGACTGTCGCGAATGCCGACGTACAGCACCAGGTTGTACAGCAGCATGATCAGAATGATGCCGTAGTAACCTCCTTCGAGCAGCGCCGCGCGACTGCGAAAAGCGTCGTACTCGGCGTTGGTCACCAAACGGATAGGCAGATAGTGCGCGCTGCGCCCCGCGGCTCGGATAATCACGGTGTCGGCGCTCGGCGGTACGGGAAAGACGAAGCCGGGCTCGGGTAGCGGTCGCGTAGCGAAGGGCAACCGATCACCCGTCTGGAAGGAGGCAGCGACGCGATCGCTCGCCAGGAAAAACACGTCGAGGTGATCGGGCCAGGGGTTGTCGATCTGGAGTAGGTCGGTGCCGGGTGTTATCGCGGTGCGCAGCCAGACGGCGCCACCGTAGTAGCCGTAGTTGGGGGTGCCACGCTGAGGACTCCAATCGTCCCGTTCGGACGCCGAGGTCAGATCGAGCTGACCGTCGGCGTCAAACAGCACGTCGTGGCTGATCGGTGCCGCTGCCACAGGTGTTGCCCACAGCCACAACGCGGCAGCGAGGCAGGCGAACCGGATCAGGGCAGCTGCGAGCGCCCCCATGGAAACCTCAGATCTCGGGCTGTGAACATATGACGGGCGCGCCGAGATACTCCTCAATGGCGGGGAGGCTGAATGCGTCATTTTCGGACACGAAGCTGATCGAGATCCCGGTCGCTCCGGCACGCCCGGTGCGGCCGATGCGGTGAACATAGTCCTCCGGGTCTTCGGGCAGGTCGTAGTTGATGACGTGGCTGACGTCATCGACGTGAATGCCGCGCCCCGCCACATCGGTTGCCACCAACACCTGGATCTTGCCCCGTTTGAACTTGTCGAGGGTCGAGAGGCGCTTACGCTGAGGCACCTCGCCCGACAGCATCTCGCACGACACGTCGTGGCGACGCAGGTACTCGTGCAGATTGCGGGTGGAGTCGCGCCGATTTGCGAACACCATCACCCGCGTCAGATGCTGATGGGCGACGAGGGTCGCGAGCAACTTCGGCTTGTCTTCGGCGGCGACGGTCCAGAACTTCTGATCCACCGAGTCGACCGCGACGCTCTCCGGTTCGATGGCCACATGCACCGGTTCGAGGGTCCACTGATCGGCGAGACGCATCACGTCGTCGTTGAAGGTGGCGCTGAAGAACAGGGTCTGGCGTTGGCGCTTGTGCGGCGTCTTGTAGACGATGCGGCGCACATCCGGGATGAAGCCCATGTCGAGCATGCGGTCGGCCTCATCGATCACCAGCACTTCGACGCGGCTGAGATCGATGACCCGCCGGTTGATGAAGTCGAGCAGCCGCCCCGGTGTTGCGGCCAGGATGTCGACCGGGCCCGCCGCCAACAGCTCACGCTGCTTGTTGAAATCCATGCCGCCGACGACACTGATGACGCGCGAGTCGAGGTACTTGGCCAGATCGTGGCCGTCCTGCTCGATCTGAATGGCGAGTTCACGAGTGGGTGCGAGCACCAGCGCGCGCGGCGTCCCGGGGGGATTCGCCTTTGGCGAGGGGTGCTCCCACTGTCGACTCAAGATCGTGATCAGAAACGCGGCGGTCTTACCTGTGCCGGTCTGCGCCTGACCAGTGACGTCATAGTCGGCGAGGCTGTATGGGAGCACTTCGCGCTGAATCGGCGTGCAGTATCGAAAGCCGAGATCGGCGATCCCATGCATCAGTGGCGTCGGTAAACCGAAGTCGTGGAATCGGTCGCGGCCGGGCTCTGCCGGAACGTCGAATTCGTCGATCGTCCAGGTGCTCATGCAGCACCCCGTTCGTGCAACAGGCGTTCGACGCTTGCAAGTTCCACGCACAGTGTGAAGATGTCGGCCGCGGCCTCCACGTCGGAGAGACTGGGAAAGGTCGGTGCAATACGAATGTTCTTGTCCTCTGGGTCTTTGCCGTACGGGTAGGTGGCGCCCGCGGGCGTCAACGTCACACCCGCACTCTTGGCGAGATCGACGACCCGCCGGGCCAGTCCCGGCAGCGTGTCGAATGAAATGAAGTAGCCGCCCTTCGGGGTGGTCCACGTGGCGATGTCGAGGCTTCCGAGGCCGGCCTCGAGGCGGTCGAGTACCGCATCGAACTTGGGTTTGATCAACGCCGCGTGCTGGCGCATCAGCGGTTCAACGCCGGCGGCAAGAAAGCGCGCGTGGCGAAGCTGATTGAGCTTGTCGGGCCCGATTGCCTGGGCGGTGAGAAATTGCTCGAAGCGCGCCAGCACCCCGGCACTCGCGGCGAGAAATCCGACCCCGGCACCGGCGAAGGTGATTTTAGAGGTCGAGCAGAACTGCACCACCTGGTCGGCGGTTCCCGCCGCTGCGGCGAACGCGGCGATGGCCGAAAGCACCTGTCCCGGGAACACGAGATCGTGGACTGCATAGGCGTTGTCCCAGCAGACGAGAAACCCGCGACCCGCCCGCAACGGCAGTTGTGCCAGTCGGCGCACGACGTCGTCGGCGTAGACACAGCCGGTTGGATTCGAATACTTCGGCACGCACCAGATGCCTTTGATCGAGCGGTCTTCGGCGACGAGCGATTCGATCGTGTCCATGACCGGACCATCGTCGTTCATCGGTACCGCGATCATCTGTATGCCGAAGTGCTGACAGATCGTGAAGTGGCGGTCGTAGCCGGGCACCGGGCAAATGAATCTGATGGTTTCGCCTTCGCCCCGCCATTGGGTCGTGTCGCCCCACAGCCCGAAATTGAGCGCAGCGTCGATGACCTGATACATGAGGGTGAGGCTCGAGTTGCCCGCGGCCATGACGTCGCTTGGGGCGACACCGAGCAGACTGGCGCCAAGCGCACGCGCTTCCGGAATGCCGCGCAGCCCCCCGTAGTTGCGCACGTCGGTGCCGTCACTGGCGCGAAAGTCACCCCCGATGGCGTGTTCCAGATCGTTGGAGAGCGTCAGCTGATCTGGCGCGGGTTTGCCGCGCGTGAGGTCGAGCTTGAGACCCTGGGCACGCAGCTGGTCGAGCTGCGCGCGCAGTGCCCGCGCACGTTGCTTCAAGGTCTCCACGCCTTGGTCGGCAAGCGCGGTCATACCGTCAGCCCTTCGAGTTCGCGCAGGCCGAGCATGAGGTTGAGATTCTGCACGGCAGCACCGGACGCCCCCTTGCCCAGGTTGTCGTAGCGGCTGACCACGAGGGCCTGAGCGCTGTTGCCGAATACCATGACGTCGATCCGGTTGGTGTCGTTGGCGCCGGTCGGATCCAAGAACCCATCGTCGAGCGCCTCGGTCGCGCCCAATGGCCACACACGCACGCATGCCTCATCACGGTAGCGCTTCGACAACGCTTCGTGAATTTGGGCGGCGCCCGCGCGACTGCGTAGCAGACGCGCGTCCAGCGGGACATGAACGAGCATGCCTTTGTAGTAGTCAGCAACCGCGGGCGCAAATAGGGGCGCCGCGGAAAGGCCCGAGTAGCGTGTCATTTCCGGCACGTGCTTGTGATTGAGCGCGAGCCCGTAGCTCTTCGGCGGCATCGCAGGGCCATCAGCCGCAGCGTGCGCCCGATATCGCTCGACCATCGGCCGACCGCCGCCGGAGAAGCCGGAGAATGCGTGCACTGACAATGCTGCATTGGCGTCGAGGAGCCCGGCATCGATCAACGGGCGCACGGTCAGAATGAACCCGGTGGGATAGCATCCCGGGTTGCTCACCCGCGTGGCACGGCGGATGAGTGAGCGCTGGTTCGGGTCGAGTTCGGGCAGTCCATAGACCCAATCGGGCGCCGTGCGGAATGCGGTGCTGGCATCCAGAATCCGCGTACGCGGATTGTCGATCAGCGTCACCGCTTCTCGCGCCGCCTCGTCAGGCAGGCACAACACGACCAGGTCGGCCTGATTGAGCAGCGCGGCGCGTGCCTTGCGGTCCTTGCGGGTGGTGTCATCGATTTCCAGCAACGCCAGATCGCCGCGGCCGCGCAATCGCGCCGCGATCTCGAGACCGGTGGTGCCGGCTTGGCCGTCGATGAAGACACGATGCACGGGGCGGGCTTCCGCTTCAAAAAAACGCCGTATGTTAATGCACCCGGGCCGATGGGCGTACGACCGATTTCAGCGCTCGATCGGTCCGAGGCGGCGAATCCCCCATTTGAGGGCCCCCCAGGCGGTGGCGAGCAGCGCGATCGGCAGCAGCAGGGTTTCCACTAGGTAGACCACGATCAGATTCACGATGTGGCCGATAGCCGCCTCCGTGCGGCCCTTGAGGTCGTCGATGCGGGCGCGTAGATCGACCGCTTCGGTGGCATCGTCGAGTAGATTGCCAAGCCGATCGAAGGGGCTCTTCGGGCCGCGCGCTGACCCGGACGTGGGTGGCGATGTCTCGATCGATGCGCTGGTGTCGCTCAGATACGCAACCGATTCCTGCTCCCGGTCGGCGAGAAAGTTGTCAGTCACCCAGCTGGTGGAGAGCGTTGCGAAGGCGATGGCGAACCGGATGATCATGAGCGCCAGTGCGATCTGCAGGGCACTGCGACGCAGGCGGCCGGTGGCAGGCGCGAACAGGCACGCAAGGGCGGCACCCAGCACGGCAATCGTCAGCACCGCGTTGACGAAGGGCGTTGCGAACATCTCCGACAACAGGATTTGGGCACCGAGCGACGACGCCGCAAGCAACGTGAGCCAGGAGAACTGTTCGATCAGATCGTTCAGTGGATCCAGAATCTCACCGGCGGTCACCACGACACCGACGCCGGCAGGCTGAAATGCCAGTTCCGTGCCCTGGGCGACGGAGATGACGCCGTTGAGTGTTCGGGCGACGGCGAAGGTCACCAGCGCGCTTTCGAAGGCGGTGCGGGTTCGTGCCTGAGCCACCTGGTCGACGTCACCGAGCCAGGATGGGATGAGGAGCGCCAGCAGAATGAACAGCAGGGCGCCATGCGCGATGCCGATGCGCGGTGCAGTCATTTTTCCAGAAGGCGTCGTTGCTCGACGAACAGTGTTTCGAGCTTTTCCATGATGACGTGGTGAATATTCGTGCGGTCGAGCTCCGACCGATCACCGAGTTCACCGAGTTTGACGCGATGCAGGTGCAGCACCGGCCAGGATTGCTCGAACGCGCGTAGATCGCCCTTCGCGAGCACCGGAAGGAAGGGATCGTGCGCAGGCCGATTCTTGACGATGGTGCGAAGTCCGGCCTCGAAGGGGATGCGACGGCTCCCCAGTGACCGATCTTTGTTCACGTTGGCGAGGTAGAGCCCGGGCTTGTCGATCAGTTCCCCTGGGATGATGTACAGGCCCGTGAGTGCAACCGCTTCGGGCACGATGCCATTGAACGTGTCATGAAACGCGGTCGGGTCCGGGAGGATCACCATCTTGCGGTCATACTCTCGCGGGAAATAGATGTTGTAGTTGCTGTAGAGCTGTTCGACCGAGGGTGAATAGACGCACAACGTCGTTTCGAACTGCATGACAAAGTCGGCCGCGACATCGCGATCGATACCAGCACCGATGTCCCAGGCTAGGTCGGTATTCTCAGGTAGTGTCGCCGTCGCCATCGTCGTCTCCTGCGCGCGTTCCCCTATTCGCGCGCCCAGCTGCCATTGTACGCGACTCTCCCGTGTCGTCTGCGATTGCGGGTGATGGCCAGGGAAAAAAGGCGTTGGTCGATGCGACGTACCGCACGTAGTCGGGACGCCGCTTCTTGAGGCCCTTTTCGATGACATCGTTGGATACATATAGGAACAACAACGTCATGGCCAACGGCCCGATCAGCGCCCAGGCCGTGGCGCCGGTGAACGCAAACAGCCCCAGCCCCCACCACTGCACAGCATCGCCGAAATAGTTCGGGTGCCGGCTCAATCGCCATAAACCTTGATCCATGACCTTGTGCTGGTTGGCGGGGTCGGCGCGGAAGCGCGTGAGCTGCAGATCCGCGACGAACTCGAATGAGAATCCGGCTGCCCAGAGCACCAGTCCGAGCGCATTCACGATAAAGAAGTCGTCCGGTCGATTGAACACCGCGATCAATGGCGCGGCGACGATCAGAGCGATGCCGCCCTGCAGCAGGTAGATCCGATAGTACGTCGCGAGCCACCAGTTTGGACCCCCGTGCAGGCGCCAGAGTGCGTACCGACTGTCCTCGCCGTGACCGAGATTGCGCATGGCGAGGTGAAACGCGAGCCGCAGTCCCCAGATGGTCACGAGGAGGGTTGCCAGTAGCATTTTCGCTTCGACGTCATGCCGGTTGGTAAACAGAAGGCTCCATGCGACGACAACGAACAGCACGCCCCAGAATATGTCGATGATGCTCGCATCGCGCACGGCAACGCTGACCAGCCACAATAGCGTCACCACCGCGAGTATCCCCGCTAGGGCTACGCCGTAGAGCTCGAAAAATCCCATGGTCAAAAACCCTCCGATGTTGGGCTGAAGGTCCACATCAACTGTCGAACCGCGCCCGCAGCCACGCCGAGATGTCGCTCACTTCCGGCAGACAGACGGAATGTCCCATGGGGTACTCGTGCCATTCAACGCGGTAGCTCAGCGATCGGAGCACTTCCCGCGACGTGACGGCGCGCGCAATAGGAATCATCGGGTCACCGACACCGTGGGCCATGAAAATCGGTGTTTCCGCATTCTCCAGCGTCAGTTCCTCGGGAAGCCGCTCGCCATCGTGCAGATACGTCGACAACGCCATGATGCCGGCGAGCGGCGCATCGAAGCGCAACCCCAGATGCAGCGCGATCACGCCACCTTGGGAAAAACCAGCGAGCACAGTCCGCCGTGGCGGCAGGCCGCGCTCGCGTTGCTCGGCCACGAGTTCCGCGATGGCAGCGGCGGAGATGCGGATATCGCCGTCTCCGGCGAGGGGTGCTCGCGGATCGATGTCGTACCAGGCCCGCATTTGGGCTCCACCATTGATTGTCACGGCGCGCATCGGCGCGTGTGGGAAGACGAAGCGCACGGCGCGGTCTTCCAGGTCGAGTTCCGGAACGATCGCCTCGAAGTCGTGACCATCGGCACCGAGGCCGTGCAGCCAGATGACGGCAAGTGCGGGTTCGGGTCCCGTTTCGAGCTCGATGCGGTCCAGTGCCATACCATGATGATGTGATGTGAAGATGGGTTCGAGTTCAACAGGAGCCGACTGGGTTTGCAACGAAATCGGCTCCCACTGTGCTCCTATAATGCGCGGCCCACCGTACTTGGAGTTCTGAATTGGAAGCCCTGCCTGAGCGGCCGACGACGCGCGATCTGAAACAGCTGATGCCTGCGCTGCGCTTTCTGCGGCCGTATCTGCCCCAAGTCGCCGGCGCGTCGATTGCTCTGATCATCACCGCATCGGTGACCTTGTCCATCGGTCAAGGTATCCGCTATGTCATCGACGAAGGGTTCGTATCGGGTTCAGCGCAGCAGCTGACCGAGTCGATTGGACTGTTCGTCATTTTGGTGGTGCTGCTCACGATCGGCACCTATGCACGGTTCTACCTCGTGTCCTGGGTCGGAGAACGGGTCAGCGCGGACCTGCGCAGCGCGGTGTTTCGACGGCTTGTCTACCTTCATCCAGGGTTCTTCGAAGCCAATCTGCCGACCGAAATCCAGTCCCGGATCACGACCGACACCACATTGCTGCAATCGGTGATCGGATCATCGGTTTCGATTGCGCTGCGCAACGCGCTCATGTTCATCGGCGGCGTGGCGTTGCTGGTGGCGAGCAACCCCAGGCTCGCTCTGCTCGTGCTGGCGAGCGCGCCGGTGGTGGTCGCTCCAATCGTGCTGTTTGGACGCAGGGTCCGCGACCTGTCCCGCGCCAGTCAAGACACCTTGGCACGTGTCGGCAGTTATGTGGGTGAAGCGTTTCGGCACATCAAGGTCGTGCAGGCGTTCAACCATCAGCCTCGCGATGTGGCGGCCTTCGACCGGCACGTGGAAGCGGCGTTCGCTGTGGCGGCACGCCGTATCCGTCAGCGCGCCTGGCTGATTGCATTGGTCATGCTGCTGGTTTTCTGCGCGCTCGCGATCCTGTTCTGGGCAGGGGCCCAGGATGTCCAGGCTGGGCGCACGAGTGTCGGCGAACTCGCTGCATTCATGTTCTACGCGATCATCGTGGCTGGATCAGTGGGCGCGCTCTCCGAAGTCATCAGTGATCTGCAGCGTGCAGCAGGGGCGACGGAGCGGCTGGTCGAGTTGCTCGAGTCAGACAGTCCGTTGGTTGAGAATCGCAGTGCACCACGAGCATGGCGCGCTGGCCCTGCTGTGCTCGCGCTCAATGACGTATCGTTCGTGTATGCAACACGTCCCGGTGTCACGGTGCTCAGAGGTGTGTCGTTCGAGGTCGGTGAGGGCGAGACCGTCGCGCTCGTGGGCCCGTCCGGCGCGGGCAAATCGACGCTGTTCGATCTGGTACTTCGCTTTTACGACCCAAGCGCGGGTACCTTGACGATCGATGGCATCGATCTGCGCGACTGCGCGCTCGAGGACGTGCGCGGCCAGACCGCCTTCGTGCCACAGGATCCGATCCTGTTCTCCGGCTCCATCGCAGACAACCTACGCTACGGTGCGCCAGCGGCGAGCGACACGGAACTCCAGCGCGCGCTTGTGGAAGCCCATGCTGACTCTTTCGTCGGACAATTGCCGGACGGTCTCGCCACGATCATCGGTGAGGATGGCGTTGGTCTGTCGGGTGGCCAGCGGCAACGACTGGCAATCGCACGGGCATTGCTCAAGCGCCCGCGGTTGCTGCTGATGGACGAGGCGACAAGTGCGCTCGATGCGCAGAGTGAAGAGGCCATTCGTGGGACGTTACGAGACTTGCGAGGAAGGTGCAGCGTCCTGATCATCGCGCACCGCCTATCGACGGTGGTGGAAGCTGATCGAATCGTGGTGCTCGACGGTGGTCGGGTGGTGGGTTGTGGCAACCATCAAGCATTGCTTCGCGAAAGTCCGCTGTACCGTGAGTTCGCGGAAATACAACTGACCGCCGACGCCACACTCAGATGACGGTGCGTCACAGAGGGTGGCCAAATTCTCTGGCTGCTCTGTGGGCGCGCGAGCTCGCCCGCAAGCGGCCGAGCGACTTGCGCGCGAAGAACTGGTTGAGTCTCTTTGCATCAGTTCGCGGGCAAACCCGCTCCCACTGGCTCCGATAGCAATTCGCGCGAAAACCTCGGTAAAACGCTGATAGATAGCGCTATTGTGTCCGACAGTTCCCTTGAGCGGCAAAAGGCGTAAACTAGCTTTCAAAGAAATCGAAAGGGGAGGCGCAGTGGGACCGCTGCACGGCTATCGCATCGTTGAACTTGCCGGAATCGGGCCTGGACCGTTCTGCGGCATGATGCTCTCCGACATGGGCGCGGAAGTGATCCGCGTCGATCGTATGTCGAAGTCGACCAGCCGGCCCAAAGACGTGTTGGCACGCAACCGTCGCTCCATTGCCGTCGACCTCAAGAGCCCAAAGGGCATTGAACTCGTGTTGAAGCTGGTCGAATCCTCAGATGCGCTGTTCGAGGGGTTTCGTCCGGGCGTCACCGAGCGGCTGGGCCTTGGCCCTGATGCGTGTCTGGCGCGCAACCCGAAGCTCGTCTACGGCCGTATGACCGGTTGGGGTCAGGACGGACCGCTCGCTGCGGCGGCCGGCCACGACATCAACTACATCGCGCTCACTGGCGCTTTGCATGCCATCGGTCGCGCCGGCGAGCGGCCGGTTCCGCCACTGAACCTGGTGGGCGACTTTGGCGGTGGCGGTATGCTACTGGCGTTCGGCGTCGTCTGCGCATTGCTCGAAACTCAGCGTTCAGGCAAGGGCCAGGTCATCGATGCCGCAATGGTCGATGGTGCGGCCGCGTTGATGGCGATGTTCTATACGTTCGGGGCGGCGGGTGCGTTCACGGACCGCCGCGGTACCAACCTCCTCGACGGGGGTGCCCATTTTTACGACACGTATGAGACCAGCGACGGCAAGCACATCTGCATCGGCTCCATCGAGCCCCAGTTTTATGCGCTGCTCGTGGATAAGGCGGGTCTCGACAAGGAGAAGTTCTCCGCACAAATGGATCCAACGCGTTGGGCCGGTTACAAGCAGGAATTGACCAGCGTCTTCAAACAGAAGACTCAGGCGCAGTGGTGCTCGATCATGGAGGGCACGGACGTCTGCTTTGCGCCGGTATTGTCGGTGTTCGAAGCGCCCAAGCACCCGCACAACGTTGCGCGCGGAACATTTGTGGAGGTGGATGGCGTCGTTCAGCCGGCTCCGGCGCCGCGTTTTTCGCGAACGCGTCCCGAGATTGCCCACGGCGCGCGCCGCCCGGGCGAAGATACCGATGCGGTCTTGGCCGATTGCGGCATTTCCGCCGACCTGATCAGTTCTCTGCGGAAGGAAGGTGTGATTCCCGCGGCCTAGGCGTGTCGGGACGAAACCATGAGGTGATGCGATGAGCGTTGAACTACTGGACACTCCACGTTTTCACGGCTTCAGGGTGCGACGTCAGATCGACGGCCGAACCTATCAGGAATACTTCTCGCTCAAGGAAGGCGGTAAGCGCATTCAGGGCAGCAAGCGCGCGGCGATCAAGCGGCAGGCGGAAGCTCGAGATACGCAACTCGCTGGTCAGCAGCGAGGCGCGCGTGATCGTGCGGCGAAGGAAGTGCACGTTGATTCGAAGGGTCGTGTGCGCGGCATCCTGTTTCGCTTGAAGACCGAAAAGAGCGGTACCAAGACGCCGGTTTTTCAGATCGGGATCATGTCCACGCTCGAGAACAAGATCGTCAACACCACGGTATCCATCAATCTGCATGGGCTCAACGGCGCGTGGATGAAGGCCGTCGACTTCTACGCGACGCACAAGAAGATCTCCAAGAAGTCGAAGCCCTACAATGCGCTGTTGAAGGCCCGGCCGACCAACGCCGATCTCAAAGCGTTGATGAAGTCGCGGCCGCGGCGCTGACGCCCGCGCTGCTTTGACGTACGAATCGGAATATCGACGATCCATCGTCGACCCTGAAGCGTTCTGGCGCGATCAGGCCGACGCAATTGATTGGATCGAACCGCCCACGACCATTCTCGACCGCGATGCGCGTGGCGCATGGCGCTGGTTTCACGGCGGCGTGCTCAACACCTGCGCGCTCGCGCTCGATCGACACGTCGCCAATGGCCGCGGCGATGATGTCGCGCTCATTTATGACTCTCCGGTCACCGACGATTCCTGTGAATTCACGTTCGCGCAACTGCTCGCGCGCGTTGCGAAGGTTGCAGGTGGATTGCGCAGCCTTGGCGTGGAGAAAGGCGACCGCGTCATCTTGTACATGCCGATGGTTCCGGAGGCGGTGATCGGCATGTTGGCATGTGCCCGACTGGGTGCGGTGCACTCGGTGGTGTTCGGTGGCTTTGCCGCACGCGAACTGGCCGTGCGGATCGACGATGCGACGCCAAAAGTGGTCCTGTCGGCGACCTGCGGCATTGAGTTTTCGAACGTCATTGCCTACCAGGGCTTGCTCGATGAGGCGATGCGCCTGGCGAGTCACGTGGTGGATCACTGCGTGATACTCGAGCGTGCTCAATGTCCTGCCGTGCTGAAGCCAGGGCGTGACCTCGATTGGCGCCGTTGGGAATCCGCAGCGGCGCCGGTTGAACCGGTGCCTGTGGCGGCGACGGATCCGCTCTACGTCCTCTATACGTCCGGCACAACCGGCAAGCCAAAAGGGGTTGTGCGAGACAACGGCGGCCACGCGGTCGCGCTCAACTACAGTATGTCGGCCATCTATGGGGTCGGGCCCGGCGATGCGTTCTGGGCTGCGTCCGACGTGGGCTGGGTGGTAGGCCACTCCTACATCGTCTACGGGCCGCTCATCCGTGGTTGCACCACCGTGCTGTACGAAGGCAAGCCGGTGCGAACGCCGGATGCCGGTGCCTTCTGGCGCGTGATCGCGCAGCACCGCGTGAAGACGTTCTTCGTGGCGCCAACCGCATTCCGCGCCATCAAGAAGGAAGACCCGCTGGCCCTCTTGAAGGCGGATCACGATACGTCCTGTCTCGAATACCTGTTCGTTGCCGGCGAACGCCTCGATCCGCCGACCTATCACTGGCTGAACGAGCTGCTACCGGTGCCGGTCATCGATCATTGGTGGCAAACCGAGACCGGCTGGCCGATTGTGGCGAACATGGCGGGGTATCCGCTCAAACCGATCAAGCCCGGCTCACCGACGTTGCCGGTTCCTGGTTACGACTTGCGCGTCTTCGATGATGAGGGCGTGTCGGTTGCCGCTAACGTCGAAGGCAACATCGTCATCGCCGAACCGTTACCGCCGGGCACATTTCCGACCGTGTGGGGCGATCACGAGCGATTCATCGAAGCGTACTGGTCGCGCTATCCGGGCTTCTATCTGACCGGTGACGGCGGCTATCTGGACGAAGACGGCTATCTCTTTGTCATGGGCCGTGTCGACGATGTGATCAATGTCGCCGGCCATCGACTGTCCACCGGAGAAATGGAAGAGATCGTTGCCGGCCATCCTGCCGTCGCCGAATGCGCGGTAGTGGGCATAGCGGACGCCGACAAGGGTCAGGTGCCGCTCGGTATGGTGTTGCTCAAAGATGGCACCAATATCGATGCGGCAACGCTCGAGAAGGAACTCGTGCAGATGGTGCGCGCCTCGGTCGGCGCGTTCGCTAATTTCAAGCGCGCGGTGGTGGTCAAGCGACTGCCGAAGACGCGTTCCGGCAAGATCCTGCGCCAAGTGTTGCGCAAGATGATCGACGGGAGTGCATTCGCGATGCCGTCGACGATCGATGACCCCGCCATCCTGCCGGAGATTGAAGCGCAGCTGCGCGGGGCCGGCGTCATTCGTTGACATTCCTGGGCGCAGCTTCGCGCTCGGCGCGCATCAGCAGCATTGCGCTCACGAACATCCCGAGTGAGAAGATCACTTCCATGATGCCGACGACCCGCTCGTCAGGCGCTGCGATTTGTACGACCCCCAGGGTGAAGTACAACATCGATGCGAGGCTCGCCCAGAAGGCGCCGCGCGCTGGGTCGCGAATCAGCACGATCACGACTGCAAGGAGCGGCGCAATCTGCAAGGCAAACACGATGAGGTTGCTCACGAGCGGCAGAGGGTCGAGCAGAAACCGCTGTACGCCTTGCAGCGCAAAGGCGCAGCCGAGCCACATCAGCAGGGTCGCGCGCATGATGCCTCGCCCGCTCATCGAGACCCACCGAGTCGACTCGCAGTGTCGGCAAGGCGGTGGCCGAGCGCCACAGCGAGTTCCCGTTCGCGCCCATCGAGGGTCGCATCGCCCTCTGCACCCGCCACGTGACTCGCGCCATAGGGCGTGCCGCCACGTGTCGTCGAATTCAGCGCGGACTCCGTGTAGGGAATGCCGACGATCAGCATGCCGTGATGCAACAGCGGCACCATCATGGTCAGCAACGTCGATTCCTGTCCGCCGTGAAGGCTGGCCGTGGAAGTGAACGTCGCGGCAGGCTTGCCTGCCAGTCGGCCCGACATCCAGACATCGCTCGTGCCGTCGATGAAGTGTTTGAGCGGCGCCGCCATGTTGCCGAAGCGCGTGGGACTGCCGAGCGCGAGGCCCTGGCAGTTCGCAAGATCTTCCTTGGTGCAGTACACCGCGCCCTGCTCCGGCACTGGCGGCAATGTCTTGTCCACCGCTGCCGCGACCGGGGGTACGGTGCGCAGTCGTGCTTCGAATTGGCCTTGCTTCGCTACACCGCGAGCGATCTGATTTGCGAGCGCTTCGGTAGATCCCTGACGGCTGTAGTAGAGGATGAGTATGTAATCGCTCATGCGGGCGCGCTCATAGGATTTCTAGCACCGCTTCAGGCGGCCGACCGATTCGGGCCGAGTCACCCATCACCACGATGGGGCGTTCGATGAGTTCGGGATGATCGTGCATGGCGCGAATCAGCACCGCTTCGTCCACGACTTCGTCCAGTTGCAGTCGGTCGAAGCTGTCTTCACCGGTGCGCATCAATGCCTTCGCGGACATGCCGAGGCGGGAGAGCAGTAGCGCGATTTCCCGTATCGATGGCGGTGTCTTCAGGTATTCGACGACCTCCGGCTCAAGTCCTCGCGCCTTCAGCAGCTCCAGGGTCCTCCTCGATTTCGAGCAACGGGGATTGTGATAGATCACGGGTTTGCGCATCGCCGATGGCCCCTATAATGCGTGGACCGCGACATTGTACTGCGATTGCCTGGACTCCCATGATCGATCTGTTCGAGGCGCTGTACAGACGTACCATCTGGTTCTTCCGGCAGATCGTGCGTCAGTTCGACGAGCACGGTCTGATGGATCGAGCGGCGTCCCTGACCTACACAACGCTGTTTGCAGTCGTGCCGCTGATGACAGTGTCATATACGATCTTGTCAGTGATGCCCGACTTCGAAGGCGTCGGTACACGATTTCAGGATTACCTGTTTCGCAATTTCGTGCCCGAGAGTGGCATCGTCATTCAGGAACGACTGGCGGACTTTTCCGATCAAGCACGCAACCTGACCGTCGCCGGCCTTGCCATATTGATCGTGTCGGCATTCATGCTGTTGGTAAACATCGAGAAGGCATTCAATGCCATCTGGAACGTCACCGAGCCGCGGCGGGGATTGCAGCGCTTCCTCGTGTATTGGGGTGTGCTCACGTGTGGCCCGCCGCTCGTGGTGGGAGGAATCCTGATCAGCTCTTACCTTTTTTCGCTGCCGCTGATTGCCGAGGTCGACACCTTCGGTGCTCGCGACACGTTGCTTGGCTATCTGCCAATCCTGCTCAGCACCGTTGGATTCACGGTGCTGTATGCGGCAGTTCCCAACTGCTATGTGCCTTTGCGGTTTGCGTTTACGGGTGGCCTGCTCACCATGGCTGCCTTCGAGGTTGCCAAGCTGGTCTTTGCCTGGGGTGTCGCTAATTCGAACATGCAGATCATCTACGGCACGTTTGCGGCGGTGCCTCTCTTTCTTGCCTGGCTGTTCCTGGTTTGGGCACTGGTCCTTTCTGGCGCAATCGTAGTGCGTACGCTGTCGTTGCCGCGCGATCCACTCGATGACAGCGGTGAGCCACTGCTCGTACGCTGTGTTCGCGTACTCAAGTTGTTGCGCGAGGCGCACCAGCAGGGACGCACGGTGGATGAGGCCGAGATCGAGTCGGCAGTCGCGATGCGCTTCGTCGATCGCGATCGGATATTCAGGGTGCTGAATGCTCTGGACCTGATTGCGCACGCGGATGACGGTGGACTGATGCTGGCGCGGGATCTGCGCGGCGTCACCTTGCTGGATCTGTATCTGCGATTACCGGAGGGTGTCGATGCCCAGCGATTGGCAGCAATCGTGGATCTGCCACATCTGATGGCGCCGCTGCGGGCATTTGCGGCCGAGAACGTGGACCTGCTGGCCGTAGATCTCGATGGTTTGTTGACTGGGGAGCCGACGTGAAGTGGATGATCGTGGTTTGCTGCGCCGGGTTGCTCGCCAGTTGCGGGCCGCCGCCAGACTTCCGTGCGGCGGACGGCAGCGGCGGCAGTTACGCGCAATGGGATGGCCGGTGGATCGTTATCAACTATTGGGCGGAGTGGTGCGCGCCTTGTCGCCACGAGATCCCGGAATTGAACGAATTGCACGCGCAATCGAACGAGGCGGTGGTCGTCGGCATCAACTTCGATGGTCTGGAAGGTGAAGCGCTGACCAGCCTGATTGCGCGCATGGACATCCGCTTCCCGGTCATCGTAGGGGCGCCGCGACTGCACTTCGACTATCCGCTGCCGACCGTGTTGCCGACGACCGTCGTCATCGATCCGAGCGGTGAAGTCGCAGCGACGCTGGTAGGCCCGCAAACACGACAGACGATCGAGGCGGTCTGGTCAGCGCAAGCGTTGACCGAGAGGTCCACAGGCCGCTAACCCGTAGTCACGGCAGCCGTTTGTGAGGCCGGGCAGCACATCGTTGGATAACGTTTGCCAGCGTCCCCGATAGGCGCGAATGACCAGCTCCGGGTAATTCAGTTTGCCTCGGCTGCCGTTGTAGCGTGCCAGTGCATCCACCAGGTCGTTGCGAGAGACAACCAGATAGTGCGCGAGGATTGCTGAACCGTAGCGAATGTTGGTGCTGATGTCGGTGAGATTGTCCTGGGGCCGGCCGATCTCGTTGCGCCAGAAGGGCATGACCTGCATCAATCCCTGCGCGCCGGCGGATGAGATGGCAAACCGGTCGAATGCGCTTTCCACCTGCATGACGGCGAGTATGAGATCGGCATCGACATTGTGGCGGACCGCCTCACGGTAGACGTTCTTCAGCACGTTGGTGCGTTCGTCCCCGTCTTTGAGATAGCGGGCGAGCTTTGGCTCCGAGGACATCAGCCACACCTGAGCGTCGAAATGGTCGTCCTGCTCCGATGCATCGGCGATGCTGCGCGCCAGCAGGTCGATCAGAGCCGTATCCGGTGGGGAATCCGCCCACAGGGGCGGATTCAACGAGCACAGGACGATGAAAATCGTGGCGCGAAAGATCATTCCGAGATGGCGGCGATATGCTCCGCGATGCGATCGATGTCGATCAGAAGGCTAGCAGCCTGCGCCCGCGTGCGGTACTCCACCTGCCCTGATTTGAGATTCCGTTCACCGACAACCACGCGGTGCGGAATGCCAATCAGATCGGCTTCCGCAAACTTCACCCCGGGCCGTTCGTCTCGGTCATCCAACAGCACTTCGACACCCGCTGCCTCGAGGTCGGCGGCGATGCGATCCGCGGCCGTTCTCACGGCTTCTGACTTGGCGTAGTTGAGGCCAAGGACGTGGACGAGAAATGGCGCCACGGGTGTCGGCCAGACAATGCCGTCATCGTCGTGGCATTGCTCGATGATCGCGCCCACGAGGCGCGTCACGCCCATGCCGTAGCAACCCATGATCAGCGTCTTGGTCACACCATCGCTGTCGAGCACTGCCGCATTGAGTGGTTCGCTGTATTTGCGACCGAGCTGGAAGATATGCCCAACTTCGATGCCGCGCGTGATGGACAACGTGCCCTGACCATCGGGCGATGGGTCTCCGGCGACGACATTGCGCAGATCCACGATGCGGGCGGAATCCAAAGGCGTATCGCGATCCCAATTGGCGCCGGTGTAGTGATAGCCATCGGTGTTGGCGCCGCAGACGAAGTCGGCGAGCGCCGCGGCGCTGCGATCCACGTAGGTCGGAATCGCAAGTCCAATAGGGCCGAGAGATCCTGCGCCGCAGCCGATGCTCGCGCGCAGCGTGGTTTCGTTGGCGAACGTCACCGGCGCAATCACTCCGGTCAACTTGCGGGCCTTGACCTCATTGAGTTCATGATCGCCCCGCAGTACGAGGGCGATCGGACCGTCGACACCGACCACGACCAGCGTCTTCAATGTGTGCCGGGCATCGACCCCGAGGAACGTGGCGACATCTTCGATCGAATGTTTGCCCGGAGTTTCGACCTTGCTCAAAGCGGCCGTCGCGCGCGGGCGCTCGGCGGCTGGCGCGACGGCTTCCGCTTCTTCCACATTGGCGGCGTAGTCGCTGCCACTGCTAAAGGCGATGCGATCTTCCCCGGCGTTGGCAAGCACCTGAAACTCGTGCGAGACACTGCCCCCGATGTTGCCGGTGTCGGCCAGTACGGCGCGAAAATCCAGACGCATGCGAGTCAGAATACGCGTATAGCAGGCATGCATTTCCCAGTAGGTAGCCTCGAACGATTCCTGGTCCAGATGGAACGAGTAGCCGTCCTTCATGATGAACTCGCGCGCGCGCATGACGCCGAACCGCGGCCGGATTTCATCGCGGAACTTCAGATTGATCTGGTAGAGGTTACAAGGCAGCTGCTTGTAGCTCTTGACCTCGCGGCGCACGATGTCGGTGATGACTTCCTCGTGTGTAGGACCCAGACAGAAGTCGCGTTCATGGCGATCCTTCAGGCGCAGCATGTCCGGTCCCATGGCGTCCCAGCGTTTGGACTCCTGCCACAATTCCGCAGGCTGGACGAATGGCAACAGCACTTCCTGGGCGCCGCTGCGGTCGAGTTCCTGGCGGATGATCGCCTCGACCTTGCGCAGTACGCGAAGCCCAAGGGGGAGCCAGCTGTAGGTGCCGGCCGCAAGACGACGGATCAGACCCGCGCGCAGCATCAGCCGGTGGCTGGCGATTTCCGCGTCGGCGGGCGTCTCCTTCAGAGTTGGGATGAGCAGCGCGCTGGCACGCATCGGCAAACCTCGGTTTTTTGTTCATTCTACGTTGCGGAACCAAAAAAAAGGGCCGAACGAGTCGGCCCTGGGTACGGTAGATCGGAAGCGATCAGCCGACCATTTCCTTCAGTCGCTTCAGAGCGCTGACACGTGCGCGGATCGTAGCGGGCTTCGCCGAAATTACGATCTCTTCGCCGGTAGCTGGGTTTCGACCCATTCTCTTCTTGGTGGCAGGGCGCTTTACGGCACGAACCTTCAGCAGACCCGGTAGCGTGAACTCGCCAACACCGCGCTTGCCGATGTGGCGTCCGATGAGAGACTCCAGCTCGTCGATGACGGAACCGACCTGTTTGCGGGTCAGGCTGGTACCCATGGCGATCTCGTTGAGAATGCCATTCTTCGTCATCTTCTTGGTGATGGGCCCCTTGCTCGCCTTCGGCGCTGCTTTCTTCTTGGCTGCTACGCGCTTCGACTTGGTCTTGCGGGCGGCAGCTTTTTTCTTGGCTTTTGCAGCTTTTCGCTTGGCGGGGGCTTTCTTCTTGGCAGGCGCTTTTTTCTTTGCGGGCGCCTTCTTCTTGGCAGGAGACTTCTTTGCAGGAGCTTTCTTGCGGGCCATTCGATTTCCCTATGCTGATTGAAATCAGGGTGCGCTCATCGACGTACTACATGATCGGATGGCCGCTCCCCTTCATATGAGGCACCAGAAAAATGCTCTGATCCAGTACCCCAATGAGCGCGCTTTATACTGCATTGCATATTCGCTAGCAAGGCGTTTACGCGGGTTTTATCAGTGTTTTCGCAGGTCCAATTCTGTATTCTTGCCGCCGCCAAACATCTCAGGACTCGAAAGTCAGTCGAGAAATTGATCATGCCGATCTACGAATACCAATGTAAAAAGTGCCAACACCAGTTCGAAACCATTCAAAAATTCAGTGAGGAGCCGCTGAAGCGATGTCCCGAGTGCGGCAAGTTGAGTCTGAAGAAGCTCGTCTCCCGTGCAGCGTTTCGGCTGAAAGGCGGCGGCTGGTACGAGACCGACTTCAAATCCGGTGGTAAGAAAAACGTTGCTGGCGACACCGCATCGTCAGGCAACAGCGACTCGAGCAAGGACTCGAGCGGATCCACCGGCAAGGAATCGAGTTCCGACAAGTCCACTTCCGAGTCGTCGAAGCCGAAGTCGAGCGATAGCGAATCCAAAGCCAAGAGCGAACCGAGCAAGACCGCGAGCAAGAGCGCACGTAAGAGCACGAGCAAGCGCAAAGGCAAGTCGGCATCCGAGTAGCGCACAACCGGTGAAACATGGGCCTTGGCGGGTCGGATGCGCCACAGGTGTGGTAGTCTGCCGGCGCACGAAATGGCGGCTTACGCGCGGCCCGCGCATGACAAACAACAGCTGGGACTAATACCAATGCGCAGTCACTACTGCGGTGATCTGGACGCGTCACATGTTGGCGCTGAGGTGACGCTGGTCGGTTGGGTGCACCGTCGGCGCGACCACGGCGGCGTGATCTTTCTCGACGTCCGCGACCGCAACGGCATCGTGCAGGTGGTGTACGACCCCGATACGCAAGACAGCTTCGCGACCGCTGACCGCGTGCGCAACGAGTTCGTTCTGTCGATCAAAGGACGCGTGCGGCCGCGACCGGCCGGTACCGTCAACCCGGACATGAAGACCGGCGCGATCGAAGTACTCGGCAAGTCGCTCGAGATCCTGAATGCTGCGCTGACCCCCCCCTTTCAGCTCGACGAGTATTCCGAGGCGGGTGAAGACATCCGGCTGAAGTACCGATACCTCGATCTGCGTCGGCCGGAGATGCAGCAGCGGTTGATCATGCGTGCGCGGATCGTCTCAGAGGTCCGCCGATATCTCGAGTCCGAAGGGTACATCGACATCGAGACCCCGATTCTGACCCGCGCGACCCCGGAAGGTGCGCGCGATTACCTCGTGCCCAGTCGCACCCACGCCGGCCACTTCTTTGCGCTGCCGCAGTCGCCCCAGCTGTTCAAGCAGCTCCTCATGATGGCGGGGATGGATCGCTACTATCAGATCGCGCGCTGCTTCCGCGATGAGGATCTGCGTGCGGACCGTCAACCCGAGTTCACGCAAATCGACGTGGAGGCATCGTTCGTCGCTGAAGCGGACGTGATGGCACTGATCGAGGGCATGCTCAAGGCGGTGTTCAAGTCCGTCCTCGGCGTGGAGTTACCGGAATTTCCGGTGCTCGGCTATGCAGAGGCCATGCGCCGGTTCGGCAGCGACAAGCCGGACCTGCGCAATCCGCTCGAACTCACCGACGTCGCAGACCTCATGCGCGCGGTCGAGTTCAAGGTCTTCAATACACCGGCCAACGATCCGGCCGGGCGTGTGGTGGCGCTGAAGGCGACCGGTGCCGCCAAGCTGTCGCGTAAGGACCTGGATGACTATGCGAGCTTCGTTGGGCGCTACGGCGCCAAGGGGCTTGCATACATCAAGGTCAACGACCGGTCTGCAGGCATTGCTGGGCTTCAGTCGCCGATCCTGAAGTTTCTGCCTGAGCGCGTGATCGAAGAGGTGCTGGCCCGGGTTGGCGCCGCCAGTGGTGATGTGGTGTTCTTCGGCGCGGATTCTGCGTCAGTCGTCAATGACGCGATGGGTGCCCTGCGCAATCAACTCGCCACTGATCTCGGCATGATCGAAGGTGGTTGGGCGCCGCTATGGGTGGTCGACTGGCCGTTGTTCGAGCGCGGTCGGGAAGGGCGACTGGAGTCGGCGCACCATCCGTTTACGAGCCCTTCGTGCGACGTCGAAACGCTCAAGCGCGAGCCGTTGTCGGCCCGCGCCCGCGCCTACGATGTCGTGCTCAATGGCTACGAGCTCGGCGGCGGATCGATTCGGATCCATCAGACCGAGATGCAACAAGCGGTGTTCGATGCGCTCGGGATGGGCCAGGAGGCGCAGGTGAAATTCGGCTTCCTGCTCGACGCGCTGCGCTACGGTTGTCCACCCCACGGCGGTATTGCGCTCGGAGTTGACCGTCTGGTGATGCTGATGGTCGGCGCGACGGCGATCCGCGATGTCATCGCGTTTCCAAAGACCCAGACCGCGGCCTGTCCGCTTACTGCGGCGCCGAACGTGGTCGATGAACATCAGTTGCGGGAACTGCACATTCGTTTGCGTTGATACGGAGGCGGCGTGGCGGGTCACAGCAAGTGGGCCAACATCAAGCATCGTAAGGCGTCTCAGGACAAGAAGCGCGGCAAGCTTTACACCAAGCTCATCCGTGAGATCACGGTTGCAGCGCGCATGGGCGGTGGCGTCATCGAGGACAATCCGCGGCTTCGCCTGGGTGTCGACAAGGCCCTCATCGCCAATATGCCGAAGGATACGATCGAGCGGGCCATCGCGCGCGGCGCGGGTGGTGTGGACGGCGCCAACGTCGAGGATCTCGTCTATGAAGGCTATGCCCCAGGCGGGGTTGCGGTGATGGTCGAGGCCATGACCGACAACCGTAATCGCACGGTGGCGGAGATTCGACATGCGTTCGCCAAGAACGGCGGCACGCTGGGCACCGATGGCTCGGTTGCTTACCTCTTCACCAAACGCGGCCTCTTCAGCTTTGCAGACGTCGAGCACGAGGATTGCATTCTGGAAGTCGCGCTCGAAGCGGGCGCCGACGACGTGGAACTGGACGATGATGGCTCGCTTACCTTGGTCACCACGCCCGAGGCATTTGCGTCGATCGGTGACGCGTTGCGGGCGGCGGGTCTTAAGCCTGATGCCCACGAGGTCACCATGGTGCCGGCGACGTACCAGCACTGCGATGGTGAACTCGCCGAGCGCGTAACCAAGCTGATTGATGCGCTGGAGGAACTCGACGACGTGCAGAGCGTGTATTCCAACGCCGATCTGGCGCTCGACCTGGGTTGATGGGCCCCAGCGTACGCGTCTTTGGCGTCGATCCGGGTTCCCGGGTGACGGGCTACGGTGTCATCGACGTTCGCAAGAGCAAGGTGGTCTACGTTGCCAGTGGCTGCATCCGCACACCAACGGGCGCGACGGCGCAGCGCCTTGGCGAGATTTTCGATGGCATCACTTCGTTGATCGATACACACAGCCCGGATCAGGTGGCCATCGAGCAGGTGTTCCTTGCGCGCAATGTGAACTCGGCGCTCAAACTTGGCCAGGCGCGCGGTGTCGTGCTCGCAGCTGTCGCGCGCGCCGGCATTGCGGTGTCCGAATACGCAGCACGCAGCGTCAAACAGGCGGTGACGGGCACGGGGGCGGCCAGTAAATCTCAGGTTCAGCACATGGTGCGTGTGTTGCTCAGTCTGAGCGCCGCGCCCAGCACCGACGCGGCCGATGCGCTTGCTATCGCCATCTGCCACATCAATACTGAGCGCCCGCAGGTACCCAGACACTTGCGGACTCACGGATCGCGATGATCGGGCGCATCAAGGGAATATTCGCTGCCAGGGATGAGGCAATGGTCGTAGTCGACGTGGCCGGCGTTGGCTATGAGATCGAACTCACCAATGCGGCCCGCAGTTCACTACCGGCAATTGGTGAGAGCGTCTTAATTTTCACCCACCTCGTCATCCGCGAAGATGCACACGCGCTGTTCGGTTTCGGCAACCTCGCCGAGCGTGACCTCTTCCGATCGCTGATCAAAATCGCGGGCATCGGCCCCAAACTCGCCATGACACTACTGTCCGGTATCGATGTCTCCGATTTCGTTCGCTGTGTTCGCGATGGCGATGTCACACGACTGACGAAGGTGCCGGGCGTCGGCCGCAAGACGGCTGAGCGCCTGGTGGTAGAACTCAAGGATCGCATCGAGAAGATGGTTCATGTGCCTGCGTCGATTACGCCGCGCCGACAAGGCGAGGGTGCGCGCGTGGTGGAAGAGGCGGAACGTGCTCTGATCGCGCTGGGCTACAAGCCAACGGAAGCGAGTCGTGCGATCCACGGTGCCTTCGAAGTCGGCCGCTCCACGGAGGAGGTCGTGCGCGCAGCGCTCAAGCGCATGGCTTCGCAGGACGCATGAGCATCGACGTGGACCGCATCGTTTCCGGCCACGAGGGCGGCGACGAAGTTACGCTGGATCGCGCCCTGCGACCGACCACGCTTGCGGCCTATATCGGCCAGACCGCGGTGAAGGAACAGATGAGCGTGTTCATCGAGGCCGCTCGACGTCGTGGCGAGTCCCTCGATCACACGCTGATTTTCGGACCCCCGGGGCTTGGCAAGACGACACTTGCGCACATCATCGCCAATGAGATGAGCGTGGCGCTCAAGTCGACTTCAGGTCCCGTGCTCGAGCGCGCCGGCGACCTGGCGGCATTGCTCACGAACCTCGAGCCCGGCGATGTGCTGTTCGTGGATGAAATTCACCGCCTCAGTCCGGTGGTTGAGGAAATACTCTATCCGGCGATGGAGGATTTCCAACTCGACATCGTGATCGGCGAAGGTCCTGCGGCGCGCTCGATCAAGCTCGATCTGCCACCGTTCACACTGGTCGGAGCGACGACCCGCGCGGGCCTTCTGACCTCACCGCTGCGCGATCGATTCGGCATCGTGCAACGACTGGAGTTCTATTCGGTCGAAGATCTGTGTGCGATCGTGAAACGCTCGGCCTCGAAGCTCGGTGTCGATGTGGTCGCCGATGGGGCATCGGAGATTGCGCGCCGGTCCCGTGGTACGCCGCGGATCGCGAATCGCCTGCTGCGGCGTGTGCGGGACTTCGCCGAAGTGAAGAGTGACGGCCGCGTCAGCCGCACTGTGGCCGACCAGGCGCTCGACATGTTGAGCGTCGATGCCGAAGGATTCGATTCGATGGATCGACGGCTGCTCTATGCAATCGTGGACAAATTTGGCGGTGGACCGGTTGGAATTGACTCGCTTGCGGCCGCCATCAGCGAAGAGCGGGACACGATCGAGGACGTGCTCGAGCCATTCCTGATCCAGCAGGGCTTCATGATGCGCACCCCGCGCGGCCGGGTGGTGACTGACAAGACCTATGTGCACTTCGGTCTCAGTCGGCTGACGGATCCGTCGCAGAAGCCGCTCGACCTGAAATAGCTGAACCATTCAATTTGATGGAACGAGGAACACCCATTGTCCGAACCACTTTCAATACTAGAACTCATCATGAACGCGAGCGTCTTGGTGCAGATCGTCATGGTGCTGCTCCTGTTCGCATCGATTGCATCCTGGGTGATGATTTTCCAGCGATTTTTCGTGCTCAATCGGGTGCAGAAGACCATCGAAGACTTCGAGGATTATTTCTGGTCGGGTATCGATCTGCGCCAGCTCTACAACGAATTGAACGCTGGCGAGCATGAGCTGACCGGCATGGAGACAATGTTCGTCGCTGGCTTCAAGGAGTATCAGCGACTGTCGGAGCAGGGCGCCGACGCAGAAGCGGTGATGCAGGGCGTGCAGCGCGCGACCCGCGTCGCGCTGGTGCGCGAAGAGGAGAAGCTCGAGCAGCACTTGCCGTTCCTCGCGACGGTCGGCTCGACCAGCCCGTATGTGGGCCTGTTCGGCACTGTGTGGGGCATCATGAATTCGTTTCGAAGTCTCGCCAACATGACGCAGGCGACCCTCGCTTCGGTTGCGCCGGGAATTTCGGAGGCGCTGATCGCCACCGCCATGGGTTTGTTCGCCGCAATTCCTGCGGTGATCGGTTACAACCGGTTCTCCGCGCGGGTGGAGTCCATCATGACTCGTTACGGTACGTTCGCTGACGAATTCACCGCCATCCTCTATCGCGTAGCGCACACTAAGAAATGAACAATCCGATTCGACCCAATCGCCGTAAGCCGATGTCCGAGATCAACGTCGTTCCCTACATCGACGTGATGCTGGTGTTGCTCGTGATCTTCATGGTCACCGCGCCGATCTTGACGCAGGGCGTGATCGTGGATCTGCCCAAGGCGCCGTCGGACCCGGTAGCCGAGAACCAGGACGACCCGCTCGTGGTCACGATGCGTGGCGATGGTGCCTTGTTCCTGAATCTCGGATTGCGCAAATCCGACGATCAAGGCACCCGGGTCACCATTTTCTCCCTCGAAGAACAGGCCGGTAAGATCCTGCGCGTGCGTTCCGACGCACCGGTGTACGTGCGCGCTGACACCAAGCTCGACTATGGCGAGGTGGTGAAGGTCATGACCGCGCTGCAGCGGGCCGGGGCACAAAGCGTGGGGCTGATAACGGATCCGCCCGACGTGGGTTGATCGATGCACCACACGATGCGCAGCTACATCGTTCCCTTCGTCCTGGCGGTGCTCGTCCATGCGCTCGTGGTGGCCGCGCTGTGGGCAAACTGGACACCGGATACGGAAGTGCAACGCGTCATCAAACCGCGCATCGTGCAGGCTGAACTCATCGTCATGCAGCCCAAACCGAAACCCGTACCCCCTAAACCGCAGGCAGCGCCACCGCAACCCAAACCCGAAGTGAAGCCGCAGCCCAAGCCCGAGGTGAAGCCGCAACCGAAGAAGCCGGAGCCACCCAAGCCTGACCTGGCGGCGCAAAAGCGGGCGGAGGAAGCGGCACGGCGCACGGCAGAACTGCAGCGCCTGGCCGCGACGTCCTTCACGGATGCGCTCGACCGCGAAGCGGTGACTCTGTCGGAGGATGACAACGAGGAAGTCGCCATGTCGTTCGCGCAGGGTATCTATCAATTGATCGTTGCCAACTGGTCTCGGCCGCCGAGCGCCCGCAACGGCATGCAGGCTCAATTGATTGTCGAACTCGTCCCCACGGGTGACGTGGTGGGGGTAACGCTGGTCAAGGGTAGCGGCAACGAAGCCTTCGATCGCTCGGCCGAGCAGGCGATTCGCAAGGCCGGCAAGTTCGAAGTGCCCAAAGAGCCCGAAGTGTTCGAAGCCTATTTCCGCCGGTTGCCGGTGTTGTTCAAACCAGAGGACTTACTGCGTTGAGTTACCGATTGTTCCTGTTCGTCGCGATCATTGTGGCTCTGATTGCAGGCGCCAGTGTGGCGAGTGCGCAGATCGCCATCGAAATCGACCGCGGCTACGACAACCCGAAGAAGATTGCGATCGTGCCGTTTGCCATGGGGGCGAATCTGCAAGGTGTGGAAGACATGTCCGCGATCGTCTCTTTCGACCTCGCTCGCAGTGGCCAATTTGCGCCGGTTGGTGCGGAGAACATGCTGAGCCTGCCGAGCCAGCCGAACGAGGTCTTCTTTCGTGACTGGCGCATCCTTGGTGTGGAATACCTCGTGATTGGACGCGCGGAGCAGGATTTCGACGGCAAGCTCAGCGTCAACTACTACCTGTACGACGTGCTCAATGAACGACAGCTGACGTCTGAGCGCTTGAAGGGTGATCGCAACTCGGCGCGCGACATGGCCCATATGGTGTCCGATGCGATCTACGAGAAAATCACGGGCATCCGCGGCGCCTTCTCGACCAAGATCCTGTATGTCCTGGCTGCCGGGTTGGGCACACCAGGTGTTCACTTCAAGCTCGAAATGGCCGATGTGGATGGCGCACGCCCGCGCACCCTGCTCGACAGCAAGGAACCCATTCTGTCGGTCACCTGGTCGCCCGATGCGAAACGCGCGGTCTACGTCTCCTTCGAGAAAGGAAAGCCTGCGATCTTCCTGCAGGAGATCGCGACCGGCGGCCGCACGCTGCTCACGGACTTTCCGGGCCTGAACAGCGCGCCCGCGTTCTCACCGGACGGGCGGCGATTAGCGCTCGTGCTGTCACGGGACGGCAATCCCGAGATATACACGATGGACCTCGCGACGCGTGCACTGGTGCGTGTGACGCGGCACCATGCCATCGATACTGAGCCGACCTGGACCGCCGATGGCCGGTCGTTGATCTTCACGTCGGATCGCGGGGGCAAGCCGCAGATCTACAAGGTGGACCTCGCGTCGGGGCTGACCGAACGAGTCACCTTTGAAGGCGATTACAACGCGCGGGCGCGGCTCCTCCCGGATGGCAAGCACATCGTTTTCGTGCACCGCCGTAATGGCGTCTTCCACATTGCGCTGCTCGACATGGAACGCGACCGCATGATGATTCTCACCGAGACATCGCTCGATGAATCCCCATCGATTGCGCCCAACGGGACCATGCTGATCTATGCGACGCAAGATCGCGGCCGCGGTATACTGGCGGTCGTTTCTATCGATGGACGGGTCAAGTATCGCCTGCCCTCGTCGGCCGGAGACGTTCGTGAACCCGATTGGTCTCCGTTTCTGCGGCCGCCAGCGGGCTGAACCGAGGGGCAATAGAACCAGTCCCAACACCCCAAGAACTACCAAGAGCCAGTGATGGCTCATTCAGGAGAGAACGATGCAATATGCTTGGTCCCGCAACGCATTGGCGATTGTCCTCGCCGGGCTTGTGCTTGCTGGCTGCTCGAGTACCGGTAAGAAAGAACCCGCCCCCGAGCCGCTCCCGGCCGAAGACGCTGCAGCGGGCACGATTCCATCGCCGGCGCCCGAGTCGGACATTTCGCGGCAAGTCGATGCAGCCGGTAATCCGATGAACCCCAACACCGGGCAGCCCTTGGGTCGGGTGTTCTACTTCGATTACGACAAAGCGGTGCTGCGCCCTGAATCGTTCGCGTTGCTCGAGCTCCATGGCGCATTTCTGCGCAGCAATCCGGACCGTCGCGTCATGATCGAAGGTCATTGCGATGAGCGTGGTACGCGGGAATACAACCTCGCGTTGGGCGAGCGACGCGCGGACGCGATTCGTACGTTGCTGGTCTCCTCGGGCGTACGCCGCTCGCAGATCGACTCCGTGAGCTACGGTGAAGAACGACCCGTCGACGCCGGCCACGGTGAGGCTGCTTGGGCGAAGAATCGCCGCGGCGAACTGGTCTATCGCTAGGCCCTCGAGTCGAACAGCACGTGAAGCGGAGTGTCGTCATTTGGTTGGGTTGCGTCGCCCTGGGTTTGATCCTTTCGCAGGCGGTCAGTGCCGCCGTGCCGGTGGTCGAATCCCAAGGCTCCGTGCCGCGCGGAACGACCAGCACCACATCTTCCAGTTCGACGACGACGGTGCGCAGCTATCCGTCTGCACCCGCGGCCACGTCCTATCCGGCGGGCGGTGGTGTGCAGACGTATCCGGCCAGCGAAGCAGCGGTTGCGCAAGCGAGCCCGGGCGCTGCATCGGGTGGCTCGAGCGGCTCAGATCGCGCACCGACCACGGAGCTCTTCTATCAGTTGCAGACGCTGCAGACCGAAGTCAGCGACCTGCGTGGTCTGGTCGAAGAGCAGCGGCATCAGATCGACCGGCTGGTGCGTGAACAGAAGGAACAGTACCTGGACCTGGATCGGCGCCTTGCCCTTGCGCTCAAACAGCAGGCAACCGGCGGTGCCGCGGGCCCTTCGACGGGGACCTATTCCGGACCATCGAATGCGAGTGCGTCCGGTAGCGGCGGTGGACCGATGATTGCAACACCGGCCCCCATGACACCGTCGACATCTGGCAGTCGCGCGGATGGCGTCAGCGAGCGCGATGCGTACACCAACGCATTCAACATGACTCGCGACAAGCGATTCCAGGATGCAATCAACGGTTTCAATCAGCTGCTGGTGGACTACCCGAACGGTGAGTACTCCGCCAACGCATTCTATTGGCTGGGCGAACTCTATCTGGCATTGCCTCAGGCGGAGCTCGAGAAATCCCGCCAGTCCTTCACCCAGGTGGTGAATTTGTACCCGACGCACGCCAAGATGCCTGACTCCCTGTACAAGCTCGGCGTCGTCTACCACCGGCTCGGGGACAATGCCAAAGCGCTTCAATATCTGAACCGGACGCAGTCGGAATTCCCGACGTCGCCGGCGGCGAGACTCGCACAGAGCTACGCCGCCGAAATTCGCTGACTCGAGTACGCCATGAGCGCGATCGATAGCGGTGCGACATCGTTGCGCATCACGGAGATCTTCCTGTCCCTGCAAGGTGAGACCCGGACTGTTGGTCTGCCTACCGTGTTTGTTCGTCTCACTGGCTGCCCGCTGCGTTGCCAATACTGCGACACGGCGTATGCGTTCAGTGGTGGGCAAACGCTGTCACTTGCGGCAATTCTCGAACGCGTCGGCGAGCTTGGCGCGGGGTATGTCACGGTCACCGGGGGTGAACCACTCGCCCAGCCGGGATGCCTGCCGCTACTTGCTGCGCTGTGCGACGCGGGCTATGAGACGTCGCTCGAGACGAGCGGTGCGCTGGACATTGCGGCAACCGACCCGCGGGTGGTTCGCGTCGTGGACGTGAAGACGCCAGGATCCGGCGAAGTCGAACGTAATCGCTTTGCCAACATGGCGCACCTGAATGCGCATGATCAAGTCAAGTTCGTGATATGTGATCGCGCCGACTACGACTGGTCGCTGCGCGTGTGTCACGACTATGACCTTTTCGATCGTGTGAGCGACGTGCTGTTTTCGCCGAGCCACACGGAGCTTCCGCCGCGCCGCCTTGCCGACTGGATGGTGGCCGACCGCGTGCCGGGGAGACTGCAGCTTCAGTTGCACAAACTGCTGTGGGGTGATGAACCGGGGCGATGACCAAACGCGCGATCATATTGCTCTCCGGGGGTCTCGACTCCGCCACTGTGCTCGCGCTCGCGGTACGCGATGGCTACACCTGTCATGCCATGTCGTTCGCTTATGGGCAACGCCATGCGGTTGAGCTCAATGCGGCCACACGCGTGGCGAAGCAACTCGGCGCCGTGGAGCACCGCATCGTCACCATCGATCTTTCTGCTTTCGGCGGATCGGCTCTCACCGATGAGTCGATTGCAGTCCCCGAGCAGCCGAGCAAAGGCATTCCGATCACCTATGTTCCTGCGCGCAATACGATCTTCCTGTCCTACGCGCTCGGCTGGGCCGAGACGTTGCCGGCACGCGACCTCTTCATCGGCGTGAACGCCGTGGACTACTCTGGCTATCCCGACTGCCGCCCGGAGTTCATCACTGCGTTCGAGCGGGTCGCAAATCTCGGCACCAAAGCGGGTGTGTCGGGCGATGGCTTTGTGATTCACACACCATTGATCGATCTCACCAAGGCCGAGATCATTCGGCGCGGCGTTGCCGCGGGCATCGATTACGGGATGACGGTGTCGTGCTACCAGCCCGATGCGTCGGGTCGCGCCTGTGGCCGTTGCGATAGTTGCCGGCTTCGTGCTGCCGGATTTTCGGCGGCGGGAATCGATGATCCGACGCGCTATCGATCGCGCGTCGATTGATTCGTTCGAGAAGAGGAGATGGTGGGTCGTGTGGGGGTCGAACCCACGACAAACGGATTAAAAGTCCGCTGCTCTACCAACTGAGCTAACGACCCGGAACGCAAAGAGGCGCATAGTTTACGTACCGAACTCGAAAACACAAGAAAGGCTTGGTCATGCTTGGAGCTGCGGACATTCAGTCGCTGGTGGATCGGGAATCGATTCGGGATGTGCTGGTGCGCTACTGCCGCGGCATCGACCGCTGTGACGAAGCGGTGCTCAGGTCCGCCTACTGGCCGGATGCGACCGATGACCATGGCAGTTTCAATGGCAATGCCTGGGAGTTCGCGGAGTACGTGATTCCTGCCCTGCAGACGATGCGGCTGACCATGCACCAGATCAGTAACGTCACGATCGAGTTGGACGGCGATCGGGCCAAAGCCGAGACCTACTGCGTTGCCTACCACCTGATTCCCGGCGCTGAGGGCGATGACGAGATGGTGGTGGGTGGCCGGTATCTCGACACCCTCGAACGTCGGTCAGGTGAGTGGCGCATTCTTGCGCGGGTCTACGTGATGGATTGGAACCGCAACGGCAAGGCTACTGCGCGCTGGGAGGGTGGGCTGTACTCGGCGTTGAAAACGCGCGGTGCGCGCTTTCCGGACGATCCAAGTTACAGCCTATTCGACGACTGAACGTTCGCTTCCCTAGACGTTGAACGCATGCCGATCTGCCATGCGTTCGAGGAAGCGCCATATCACCTCATCGAGTTCATTCAGCTGTGCTTGCTCAGCGTGTTCGTGCACCAGCGCGAGGAGCGTGAGTGCTTCGGCGTGATGCGCGGTGACATCTGCAACTCGAAAGCTCGCCGGTCGTGCGCCGCGAAACGACTCGATCCGCGCGACCACAGCTCTCGGGACGCCCGGCGGAAGTGACGCAAGCAGGGCTTTGATCTCGTCAATGTCGCTCAGGCGCGCGTCGGCCGCGCGGTCGTACTCCTGCGCCAGACACTGCAGCAGCATCGCGATCAGACCGGTGTTTGCGGCGGTGTACGTCGACGTCGTCTGGGGCGCAACGCTCGTCATCAGCTTCATCGCGAGGTGCTCGAGCGACGATTTGCCATTCGGGATCATGACAGCGGTTCCATGTAGCGGTGGCCACTCGCAGGAGACAGCTGGTCGACGAGAATTCTGTTCTGGCGGTCCGTCATCACCCATCCGGCGACGGCAAGGATCGGGTCCTTTGTCTCGCCGTTGGCAAAGTTCTCGGTCGACGAGATCCAGATCGCGAGCGCCTTGAGAGAGGCGAAGACCTGCCACCAGCGAAACGCGATCAAATCCACCTTCAAGCCGCTTGCGCGTTCCCAGATTGCGATGGCGTCCGACCGCGGCAGTAGTCCGCCGGCAAGCGTGCGGTCCGGCCAACCCCACAGGGGGTCCAACGACCAGGCAAGGTCTTCGAGCGGATCGCCTATATGAGCCATCTCCCAATCGAGGATTGCCTTGATGTCGCCTCGTGAATCGTAGAGGAAGTTGCCGGATCGATAGTCGCCATGTACTAGCACGAGTCTTTGCGCCGGCGGAACTGGGTTTCTGCGCAGCCACCTGATCGCCGCCATCGCGATCGGTTGCGGGTGCAGGGCGTCTTGCTCGATGACGTTGGCCCAGTAGTCGATCTCGCGCGTTGCACATTGTCGTGTCGTCGTGACCGGCATGAAGCGATGCACGCCAAGATCGGTCGGATCCATCGTGGCGAGCCGACCGAGAATCGTCCATTTCTGCGCGCCGATGTGGCCGCGAAGCGCCTTGTACGGATCTGTGGCGAAGTTGGCGAGTGCGCTCTGACAGCCTGGTACCTCGGCCATGAGTGAGAACGGTCGTTCCAGCTGCCCCGGCGACTCCTCCAGAATGAGCGGTTGAGGGACTGGAATGTCAGTGTCATATATTGCTTGATAGGTGCGAAATTCGAGCGCGCGCTCGGTGTCGATCAGGCTCGACGCGGGATCGCGGCGCATGATGTAGCCGCGCGCGACAGGTCCCTGTGCGGTGAGCTGCTGTGTTTCGATGCGATAGGTCTCGCGCGACGCTCCGCCAGGTATCTGCTGGATATCGATGACCTCGAGTTCGCGCTGCTCCGGCCACTTGTCGCGCAAGTAGCTTTGGAGTCGCCTTGCCAGATCCTCAAGCGCTGAATTCATGAAATGTACTCACAGCGGAACATGTGTACGTCGCGCTCGTTTCGGCGCACGTTATCGACTTTCGCGCCAGGATTGCAATGGTCGGCGTGGGTCACTTAGAGTCGATACTCGTTGTTGCCCACCCTACGTCCAAGGCCCGCTGTGTCCAAGTTTGATCAGCCTCAGAACGCGTTCGTCACCGGCGGCGGCAGTGGTATTGGTCTGGCATGTGCGCAAGCGCTTGCGCGTGACGGTGCGAGTGTCACGCTTTTCGGGCGCGATGCTGAAAAGCTCGATCGCGCCGCTAGCGCCCTGCGTGAGCAATGCACGCGCGATGCCGTAGTGCGCGTCTATGCGGGTGATGTTGCGGAGGCATCGTCGATCGAGGCCGGCGTTGCCGAGGCGCTCAAGTCCGGACCATTGACGATCGCGGTGGCAAACGCAGGTGCGGGTGCAATTGCACCGCTGCTGAGTATGGATCTGGCGCAGTGGGATCACGTGCTGCGCACTAATCTTCGCGGGACCATCAACACGTTCAAGATTGCAGGCCGCGCAATTGCTGCCGCCGGCGGCGGCGCGATTTGCGCCATCTCGTCAATTGCAGGGGCGCGGACGCACCGATACATGAGCGCCTACTGCGCAAGTAAGGCCGCGATCGACAATCTGGTACAGAACGCGGCCGACGAGCTTGGCGCAGTCGGCGTGCGCGTCAATAGTGTGTTGCCGGGCCTGGTGGAAACCGACCTCGCGGCCGGACTATTCGCTACCTCCGAAGTACATGCGGACTATCTTGCGTGTATGCCCCTAGGTCGGACGGGAACCGTCGCCGACATCGCTTCGGCGGTGCGCTACCTGTGTGGCCCGGAGTCGAGTTGGGTGACCGGCGTGAACCTTTCGGTAGACGGTGGCCATCACCTGCGCCGTGGTCCGAACTACGATGTGTTTGCACGTGGCTTGTTCGCCGACGACCCTGTGGTACGCACCTTGGAGTCCGACCGCAACTCCGATGAAAACGAGGAAACACGATGAAACGATTGACCCGTCTGTCGCGCTCAATCTCAGGGCGTGTCGCGATCGTCACGGGAGCGGGCAGCGGCATGGGAAAGGCGACGGCGCAACTTTTCGCCGACGAAGGTGCCCGGGTGGCCGCGCTGGATTTGAACGGCGATGCGGTTGCGGGCGTAGTCGATGAAATCAATTCCGCAGGCGGTGAGTCCCGTGCATGGACGGTCGATTTGGCAGATCGCGCAGCGATCGACCGCGTCATTGCAGAGATCGGCCGCCATTTCGGGGCGATCGACATTCTCGTGAACAACGCGGGCATCTCTATTCCGGTAGCGATCGACAGCGACAACTACGAGTCAGCCTGGCAGAAATCCCTCGACGTGCTCATCACGGCGCATACGCGAACCATTCGGGCGGCGCTGCCGCTACTGCGCAAATCGGATGCCGCAAGAATCGTGAACATCGCGTCCACCGAAGGACTTGGCGCGACACGATTTGGCTCGCCCTACACTGCGGCGAAACATGCGGTCATCGGTCTTACGCGCTCGCTCGCGGTGGAGTTGGGCGGTGAGGGCATCACCGTCAACTGCGTTTGCCCGGGCCCGATCAGAACTGGGATGACCGCCGGTATTCCCGAAGACTCCAAGCAGGAGTTCGCGCGCCGGCGAGTAGCACTGCGTCGCTACGCTGACCCGGAAGAGGTTGCGCACGGCACCTTGTCACTGGTGTTACCGGCGGCGAGCTTCATCACTGGCGTGGCGCTCCCAGTCGATGGTGGATTGACCATCCGCAATGCCTGACAACGGCGCCGCTGCCCGCCCTCACATAGAAGATCGAATATCCTGGACAACCGTAGTCGCCTACGGTGCGCCTGGCCTGGGCGCGGGATACATGTTCCTGTTGCTGTCGCTGTACGTGATGAAGTTTGCGACCGACGTGCTGCTCATCGCTCCCTTCGTCATGGGCATCATTTTCAGCGTATCACGGGTGTGGGATGCGATCTCGGATCCGATCGTCGGCTATCTGAGTGACCGCACGAGGCATCCGATGGGGCGTCGTCGATTGTGGATGGCGGCCAGCATCATTCCAATTGCGGCCTCGTTCATCATGTTGTTCTCGCCCCCCTCGGATATGAGCGGATTCGCACTGGCGATGTGGGTTGGAATTGGGGTAGTTGGCTTCTACTCCGCGATGACGCTCTTCTTCGTCCCGCATCTCTCACTCGGCGCAGAGCTCACGACCAACTACCACGAGCGCTCGCGCCTGTTCGGTCTGCGCCACGCTGCGTTCACGACGGGCTCTATCGTCGCGTTGATCAGCATGCAGGTGTTCATCAACGCTGAGCGCGAAGGCGAACTCGCCGTGCGCGCAACCGCGTCCTCCGTGGCGCTGATCGCTGCCATCGTCATGGCATGCCTGATTGCGTTCGCGGTCGTGCGACTACGCGAGCGTCGGGAGTTTCAGGGTCGCGTCAACGAAAACCCCTACCATGCATTTCGCGACGTCTGGCGAAACCCACACGCGCGACTGCTGATCATCGTTTCGTTCATCGAAAACGTCGGATCGGCAGCGATCGGCGCCCTGACGCTGTACGTCGCCGAGTATGTTGTCGGTCGCATCGACCTCGCCCCCGTGATCATTCTGGCGTACATGGTGCCATCCACAATATCCGTGCCGCTCTGGATTCCGCTGTCGAGGAAGTTCGGCAAGATTCGATTGTGGATCTTTTCGATGATTCTCACCGGCCTGTCGTTCGGCGTGATGTTCAGCCTTCCGTTCCTGGAAGAGACCGCGGCGGTCTGGACCATTTTCATTGCCGCGATGTTCGCTGGCTTGGCCGCAGGATGTGGTGGCACCGTTGCGCCTTCGATACAAGGCGATGTCATCGACTATGACGAGGAACTGACCGGAGAGCGCAAGGAGGGTTCGTACTTCGCGGCGTGGAATTTCGTGTACAAGAGCGCTGCCGGAGTGATGCTTCTGCTCACTGGGTTTACGCTTCAGCTGTCCGGCTTCGAACCCAATCAGGAGCAGACCATGACGGTACAAGTGGCGATGGTCTCCTTGTATGGAGTGTTTCCGCTCGTTTGCTACACGATTGGTGCCGTGATGTTCATGCGCTTCAGACTCGACGAGGCGGAGCACAGCCGCATCCGCGGTGTGCTTGACGACCGTCGGTTGGCCTCGCGCAGTGAACCATGACTCCCACTTTCAGCGCCCGCTGAAGTTCCCCGGCCGACGCTCTGCCACTGCACGAACGCCTTCACGATGATCTTCCGTCTGCTGCAATCGATGTTGCTCGGCGAATTCGTGATCGGTCATACGTCTAACGGCATCGGCAATGCCTGCACGCATCGTTGCCCTTACCGACATCACTGCCAATGGCGCATTTTCTGCGATTTCCGACGCAAGGTCGGTAGCGACTGAACGAAGGGACTGCGCATCTGTAAGCGCATCAGCCAGACCCCATCGGTAGGCCGTCTCTCCATCAATTCGCCGTCCGGTCAGAAACATCAGATTCGCGCGCTGCTGCCCGATCAACTTGGGCAGTGTGTGCGACAGGCCAAAACCCGGGTGAAAGCCGAGTTTGACGAAGTTCGCGGTGAACCGAGCGTCCGGCGAAACCACTCTGAAGTCGGGCATCACCGCGAGGCCAAAGCCTCCACCGACCGCGGCACCTTGAATGGCAGCGACTATCGGCTTCTTCGTACTGAACAAGCGTACTGCCGCAGCGTACAGCGGGTTTCCCGTCTCAGCGCGCCGCGTCGCGCGCTCGGCCTGCTGCCCGCGATCGCTGAAATTTGCTCCGGCGCAAAAGTGCTTACCATCGGCGCACAGCACCAGCGATCTGCAGGACTTGTCCGCATCGAGAGCCTCGAAGGCGTCGGCGAGTGAGTTGATCAGTTGCGTGTCGAAGAAGTTGTTCGGTGGTCGCTGAATTTCCACCGTGGCGACGAACCTCGTGATATCAACCGACACATCCCCAAACCGCATAACGTCTCCCCACCCAGCTCTCCGTTGGCCCGATCATCAGCGACGCGCCGGTCGACGGTCAAATTTGTCGATTTCCCATGTTGTAGTCGAATCTGAGATGCTCTCGACGCTCACGGAACTTGGAGTCGCCCTGTGCTCAGGTGGAATATCGGTGATGTACGCATCACACAGATCGTTGAATTGACAACGGCCTCGCTGGGTCCGCACCTGATACCCCAAGCAACACCGCAACGCATGGCGGAGCTCGCTTGGCTCCGGCCGTTCCTGGATTCCAATCTCCGTCTCGTCCTCAGCATGCACGCGCTGGTAATCGAATCATCTGGCCAGCGAATCCTCGTTGATACGTGCATCGGCAACGATAAGGAGAGAACGTATCCGAAGTGGAATCGAATGCAGAGCCGCTTCCTCGACGACTTCGAGGCTGCCGGGTTCGCGCTAGAATCTATCGACACGGTGCTCTGCACGCACATGCATGTCGATCACGTAGGCTGGAACACGCGGCTTGTAAATGGTCGCTGGCGACCTACGTTTGCGCGCGCTCAGTATCTGTTCGGGCAAGCGGAGTGGGATCACTGGCGTACCGAGCCTCAGGAGTACGGCCCCGTGATCGAAGACTCAGTGCAGCCGATCTTCGACGCGGGCCTTGCCCGACTGGTCGAGTCCGACGCGGTCGTCAACCCCGAGGTTCGGCTGCTACCTACTCCCGGGCATACGCCCGGACACGTCAGCGTGCTCATTTCGTCGCGCGGCGAACAAGCCGTCATAACAGGAGATATGATTCATCATCCGTGTCAGGTTGCCCACCCGGAGTGGTCTTCGACGGCCGACGTCGATCAACTGCAGAGCGCCGCTACCAGGCGCGAATTCCTTTCGCGGTTCGCGGACAACCCAATGCTGGTGATTGGCACTCACTTTGCCGGACCAGCTGCGGGCCGGATTGTGCGGGATGGAAACTCGCTTCGGTTGGACTACTAATTTTCTCCACAGCGCTGCATGTTGGGCGTGTGGTCGTACGCTTAGGTTCGCATCATGGCGCGCAACGCGTTCGGCAACAGGAAGAAGTCGAACATCCAAGCGCAAACGAAAATCGCGGCGGTGCACAGGCCCAATACTTGATTTACATGGAATCCCGAGAACGCCAATACGGTGAATCCCAGGCTCAATGCGATAGACGTTTGAGTGATCGCTGCACCGGCACGCTTCAGCGCGATCGTGCGAGCCTCTTGAGGTGACGCACCGGATTTTCTGGATTGCGTGAACTGATAAATGACATGAATGGCATCGTCGATGACGATACCCATGGCGATCGCAATGACAACGGCAGCAGCGAGACCGATCTCGCCAACGAACCACCCCCATAGACCAAATCCCATCAGCATGGGTAGTGCGATTGCGATCAGCGAAATGAGTGCAATGACGGCGGACGCAAAATAGATACCTATCGCTGTCGCCATACCGAAAATAGTGATGGCAATGGCACCGACGACACTATTGATGTTCTCCAATGCCATGTATGCGATTGGGACATTGATTCCCGAAACAACCACGGAATATCCCGGCGGAGCATTCGTTTGAAACCACTCTTGTATCGACCGATCCAGGGACATGATGTCTTGCGAGGTCGCTCGCCCCAGTAGGGCAACGACGCGGGTAGACGACCGATCGACACTTACGGACTCCCGGAGGTCCTGTCCTTCACCGAGAGACATTTCAAACGTGAACAGGAGTTGCGCTATTTTGGCATCAGTGCGCTCTGATGCGGAGTCATCGAGGACTTCGTCCAAGCGTACGATCGCACTGGATACTCCGGACACGCTTGCGACAATGCTATTTGAGCGCAACCAGTGGGTGAACGCCTCGGCGAACCGCATGAATTTGACTGTCTCGATGCCCTCGTTCACATTTGTATTGATATCGATGTGAGCGGATTTGGGACCGGCCATGTAAGTTTCAGCAAAGTCTGCGCCTCGCCTAAACTCATAGTCCTCGGAAAAGTACTCGACAAAATTCTCGTCGATTCCGATTCTTGTGATCCCGTAGGCTGAAATGAGTGCTAGTCCAACCAAGGCAACCGGAGCGGAGTTACCCAATTGGTCTGCTATTCGAGTGGCACCTCGCGATACATCAATTGGCGTCCTCGCGGGAAGAAATCTGGCTAGTGCAGGTGCGATCGCGAACAAGGCACCGACGCCTACTACTAGTCCGGCCGAGACTGCATTCCCGAGCTGAGACAGGGGCGGAGCGTCCGCGTAGTTCAAGGACGCGAGTCCAGCACAGGTCGTAAGAACGGTGAGCAAGATTGGACGCCAGTAGTCACGAAGCGAGTCGGCCATAGACTCTGACGCCGGCCGTTCGGGAGATTGACTGGCGTGAAAGGCATTCACGACGTGCATCGATGTCGCAATCACCAAAAGCATGGAAATCACTGGGACGGCAGTCGTCGAAGTGTTCAGCGGAGTTCCGGTTAGCCCCAGCGAAGCGACTCCGGCAAGCGCGCCGGCGACACCCAGCCCAAGTAGCATGAGTGGCGTGGAAACTTGTCGGTAAATCGCCGTCAACACTCCAACGACGACCACGATCGCTATTCCGATCAGCTTGTAGGTTTCCCTTCGCGAAGCCTCGCGAAAGGCGTCCATTTGCGAGATGCTGCCAACCATCGCGAATTCGATCCGAGGGTACTTCTCAGATACGGAGTGAATAAGCGATCGAACCGATTGTGTTGTTTCCGAGATCTCGCGCGGCCCCGCGATTGGTAGATTGAACGACAGAGATACCGCAAGAACTGACGCGTCTTCGGACACCAAACGGTTGACAGTCCCGGGTTCCTGCTTGAAGTGAGTGTATCCACTGCAGATTGAGTCCACACAAGCAACGTCAATGAAATCTCTGACCTCGACGGAATCCGCATCGCCGGATACGTATGGATAATTTACGATTGAGTCGACCCTCAACACTCTGTTCAACTCTCGAGCTAGCTCGTGAACCAATCGAACTGCATCAAGTAGGTACGGTGCTTCATCTTCCTTCTGTCCGCGCAGGAAAATGATCATCGTGTTCGTCTGAGAGTACTTGGCCTCGAAATTCAGCAGGCGTACGTAGTGTGGATTTGTCTCTGAGAAGTAGACACGCGTGTCAACTGATGACGTGATCTTAGCTAAACCGGCGTAGGAAGCTCCGACGAGAAGGCAAACGTATGCGATCGCGACAGCGACGCTACGTGACTCAGCTCGATTGCGCGGTTCGGTTTGGTGCATACCGCTAGGTCGCTGTAACCGCGGTAGCAGGGCCGGAGGTCTTCAATCTGAAATCCGAGGCCAGCAAGATACTCACCGATCTCAATGGTTGTATGGCGCCAATACTGCTGTTGGCGCTGCGCCTGAGCAATAGCGCGATTTGCCTTCGCAATGACTGCGCCCTCGTTTCGAAGAATCGAGATGAGCCTACGTGGCCCGAGACGCAGAAAATTCCGCGCTAGTAAGTACATCGTCCAATCCAGTGTGTTCTGTATCCGACCGAGATTGACGAAGAACAGGTAGCCCCCCGGCTTCAATGCCTGGTACACGCTTTTGAGTATTCGCTCGGGCTGGCGCATTGCGTAGAGTGCGTTTACGGTGAGGACACAATCTAGCGAGCGCGGTTCGAAGACATGTTCGGCAGCGTCCGCGTGGACGAGTTCGACCTTCAATCCTCGAGACGTGTATTTTTGGCGCGCGTGTTCTAGCATTGCGGCGTTTGAATCCAAGTGCAGCAGATTCGCGCGCGAAAGCTCCTTGGTAAGACCATGTGCTAGAAAATTTCCGGTTCCTCCGCCGAGGTCGAGAATTGTGGCGTTTTCGGCGAAGGCCCTGTTCTTGAGAAAGTTGGAGAAATCCCCAATCAATGACGCGTACGCGGGATTGAGGTCGCACAGAAGGTCGTAGCATTCTGCGTACGAATGCCAGTCAACAGGCGACAAGGCTTGAGTGGTATCGGGATCGATTTCCAAGCGCGCGACTACTTGGTGGGTCTGGGACGCCGCATCCGCCTCTGCATCAACGAGGCCACCGGCTTGAATAGTCGGTAGAACCTCATTCGAGCGACGTCGACTGCGGTTACTTTGATCAGATCCGTGCTCAGCATGTAGGAAGTCGTCTCTGACCATATTGCGTTCCAAAAGACAGGCCCGATACTCGTGCCTGTCATCGTCCTTGGTATATCGCCCAACATTACTTTATGCAGCGAACTTCCGAGCTTTCTGTGATAGTAGTCAAGGTTCACGTCTTTCATTCCGATTCGAGTGTATAGGGGCACCAAGTCCGTAGTTGAACCGATTACAGCGTAACGCCGTCCTGCCTGAAGCATGGTTATCGCAATGAATCTGAACATCGCCATGAGGACGTCGCTTCCCCGGTACCCAGGGTGGGTGCAATTTCGTATGACCTCGACCATTTCGTCGCGGCGCGGAAGCTCCTTCGGCCACTCGACGCTCTCTTCTATCTCCATGCGGTCGTGATACTCGTTGAATACCAGTCCCGCCGAGGCGATCACCTTTCCATGATACTTGCCAATGACGATTCTGGACCGTGTGTCGTATATCTCGCCCATATCCGCTGGTGTTAGCTCCGCGTCGACCTTGCCTGCGTGCCGGTAAGCTAGGTGGCGAAGCGCGAGTACTTGGTCATACTCCTCAGTAGTTCGCACGAAGGAGAACTCAACGACAGAGGCGACGGATTTTGGGACTAGCCCTTGGCCGCGCAACTCGTCGATCCGAACGCCTTCGCCGAACTGCACTAGGTATTGACCGAGAGCCTGCAAGTCGGCTTTCGTTGGCGAATCCAGAGATGCTCCAACTAAGAGTGACGGCTGGTCAGGATCGTTCTCTAGCTCTACATTTCGGATCGTTAGGTCGAGTCGAAGCTGGGCAACTAGCGGCAGGCTTACGATGCACCTCAGACGCATTCCCTGGACCAAGAACTTGTTTCGTAGGCTGGTGGAGAGACGTAAACCGCGGGAGCTGGCATCCCGAACCTTGAAGTAGACAAAATCGTTGAACCGGGCAGGGTTAGCCGCGACACAGACCGGGCTGAATTGATCGCCAAACATCCATCGCCCTGCTGTTCGACGGTCCGTTCCCCCGTAATTTGCTGAAGACGACTCGACGAGCCTAACGCCAAGCAGTGCGTCGCCGTGTTCGTTGCTCTGTGAGACTACGGTGACACCGGTGACGGTGATCAGCTCCTGTCCCAAACGCATTTCGACTGTGACGCGTTGCCCTACTAAGCCTTCGCGCCTGTGTCGTGTGATTACTTCTAGTCCCAAGGGACTAAGACGCCATACTCTGGCGTTTGACTCTAGTAGCTCGTTGTTTTCGGCGCGCCGAAGAGTTGCGGCAACGGCCTCGCCGGGATAAATGTCAGCTGGGTAGTAGGTGCCATGCAATTCCGGGTCAGGTGCGTTGCGCTGATATCTTTGCGCGAGCGTGGTGTACGTACTCAATGAGGGTGCCCTTCTGTCCTCTTCCCGAGGAATTGATCAGTTGTTTAGCTTCGCGATTCGCAGTTAGCAACCAAACCGTGGGGATCGACTCGAAGTCTCTGATGAGCACGCCAAAGTCGGCGAGTCGCAGAGGCCGTAGCGGTAGCTGGGAGTTTGATAGCTCCTGCAGCACGGTTGCGGTTTTGTCATCGACGACGATATCTTGGGTGCCGATACGATTGCGTATGAGGGGGTGCTTGACCAACTCATCCAGCCTACTCAACAAGTTTACAGGATTTCCGAGGGCGGTGATCTCAATTGATGAATCGAATCCACCGAGGTTCCCAACCACCGCAGAGCCGGAGGCTACGAGAACGTTGCGTCGTATCTGGTTGTCCGAGCTGTTTGCTTCATTGAACGCCTCATTGGCATTCACAAGATCGATAGCAGCTGAGATGCACCTTCGGAGATTTGTATCAAAATCAGAGTTGTCGAAGTAGGCAAAGATGAGGTCACCTACCTTTCGTGGAACGCCACCGTGATCCTCTACAACCTGAGCGCACTTGCGAACGTTTGGGATCACTCCGTCGTCGACGAAACTCGACCCATTTTGAGTTGATTTCGTGAACCCTCGAATGTCACTGAAGAGACAGGCTATCTCTTTGTGCCTAGGTCGAAGGACTTCCTCAATTGCTTGAAGAATTGTCATGCGCTGATTCTCAACGTATCCAAACAGCCGTCGAGATATCTCTCGTGGTAGGAACGCCCTTAGGCGATCAGTGAACTCGATATTTAACTCAATAATCTGCTTTTGATTCTCAACGTTTTCTTGCGCCGCCTTGAAGTACCTAACTTCGGTACCGTAGGTCGATCGCGCGAGGACTATGAATATGAGTGAGATCACTGCTGCGCTATAAAGAAGTGGAACTTCTAATCGCGCTTCGATGAAGGAGGGCCATTGAAGGGCAAATAGGGAAGTCGCGTATAGCAGGGATTGGGCGATACCCAATCGTAGAGTTATCGACGACACGATCACGAAACCGAACGCGTAGAAGTAGACCGAGCCTTCGTACCAGACCGACACGCGGGCTTGAAAATAGCAAATGACAGCGCCCGAGATGAGCGCAGGCAGTTTGTATGATTTCGTGTTGGTGAATGCCGGCGAGAGGTAGAGCAGCCAAGTGGCGACTGCAAGCCCGGCCATCGACATGCGAAAGTAGTGCCAGTGCTCCATTGGCTGAAGCTTCATCGGCTGGTCAAACAGATAGAAGTGGAGCACGTACGCGATCGCGATGAGCGGATAAAGAACTCGCGCGATTCTTAGGAATTCGGCGCGTTCCTTTTCTATCCATAGCCGACGCCAAGGCGTCCCTTGCAGAATCAGCGTCGGAAACAGCCAGGCTAGAATTCTATCGACCCACATCAGAGTGTCGTCTCCGCATCGTTTGCCGCGGCGGTCGTTGACTTCAACGACAATGAGATTCTGCCACCCCACTGTCACACACCCGGTATGACGGCCGTCACACTTTTCGCACCGTTGATCGGCTAACGCAGCTCCGCGTATGCAGACAGTGCGGTTACTCCTCCAGTGTGGACGAAGATCACGGGCTTTCCAGCGTCCAGTTCTCGGTTCCGTACCAGCGCGAATAGCGCGCCGAGAGCCTTCCCGGAGTACACCGGGTCCGTGACGATTCCTTCGAGCTGCGCGAGGACGCGGATCGCGTCGATGGCTTGCTCTGTGGGGATGCCGTAGCCAGCACCGAGAAATTCGTTGCGTATGTGGATTGCAGGCATTGCCGCGGAGGGTGCCCAGCGGTCGCGCGTGGCGATAGCAAGGGTTGTGATCCTGGCATGCAGTGCCTGGCTGTTCGGATCGGAGACATTGATCCCGAGCAGGTGCACATCCGTGTCGGCGAGGCCGAGCGCGAGGCCGGCTTGGGTACCACCGCTGGATGTGGCGTGGATGATTGAGGCTGGGACAAAGCCCAGTTGCCGTGCTTGTGCCAGCATTTCCTGGGCGCAGAGGGCGTAGCCCAAAGCGCCAACGTCATTGGAGCCGCCGGTTGGAATCACGTACACGCGGCGACCGTCCCGTTCGAGTTTCGCGCGGACGTTCCGCGCGTGCTCAACCGCGTGATCGGGGTCGACGATGTCGACAGTGGCGCCAAGGATGCGATCGAGCTGGACGTTGCCGGCAGTCTCGTAGTGCGGGTCAGGCCATGGGACGGCGCGAGATAGAACGAGATGGCATTTCAGTCCCTGCTTCGCACATGCGGCTGCGGTCTGCCTGGCATGGTTCGACTGAACGGCGCCGAAGGTGATCACAGTGTCGCAGTTGCTTGTGATGGCTTCACCGAGCAGGAATTCGAGTTTTCGTGTCTTGTTGCCACCTGTTGCGAGGCCGGTGCAATCGTCGCGCTTGATCCACAGATGTGGTCCGCCCAGATACTCGGAAAGACGGTTGAGCGGTTCCAGCGGGGTCGGCAGGTGTGCGAGCGGTACGCGTGGTGCGTCGATGGTCAGCGCCATGCTGCTGGTAGCTACTTCGTTCGAGCCGTGATGCGTATTTCCAGGTGAGCGCCGGGCACCGCGAGTTCGGAGATTCCAATGGCCGTCCAGGCGGGCCACGGCGCCTTGATGAACTCGTCACGCACTTTCATGAAGGTTGGCAGGGTCTTTTGCAGACCTACGTGATACGTCGTGTAATCCACAACGTCAGAAAACGACAGCCCGGCATGGCTCAGCACGCGACCCACCGCGCCGAATGCGTTTCGAAACTCGGCTTCGAGTTCGCTCGGTACCGACCCTTTGGCGTCGGTACCGATTTGACCGGAACACAGCAGCAGATTGCCGGACTTCACGGCTTGTGAGAAATGGAATCGGTCGTAGAGCGCTTGGCTGCCTTCGGGATTCACGACGGTGATGGCCACGGTGCGACTCCTGCGTGAGTGGGTGGTTCGATCATAGCGCGGGCGCTGCATTGCGGTGTGACATAATTGCGCCGCGTCGTTAGCGCTGTAGATAGGCAAATCGTGTCGCTTCAGTATCATCCAAAACGGGCCGTCATGCCGGCCGACCTCGATGACCTTGTCGCGTCTGCGATCGAATTTGCCGGCGCCGCGGGAGAGGTTATCTTGCCGCTATTCAGACAGCCACTGGAGATCGAGAACAAGGAACTAGACGGATTCGATCCTGTCACGGTCGCCGACAAGGCGGCGGAGGTGCGGATTCGCGAAGCGATTGCCAATCGATATCCGAGCCATGGGGTATTCGGGGAAGAATTTGGTCACCAAGGCGGTGACGGTCTGACGTGGGTGATCGATCCAATCGATGGTACGCGAGCGTTCATGACCGGAATGGTGCATTGGGGCGTGCTGCTCGCGCTGTTCGATGGCGAGACGCCGATCCTCGGTGTCATGCACCAGCCGTTCACAAACGAGTACTTCGTCGGCACGAATGTCGACGCCTGGTATCTGCGCGGCGTTGAGAAGCGGTCCCTGCGCGTGCGGCCATGCGCGTCACTGTCGCTTGCATCCATGGCGTCCACAGGTCCGCAGTACTTTGCCAGCGGGCCGGAACAGGCGGCGTTTCATTCGGTGCGCAAGCAGGTCAGGCTGACGCGATACGGTGGCGACTGCTACTTGTATTGTCTGCTGGCGATGGGACAACTCGATCTTGCGATCGAGGCGGGACTGAAGCCCTACGACATCCAGGCGCTCGTCCCGATCATCCGTGGCGCTGGTGGTGTGGTCACGACGTGGGACGCAGGTGACCCCGCGATGGGTGGTCGCATCATCGCAGCGGGCGATGTGCGGATCCATGCGGCCGCAATGGCGTTGCTCGAGGCTGGTCTGCAGTGAAACTGGAGGGCATTCGCGTCGTCGATCTGTCGCTCTTTCTTCCGGGACCGACCGTCAGCGTCATGATGGCGGATCAGGGCGCCGACGTGATCAAGATCGAGAACACCGGTGAGGGGGAACCGAATAGACATATCGGTCAGCGCCGTGGTGAGGAGACCGTGTACTTTGCTGCGACGCATCGTGGCAAACGCAGTCTATCGCTCGACCTCAAGGATGCACGGGGTCACGACGTGTTCATGAAGCTCGTGGCCACCGCGGACGTGGTGCTCGAGTCATTCCGTCCTGGGGTAGTCAGTCGGCTGGGCATCGACTACGACGCAGTGCGCGCGATCAATCCGGGCGTCGTCTACGCATCGATCTCTGCGTATGGTCAAACAGGTCCACTGCGACTCGATCCCGCGCACGATCTGGCAGTGGAGGCGATGTGTGGTCTGCTTTCGAACAACGTAGATGACAACGGCCGACCGTGCATGCCGGCCATGCCAGCCGGGGACATGCTGGCGGCCACGACCGCGCTAGCGGGGATATTGATGGCACTGCTGCGACGCACTCAGACCGGTCTCGGCGACTATCTCGACATCTCGATGATGGACTCGATCTTCGCCTGCATGCCGAACAGCGTCGGCGCCGTGTTCGCGGACAGGATTGCGCCGGTGCCGTCGGCAGAGCGCATCTGGGGCGGCGCTGCGTTCTATCGAATCTACGAGACCGCGGATGCCAGATTCGTGGTACTCGGCGGCTCCGAGATCAAGTTCTGCCGGAATCTGCTCGACGCGCTCGCGCGGCCGGATTTGATTGAGCTGTGCGAACTGCCGCCGGGTGCGGGCCAACTGCCGGTGGTCGAGTTCCTGACCCACACCTTCAGGTCACGCACCCAGGCGCAGTGGGTCGACTTCATGCGCGAACTCGACGTTTGCTTTGCGCCGGTGAACGATCTGCGCGCCGGGTTCGACCTCGAGCAAACCCGTGCACGCGAGATGCTGCTCGTGGACGAGTCTGTCCGCGAGCACATTGGTACGCCGTTCAAGTTCGCGCATGAATCTGGCCGGATCGCGTTCCACGCGCCACGTCATGGCGAGCATAACGCGACGCTGCTGCGTGAGATCGGCTACAGCGACTCTCAGATCGAATCGCTGCGCGCCGACAAGGTGATCTGATCAGGCCGCATCGACCATGTTTCGCAGCTGCTCGCAGTACTGCACCCGCTCTTCGCGAGTGCGTCCTGCGAAATGCACGTTCAATGCATTGACGCCCGATTCGCGCAGCGCGGCAAGTCGGTCGCGCACGAACCCTTTCGGCCCGACCAGCGTGGTTGCATCGATGAACGACTGCGGGATCGCAGCTTCGGCCTCGCTCTTCTTGCCGGCGAGATAGAGGTCCTGAATCTGGCGCGCTTCCTTCTCGTAGCCATACCGCGAGAATGTCGCGTTGTAGAAATTCTTGGAACGTGCACCCATGCCGCCGACGTAAAGCGCCATCTGTGGTCGACCGAGGTTACGCAGTGCTTCCAGTCCTTCGCCGATCGCGACCGCACCGCCGGCATAGACCTCGAGCGGTGCCCGGTTAGGATCACGTTTGGCGTTGCCCGCAGCGAGTGAGTCGCCCCACACCGCTTTTGCACCTTCCGCCATGTAAAACGCTGGTAGCCACGCATCTGCGAGCTCAGCGGTCAATTCGACACTCTTGCCGCCCAGTGAAGCGATGGCGATTGGAATTTCATCGCGCACCGGGTGATTGATCAGTTTGAGAGGCTTGCCAAGGCCGGTGCCTCGGTTTTGAGGCAACGGAATCTGGTAGTACTTGCCGTCGTAGCTGACCTTTTCACGGCGCCACACCATCCTGCAGATCTCGATGATCTCGCGAATCCGCGCTACCGGTGCTTCATAAGGCACGCCATGAAAGCCCTCGATCACCTGGGGGCCGGATGCGCCAAGGCCAAGCATGCAGCGGCCGTCAGACAACGAGTCGATTCCGGCCGCGGTCATGGCCAGCAGCGTCGGTGTGCGGGAGTAGATCGGCAGAATGCCCGAGGCGATCGTGACGCGCTCGGTTTGCGCCGCGAGGTAGCCCATCGCGCTCGGCGCATCGAACGAATATGCCTCCGGAACCCAGACGACATCGAGTCCGGCCTTCTCGAGAGCCTGGACTTCGGCGACCGCTTCTTTGAATCCGCCGGCATAGCTGAGCAGTGTGGATATACGCATTCTGGAGTCCTCCTAGGCAGTCTTGGTGTTCATGTTGCGCGCGAGGTTCACAAGCGCGTCGATCAGAAGTTCACGTTCCAGCGCCTTCACTTTGAGCTCGAGCGACTCGGCAGTGTCTGCTGACGTGATCGCAACTTTCTTTTGCGCGAGCACAGGGCCGGTGTCGTAGTCGCCATCGACCCAGTGTACGGTCGCGCCGCTTTCGCGTTCGCCCGCCGCGATGACGGCCTCGTGAACGCGTCGGCCGTAGTACCCCTTGCCGCCGAACTTCGGCAGCAGTGCGGGATGCGTGTTGACGATACGGCCGCTGAACTTCCGTAGCGTTTCGGGGCCGAGCTTCTTCATGAACCCGGCCAACAAGACGAGATCGACGTTCCGTTGCATCAGGCTGTCGCAGATTGCGCGATCGAGAGCAACCGGGTCAGCGTGTGTTGTACTGGACAAGTGAGCGGTGGCAATGCCCGCATCGGTTGCGCGCATGAGCGCACCAGCGTTGCTGTTGTTGCTGATCACCACCACCACCTGTGCGGCGATGCGGCTCGACGCGCAGGCATCGATCACAGCCTGCAACACCGAACCCTCGTGGGAGGCGAGCACGCCTATTCGCATCACGCGTTGCGTTCCGCGAGCTTGTAGATGGCGGTGTGGTAAATCTCGACAGCGGGCGCACCCTGCACCACATATGCGATGTACAGCTTGATGAACTCATGGCCCTTGTGACGCCACTTCTCGATCGGAATCGTGCGTAGTTCGATCGCGTCGCCCACACGCAGCATGCGATGGCAGATCATCTCGGATCCCACGTGCACCCAGGCTGGCAGGATGAATCGGCGCGACAGTGCCTGGTTGGCATAGTGCAGAGTCAGATGCGGGTGCACAACGCCGCTGCGAAACTGTGCGCAGTCGTCGGCGACATAGTCGGTGTATGTCTTGTTCTCGGCATTTGTCGGTCGCCAGTCGATGGCTGCAAACGGTTGATCGATGGCGATCGCATCCCAGTTGATTTCACGACGTTCAGGATTGCGGGCGGCGGGCAAGATCTGCGCGCGCGGGTCAATCGGCGCGAGTGCCGATTTCGTGTCGAGCGCAAGCGTCGCTAGCAGCAGGCCCGCGTCGTTGTTGCATTCGACCGCCAGACCCTCATCGTTCGCCCGCATGTCGATGTTCAGGCGCTCACCGTCGTAGGCGGGTTTGAGAAAGCGCACATTGACTCGCGAGTGCGCAAGCCATGCGGTGTCCAGCGCGCGGGTGATGGGGTACGTCATGTAGCCGAACACGGCAACACCGGGCACGAGACCGCCACGGAAGCCGTACCGCTGGGCAATGTCGTCGGCGTGGATTCGGTTCTCGCTCGCGGTCGCGTGGTTGATTGCCGTCGGTTGATACGCGCTCATGGGCCGCCTCGTGTGAACTGTGTGGTCTATATTGCCGCAAGATGCGCTAGAACACTCAGCGCAGGTCGTAGGCCTGGCCGGGCAGCCAGGTGACGAGTTCGGCAAAGTAAAAGACGAGCGCGAGACCCAACAGCTGCAGCAGCACGAATGGCACGACGCCGCGATAGATCGTTGCAGTGTCGATCTGCGGCGGCGCAACGCCCTTGAGATAGAAAATCGCAAAGCCGACCGGTGGCGTCAGGAAGCTCGTCTGCAGACACACCGCGAACATCACGGTGAACCAGACAGGATCAAATCCCAGAGCAGTGACGACGGGTGATACGAGCGGGAGCACGATCAGTGTCAATTCGATCCAGTCGAGGAAGAAGCCGAGCAGGAACGTGAACGCGAGGATGCTCACTACGATGCCGGTCGGCCCGAATGGCAGGCCGAGCAATGCTTGCTCGATCAGTTCGTCACCGCCAAGCCCGCGCAGCACCAGCGAGTAGGCGGTGGCGCCGATCAATATTGCGAAAATGAATGCGGTGGTGCGGGTCGTTTCCTTGAGCGCATCGCGCAGGGTGGGGCCGCTCAACTTGCGGTGCATCAGCGCGAGCAGCAGGGCGCCAAATGCGCCGACCCCGGCAGCCTCCGTTGGCGTTGCCAATCCAAAGAAAATCGAACCGAGCACCGCCAGTATGAGCGCAGCGGGCGGCAGTATCGCCTTGAGCAGCAGGAGCGCTGTTTGCAATCCGCTATCGTTGCTCTCCGTTCGCGGCACTGCGGGTGCTGACGCCGGGCTCAAGACACCCACGAGCAGCAGATACGCGACGTACAGCACGCCCAGCAGCAGGCCCGGGAACAACGCACCCAGAAACAGATCGCCCACCGGCATTGCCATCCGATCCGCCATGAGCACCAGCATGATGGAAGGGGGAATTAGAATGCCCAGTGTGCCCACGGCGCACACGGTTCCAGCAGCCAGGCGCGGGCTGTAGCCCTGACCGAGCATGACCGGCAGGCCGAGCATGGCGAGCAGCACGACCGACGCACCGATGATGCCGGTGGTTGCCGCCAGCAGGACGCCGATCAGGGTGACCGCAACGGCGAGCCCGCCGCGAACCCGGCCGAACAGGCGGGAAAAGCTCGTCATCAGGTCGGTGGCAATGCCGGAGCGGTCGAGCAGCACGCCCATGAAGATGAACATGGGCAGTGCCACCATCACCCAGTTCTCCATCACGTTCCAGGTGCGCTCGACAGACAACGATGTGTAGGCCCAGTCGACGCCAATCCGTGTGAGGAAGTCCGCATCGAGGATGATGGCAAACGCCGAGAACGCAACTGCCAGGCCGCCGAGCACCCACGCGACCGGAAAGCCCGTGAACACGAGGCCGATGAAGGCCACGAACATGCCGATGGCGAGCAGTTCGTTAACCGGCATCACGAGTCCCGAACAGGAACGCCCACACCCGCGTCAGCCGCGCCATGGCGGCAATGAGCAGCAGCAGGAACCCGAGCGGCAGCATCGCCTTGATGAGCCATCGCATCGGCAAGCCGCCCGGTGCCACCGAGACTTCGCCGGTGACGAAGCTGTGAATCACGAACGGCACGGAGAAAATGAGCATGAGAGCGATGAACGGCATCAGCAGCAGCAGCGTGCCGTACAGTTCGATCCAGGCGCGGGTGCGCGGCGAGAATCGCTCCTGCAACACATCCACCCGCACGTGCGCGTCATCGACGTAGCACGCAGCGAGCCCGAGCAGCATGCCGGTTGCATAGAGGTGCCACTGGATTTCTTCGAACTCGATGCGGCCCTGACCGAACGCATAACGCATTACGACGTTGAGCACGATGACCGCGAGCAACACCATCCAGATCCAGCTGAGTGCGTCGTCGAAGCGGTGCAGAACCCGCTCCACAGCGCGGGAAAACCGGGTGGGTGGCAGCATCAGAAATCCCGCGGCAAATACGCAAGGCGCTTCCACAGCGCGTAGTCGGCGCGAAAACGTCGCTGCGACTCGAGCACGCGGCTGAAATCGGCGTCGCGGGCCGCTTCGCTTTCGAGCACTTCGTCGGTAACCCGGCGCAGTTCGGCGATCAGTGGCAACGGGATTGTGCGCGTCGCCACGCCTTTGTCACGAAAGCCCGCGAGCACCGGTCCCTGCAAGGCTTCGCCGCGCGCGAGATTGCGCGCGACCCCGGCGGTGCAGACGGTGTCCAGCAATGCCCGGTCAGCGGGTGCGAGTGACCGCCAGCGTGAAAGATTGACGGCCAGATGGAACGCGGTGAAGGTCTGGTGCCAGCCTGGAAAATAGTTGAAGGGCGCTACTCGATCGAAGCCGAGCGATTCATCGACTACGGGCAGTGAGTACTCGGTGGCGTCGATTGCACCTTTTTCCAGCGCCTGGAAGATCTCGCCGCCCGGCAGCATCGTGACGGAGGCGCCCATCCGTTCGAGCACTTCGCCGCCGAGTCCGGCGAAGCGGATCTTCAACCCTGCCAGGTCGCTTGCCTGTTCGATGGGTTTTCTGAACCAACCAGCAGTTTCGGGACCGATAATGCCGCACAGAATGGGGTGGATGCCGTAGTCGTGGTAGATCTCCTCCGCGAGGCCGCGGCCACCGGCCTCATACCACCATGCGGTGAACTCCCATGGTTCCATGCCGAACGGCACTGCGGAGATCAGGGGTGACGCCGCGATCTTGCCCTGATCGTAACCGAGCCAGGTGTAGCCCGCGGGCACCTTGGCATCGCGCACGGCATCGACGATGGAAAATGCCGGTACCAGCTCACCGGGCTCGTAGGGAATCAGTTCCACCGCCCCGGCGCTCGACGTGCGTGCCGCCTCGGCGACGTACAGGACATTGTCCCCCAGGGCTTTGAGGTTGGTGCCGAACGCCACCGGCACGCGCCACCTGATGCGTGCTTCGCTGCCGGCTTGCACCTCGACCGCAGTTCCGCCGCCCGGTGGACGGACGGCGAGACTCGCGATCAGTCCGGTCGCGAACGCCACCGTGACGGCGACGAGGGCGGCCCGTTGACTCAGGGCTGGCCGTGGCATGGTGCTACCTGTGTGCTGGATGTTGGGGAGCGCTTGGATTGTGGGAAGCCCCCGGTGGGGTTGCAAGGCGCGTCCTCGTATCTCGAGGATTGTGTTGCCCCATTCGATTCGCTAGCCTTGCGCGCCTCATGCCCGGAGGTTTCCGAGCAGCATGACCGCGTACCGGATGAAAACAATACGGGCGCAGAACGGGGTACAGGACCGCAATTTGCGCCTGTATGTGGGGGCGGAACACATCAAAGAGGATGGTCGAGATGCTCATCGGCGTGCCTAAGGAGACCTGGCCGGGCGAACTGCGAGCAGCGCTCGTACCCGCCAATGTGAAGAAACTGAAGACGCTCGGCTTCGATGTCGTCGTCGAATCAGGGCTCGGTGCCGGTGCCAGCATCACCGACGCCGAGTATTCGGAAGCGGGTGCCACCGTGGAAGCCGACCGGACCCGGGTGCTCGCATCCGATGTCATCGCTCGGGTGCGCAAACCCTCCGCCGAGGAACTTGGCGCGATCAAACCGAAGACCGTGCACGTGAGCTTTCTCGACCCGTTCAATGAAAAGGCGCTGGTCGCTCAACTCGCGCAACAGAATGTCACCGGCATCTCCATGGAGATGATTCCACGTACCACGCGGGCGCAGAAGATGGATGCGCTGTCCTCCCAGGCAAACCTGGCGGGTTACGTCACGGTGGTGCTCGCGGCCCAGCACTCACCCAAGATATTCCCGATGATGATGACCCCTGCAGGCACCATCCCGCCGGCCAAAGTGTTCGTGATCGGCGCTGGCGTTGCAGGGCTGCAGGCAATCGCGACCGCCAAGCGCCTGGGCGCGCGCGTCGAAGCATTCGATACCCGGCCGGTCGTGGCCGAGCAGGTGCAATCGCTCGGGGCCAAATTCGTCGAGATCGATCTTGGCGACACCGGTCAGACTGCCCAGGGTTACGCCAGGGAACTGACGCCCGAGCAGCTGGAAATGCAGCGGCAAGGGATGAAGAAGGTCATCGCGGGTTCCGATGTCGTGATCACGACCGCCCAGGTATTCGGCCGCCCGGCACCGCGCATCGTGTCGCGCGACATGGTCGAAGCGATGCGCCCCGGCAGTGTCGTCGTCGACATGGCCACCGAGACTGGGGGCAATGTGGAAGGCTCCGTCCTCAACGAAGTTGTCGTCATCAACGGCGTCATCGTGATCGGGCTCGGCAATCTGCCCTCGCAGGTCGCGCGCAATGCGAGCGACATGTACGGCAACAACATCGTCAACCTGCTCGATGAATTCTGGGACAAAGAGACGAAGACGCTCGATCTCGATCCGGAGGATGACATCGTCAAGGGATGCGTCATCACCCGCGACGGCGCCATCGTCAATGAAGTCATCAAGAAGCTCTAAGGAGGAATCGTGGAAGCGGTCTATCTCACGTTTGTGCTCATTCTCTCGATCTTCCTCGGCTTCGAGTTGATCTCGAAGGTGCCAGCCACGCTGCACACGCCGCTCATGTCGGGTGCGAATGCCATTTCCGGCATTACGGTGGTTGGCGCGCTGTTGTCCGCGGGTGCGGGCCAGGGCGCCGTTGCCAGCTGGCTGGGCGCGTTCGCGGTGGCACTCGCGATGATCAACGTCGTGGGTGGCTACATGGTCACTGATCGCATGCTCGGTATGTTCAAGAAGAAGGACACCGGGGGTTCGAAGTGAGCGACATCTACATCAACCTCGCCTACGTCGTAGCGGCGGCGCTGTTCATCTTCGGGCTAAAGATGCTGGGTTCGCCCGCATCCGCGCGTCGCGGTAATCTGCTGTCGGCCATCGGCATGCTGATTGCGGTGTTGGCCACGCTACTTGCGCATTCCATCATCGAATTCCAGTACATCGTCATCTCGGCTGTCGTCGGCGGCGTCATTGGTGCCTTTGCAGCCCGCGCTGTCGCCATGACCTCGATGCCGGAAATGGTCGCACTATTCAACGGCTCCGGGGGCCTCGCGAGCCTCCTGGTGGGATGGGCAGCGCTCTACAACGAAGGCACGACGACGTTCATCGCATTCACGATCTTTCTGTCCATTCTGATTGGTGGCATCACGACCACAGGAAGCGTGGTTGCCTGGGGCAAGCTGGCGGAAATCATGCCAGGTCGCGCGATCGTGTTCGGCGCGCAGCGCGTTGTGAATGCGGCGTTCCTCGTCGCGGTGCTGGTGGCCGGCGCCATGTTCTGCGCCGATCCGCATGTGCTGTCGGGGGCGCTGATCACGATCGTCGTGTTGTCGCTCGTGCTCGGCGTCATGGTCGTCATTCCCATTGGCGGGGCCGACATGCCGGTGGTGATTTCGCTACTCAACTCCTATTCGGGGTTGGCCGCGTGCGCCGCGGGATTTGCCATTCACAACAACATCCTGATCGTTGCCGGGGCACTGGTCGGCGCCGCGGGCATCATTCTCACCAACATCATGTGTAAAGCGATGAACCGGTCGCTGACCAACGTGCTGTTCTCCGGCTTCGGTGCGGTAAAGACGGCATCAAAGGTCGAAGGCGAGGTGAATCCGATCCAAGTGGACGATGCCTTCCTGATTCTGGAAGCAGCTTCGTCGGTGACGTTCGTGCCTGGATACGGCATGGCGGTCGCCCAGGCGCAGCACGTCGTGCGGGAACTCGGCAATCTGCTGGAGAAGAATGGTGCGGAAGTCACCTACGCGATCCATCCGGTCGCTGGCCGCATGCCCGGCCACATGAACGTGTTACTTGCCGAAGCCAACGTACCCTACGACCAGCTGATCGAAATGGACGACATCAACCCGCGCATCGACAACATCGACGTCGCGGTCGTGATCGGTGCCAATGACGTCGTGAACCCGGCAGCGCGCAACGACGAGAACAGCCCGATCTACGGCATGCCGATCATCAACGTCGACAAGGCACGCACGGTATTCGTACTGAAGCGGTCGATGGCATCCGGCTTTTCGGGTGTGGACAACCCGCTGTTCTTCGGCGAAAACACGCGCATGCTGTTCGGTGATGCGAAAGAGTCGATTGCCGGATTGGTAGCTCAGTTCAAAGGCTGACGCCGCCGTGCGGTTGACGATCGTCGATGTGTTCGCCGAGGCGAAGTACGAGGGCAACCAGCTTGCCGTGGTGCAGGATGCGGCGGCTCTGGATGCATCGACGATGCAGGCCATTGCACGCGAGACCAACTTCTCCGAGACGACGTTCGTCACGGCCCAATCGGCGAACCGCGCGACCGTGCGGATATTCACGCCGGGCGAAGAGTTGCCGTTCGCCGGCCATCCCACGCTCGGAACGGCCTGGGTGCTGGGCCGCCAGCATCCACAATTCACGCTTGATCTGGGCGTCGGTCCGGTCACGGTGACATTCGGCAATGTCGACGCACCATGTTGGATGTCGCCTCCCATTGCAACGCTCGGCGACGTGCTTGCGCCAGAACGCGCCGCGGCGGTGCTCTCGCTGGGCATCGAGGCGCTGCACGCATCGTGGCCGGCTCGGTTCCTGAAACTTGGCCCCGACTTTCTGTTCGTGCCGCTGCGCACATTGAGTGATCTGAAATCTGCGCGACTCGACCTTGGCGTGAACGCCGCGCTGCTGCGCGAGGGCCTGCCGGCGCGCGCGATATTCCTGTTTACGCCGCAGGCGTACTCCAAGGACGCACACTACGCTGCACGCATGTTCTTCGACGCCAACGGACAGCGCGAAGATCCGGCCACCGGCAGCGCCAACAGTGCGCTTGCCTGCTATCTGCGCGAACTCAGCGGCGCGCCGTTCACCGCGATTGTCGAACAGGGCTTCGAGATCAACCGACCTTCACGCCTGTACCTGGATGTGGGTGTCGATACCTACCGCGTCGGCGGTAAGGTACGCTTGGTGGCCGAGGGGGAATTGGCGTAGGGGGAGGGCGGATGGCGATCCAGAGCCTTGCAGACATCGTTCGGCACTACGCTCAAAAGACGCCGGACAATCTTGCGGTGCACTACCTGCATGACGGCCGCACCTGGACCTTCGCGCAACTCGATCGTGAATCGAACCAGGTTGCAGCTCGCCTGACGTCGGCGGGCGTGGTGGCCCAGGACCGCGTCGCCCACCTCGACAAGAACGCCCCCGAGTACTTCACGTACCTCTTTGGCAGCGCGAAGCTGAACGCAGCCTCCGTTGCCGTGAACTGGCGCCTCGCGGCCGCCGAGATGGAGTACATCCTCAACAACAGCGAAGCGAAAGTGCTGCTCGTCGGCGAAGAGTTCCTGGGCCATCTCGCCAAAATGAAGCTCAGTCACGCGCGCACGATCGTGGTGGTCGGAGATCCCGGCACAACCGGATATCCATCCTACGAACAATGGATTGCGGGTGCGCCGACAACGGATCCGAACGCGCCCTGCGCGCAGCAAGACACCTGCTATCAACTCTATACATCGGGCACCACTGGCTTGCCGAAGGGTGTGGAATTGACCCACGCGAACTTCATCGGCTGTCTGCGGGATGGCTTTGCATCGCTGGGATTCACATCGAGTGCTGTCAATCTCGTCTGCATGCCGTTGTTTCACATCGCCGGTAGCGGTTGGGGCCTGGTTGGTACTCACGAGGGCGCAGCGATGGTGCTGCTGCGCGACGTCGAGCCTGCGAGCATCCTCAAGTGCATCGCAGAACACGGCGTGACCCACGCACTGTTCGTACCGGCGGTGTTGCAGGTACTGCTTGGTGTGCCTGGCGTGGAGGAGCACGATTTTTCCACCCTGAAAGCGATCGTCTACGGCGCCTCACCCATTACCGAGAGCGTTCTGGTGCGTGCCCTCGACGTGTTCGGTTGCGGCTTCTATCAGGCATATGGCCTGACGGAAACCACGGGCGGCGTATGCCTCCTGCATGCGGACGATCACGACCCCGGTGGCCCGAGAGCACATCTGCTGCGTTCGGCAGGTAAGCCGGTCGAACCCAATCGCGTGCGCATTGTCGACCCGGAGTCGCTCACTGATTGCGCCGACGGCGCGGTCGGAGAGATCTGGGTGCAGGGCAGGCAGAACATGAAAGGCTACTGGAAGAACCCGGAAGCGACCGCGTCAACGATCACCGCGGATGGCTGGCTGCGCACGGGCGACGCCGGGTACCTGCGCGAAGGCTATGTGTACATCCATGACCGCGTGAAGGACATGATCATCTCCGGTGGTGAGAACATCTACCCCGCCGAGATCGAGAACGCGCTGATGAAGCACCCCGCAATCGCGGACGCGGCTGTCATTGGTGTGCCGAGCGAGCGATGGGGCGAGACCCCTAAGGCTATCATTGTGCGCAAGGATCCGGCGCTGACAGAACAGGACGTGATCGAGTTCTGCCGCGGTCAACTGGCGAAGTACAAGTGCCCCACGTCGGTAGCGTGGATCGACGCGTTGCCGCGCAACCCGTCGGGAAAGATCCTGAAGACCGAGCTGCGCAAACCCTACTGGGCGGGCAAGGACCGTCAGGTTTCCTGATCGTCCCCGAGCGAGGCTGACATGTCGGTCATTACCTGCATCGAAGATCTGCGCGCGCTGCACCGCCGACGCACGCCGCGGATGTTCTATGACTACGTCGACTCGGGCTCCTGGTCAGAGTCGACCTATCGCGCCAACGAGCGGATATTCGAACTGATCAAACTGCGTCAGCGCGTGCTCGTCGACATGACCAATCGATCGATCGCGTCGACCATGGTTGGCCAGCCGGTTGCGATGCCGGTTGCGCTGGCACCAACTGGGCTCACCGGATTGCAGCATGCCAATGGTGAAATCCTCGCGGCGCGTGCGGCGGAAGCGTTCGGCGTCCCGTTCACGCTGTCGACGATGAGCATCTGTTCCATCGAGGAAGTGGCCGCTGCGACCTCGAAGCCGTTCTGGTTCCAGTTGTACGTCATGCGCGATCGCGCATTCATCGAGCGTCTCATCGATCGGGCCAAGGCAGCGAAGTGCTCTGCGCTCATGCTCACCCTCGACCTGCAGATACTCGGTCAGCGGCACAAGGACCTGAAGAACGGACTCGGCGTGCCGCCCAAGCCCACACTCGGGAACATCATCAATCTCCTCACCAAGGTGCGCTGGGGACTCGGCATGCTCGGCGCGACTCGCCGCAACTTCGGCAATCTGGTCGGACACATCGACGGCATGGAAGATTCTGCGTCGCTGCAGCGCTGGTCTGCGGAACAGCTCGACCCGACGCTCAACTGGGATGATGTGGCCTGGATCAAAGAGCGCTGGGGCGGCACGCTGATCCTCAAAGGCATCATGGATGCCGAAGACGCGCGCCGGGCGGCGGACAGTGGCGCCGATGCGCTGATCGTCTCTAACCATGGCGGTCGGCAACTCGATGGCGCGCCATCATCGATCGAAGCGTTGCCGGCAATCGTCGCCGCTGTCGGAAGTCGCATTGAGGTGTGGATGGACGGTGGCATCCGCAGTGGCCAGGACGTGATCAAGGCGCTTGCCTTGGGTGCGCGCGGCACGATGATCGGTCGTGCGTTTCTGTATGGCCTCGGTGCAATGGGGCAAGCCGGTGTGACCAAGTGTCTCGAACTCATCGCCAACGAACTCGATCTCACCATGGCGTTCTGCGGTCTGAGAGACGTTCGCGATGTCGACCGCGGTATCTTGTGGAGTGGCAAATGAAGTTTCCTACCCATCAATGGGGCCGGGCGCAGGCGCAGCCGTCGGATACGGCTCGCTTCCAGGCTGCAGCGAATGCCCAGTTCGAGCTGGTCGGTGAGGAAGGCTTCACCTATGCCTTGCTGGTAGTGAAAGATGGCGCGATCGTCCATGAGCGCTATGGCTATGGCGCGAACGCGTTCTATCTGCAGTATTCCTGGTCCATGGCCAAGAGCATTAGCCACGCGCTGGTCGGTATTCTGGTCGGCGATGGCAGGCTCGATCCGCATGCGCCGGCCGCCGTGCCTGAATGGCAATCATCGAGTGATGCGCGTCGCGTCATTACGCTCGAACAGTTGCTCCGCATGTCGAGCGGACTTGCCTTCCGCGAGGACTATGTCGACGGTGAGGCGTCGGATGTCATCGCCATGCTCACATTCAACGGTCGGCACGACATGGGTGCGTTTGCGGCATCGATGCCGCTGCTACATGACCCGGGCACGTTCTGGTCCTACTCCAGCGGCACGACCAACATCATCTGTCGAATACTACGTGATGCGATCGGTGGCGGTGCGACGGGCATGCTCGAGTTCATGCGTGAGCGCCTGTTCGAGCCGATCGGCATGACATCGGTGCTGCCGAAGTTCGATACATCCGGGACGTTCGTTGGATCATCGTACTGCTTGGCGACGCCCCAGGACTTCGCTCGCTTCGGGCTGCTCTACCTGAACGACGGTCGTTGGGGGGAGCAGCAGGTGTTGCCCGTCGGTTGGGCCGCGCACGCGCGCAGCAAGACCTACGAAGACAAGGACCAAGCCTATGGCGCGCACTGGTGGCTGGTGCCTGGCAAGCCCTGGTTCTACGCCGGCGGATACGATGGTCAGCGCATCCTGATCGCGCCGGAAAAGGACATGATTGTGGTGCGATGCGGTCGCACGCCCGTTGCGCAGATGCCGAAGGTCACCAGCCATTTGTTCGATTTGATCGAGTCGTACTGACTTGCGCGCGAGCCAGTTCCACGGCGCGTTGGTTCTCGTGCTGACGATGGGGGGGTGCGCACGGTTTGGTGAGGCCTTCAACGATCGCATCGCCGAGCGCGCGCCGACGATTGCGCTGGCTTGCCGGATGTTCCCCGTAGCGGCAGCGACGCGCGGCCGTTCTGCGCCCGTGATTGCGGGCGACCAGCCGATCTTCAACGGAGTCGAACCGCTGTTCGATTGGCCGGCTGTGCCTTCAACGGTGATTCGTGTGGTGGTGCTGCCCGAACGGCCCAATGACGTTCTGGTAAGGGATCTCACTGCGATGCTCGGCGCACCGGATCCGGCACGCCCCGCCTGGATCGTTGGCTTCACCTACCTTGTGGTCGAGTCGATTCCTGCGAAGTGGAGCGAGATCAAGGGCACGATTCGCGCTCGCGTTGCCTTCGATGTCGACCAGTTGCCCGCGGCGTCGGTGCGCAGGTTCCACGGCGAGCACGAGGTACGCGTCGCCTACTTCTATTCGAGCGACATGGAACTTGCATTGCAGGCAGCGTATTGCGAAGCGCTGTCAAAGTTCGCGCAGTGCATCGACAATGAATCATGTGGGGAGGTATCACCCTGACCTTTGCAATGATCAATGGCGCCCGGCTCTGGTTCGACATGCGCGGCCCGGAAGGGGCGATTCCAATTCTGCTGCACCATGGTTACACCGCTTCACGCGTGAACTGGATGCCGGTGGCGCAGCGATTGGAACGCAATCACCGCGTGCTCCTGATGGAGTGCCGCGGGACCGGAGAAAGCGAGCACACCGTCGGTGGCTACACACTGGCTCAATACGCGGAAGACGTTGTCGGTCTACTCAATCACCTCAACATCGAGCGGGTCGTCTTTGCAGGTCACAGCATGGGCGGCGGTATCGGCTATGTGCTTGCGCTCGATCATGCGGTGCGGATCGAGCGCCTCGTTCTGATGGCCCCGATCGCCGCTGATGGCTTTCGCGATGCTGATCCTGTGCCGCGCGAGGCCCGACGCCAACTGCGACTGCGCAAGGACGGTGCCGCGCTGCGTGCTCAGTACGTGGCCAGCTCCGTGCGGCGTGACGTCGAGACCGATGCCTGGATCGACAATCGGGTTGAGCACGTACTCGGTGTGTCCGACGGCCACTACGATGGCGGAATCGTGGCGATGCGCAACCTCGATGTAGGCGGACGGCTGCACGAGATCACCATGCCGACGCTGATGATTGCCGGTGCGGCGGATGCGCTGCTCGCAGCAAATCTGAAGGACTTTCAGCGGCTGCCCAATGCAACGCTGCAAGTATTCTCCCGTGCTGGCCACGAGGTCGCGATTCACGAACCCGATGGTGTGGCGCGAGCGATCGATGAATTCGTTCGGTTCGGCATAGCGCGACCGGCCGCGTCCTAGCCATCGATCACCAGATAGGCCCCGCCATCGCCTGTTCGATGAATTCGTCTTCGAACGCCTGCGCGGGGATCGCCTCGGGTCCTGCGAATGCGGCGCTGAATGCCACGCCGAGCGTGGGATTCGTGCTCATCCGTTCATGGATTTCGGCACGCCTGCGTCGCGCCGCGTCGGTGAATTCACTGTCTCGCACCGCAGTCATGCGTGCCACGATGCGCAGGCGCCTCATGCGCTCGCGACGCTCACGAACGTAATCATCGAAGATACCGACATGCCACCGGGTATTGCCGATCAAAGCGTCGCGCACCATACGCACATCGCGATGAGTGATCGACTGTCCCTGGCCGGTGATGGGATCGTTGCGGCCCGCCGCATCACCGACCAATACGACACCTTCAGCGACCGGATTGTCGACCCACGCATCGTTGTTCGGGTAGGTGATGCAAGGGCTCACGGGCGTTGCGTTGGCGATGACGTCCGAGTTCGGCACGCTTGCGAGGCGCCAGGCGTTCAGAAAGTTACGGGGCCCGTCGCGGCCGATCAGCCGCGCGCGCTGATCGCTGGCGAACCCCATGTAGATGCGCACTTTGCCACCGCCTTGCGGAAAGGCCAGCACGTTGACGTCACCTTCGGTCGCCACGACCTGCAGGTCGTCCGGCCAATCGTGCGCGCCCTCCACCAGCATTCCTGAAAACAGGTGATGTTCGGGATCGGTGTGAAGCGTGCAGCCGATCTGATGCGCAACGACGCCGTTGCGGCCGTCGGCGCCAATCACGAGGCGAGGCTTGATGCTGTACTGGATGCCGTCGTGAACGAAGGCAACGCTTGGCGGCGTGCCAGCGGCGACTCGAAGTTGCGTGATGCCTCGTATCAGCTTGGCACCTGCTTGCTCCGCCTCGCGGTCGAGCAGGTTGCACATGGTTGGGTGACCGAGACACAGCGGGCCAGGACTGCGGGGCAACATTGAGGGCATGTCGAGCGTACGTGCTTCGGCAATGGCGCGGGGTACGAGTTCATCGTAGGCGATGTGGCGACTGAGATGATGGCCGCCTGCGGCGCGGTATAGGTCGTACAGCCCTAGAGACTGCGTCTCCGTGACGCCCCATGGCGCGATCCATTCACCGCGCACAACGTCCTTGTGCTCGAGTGTGCGTTCGAGCATCAGCACACCCAATCCACCGCGCGTCAGCACGGTAGCGAGCGCCCCGCCTGCGATTCCTGCACCGACGATGACAACGTCAGGGTTCTTCACGAGCTAGTTGAGCCGGTACACGCGCTCGGCGGTGCCATAGAACATGGCGTGCCGCTCCGCGGGCGTATATCCGGCTGCGATCTTCTTCAGGGCGTTGTACATCACGGCGTATGAGATCGAGCGCTTGTCTACCGGGAAGTTGCTTTCGAACATGCAGCGATCGGGTCCGAAGCAGTCGATTGTGTGGAGATAGTAGCGGCGCTGCGCCTCAACGAGTTCGTCAGAGCTCGCTGGGGTCGCGCGCGCGTCCCAACCGAAGCCGTTGTCCGGCATGGCGAGACCGCCGAGCTTGGCGACGACATTGGGGCATTTCGCGATTGCTTCGATGTCTTTCTTCCAGGCAGTGAAGATCTGTTCGCGTTTGCCGGCATATGGCCCAACGCCGAGCGGTGTGCCGAAGTGATCGAGAATCATGGTGGTTTCGGGTACCGCACGGGCAAGATCGGCGAATGCGGCGTTCTGATGGTGGTAATGCCAGGTGTCGTAGGTGAGCCCCATCCGCCCGAGCACACGCACACCCAATCGAAACGAAGGCTGGGCGTAGAGTCCCTCCGGCGCACGTCCCGGGATTGACAGTGCTTCGGGGTGCGGATCGCGCGCGCCAGCATGTCGAATACCGCGAAACAGCCCATAGCCTGCCTGCTTGTGCGCACTCAGTACCGCTTCCACGGCATCACCAAGTGTCAGATCGGCACGCGAGACGATGCCAGCGATTCGTGCCTTCGATGGCTGCTTGGCCGACTCGGCGGCAATCGCGGCCACAAACTCGGTCTCACCAATTGGTTTCATGTGTTCCGGGCCTGTTTCGCGGTAGCTCGCGCCGCACTCGACGAACACCGTCTTTTCGATGCGGTGACCCGACTGCGTGTCGGCCCAAAGATCCTCGAGCAGGTAGGCGCCGAAACGGCCGCTCGGCCACAGGTGGTGATGCGGGTCGATGATGGGCTGATCCGGATCGAGGATGACTTCTTCGACCTGATCGAGCCACTGTGCGGAACCGGGGGTCGGGCTAGTCATTCATATGCTCCTGAGCGCGAGCGGACCATGCTAGCCGCCTTTTGACGCGCATGCGCAGCAGCAGCGCATCACCCCTGAGTATCGGTGTGGTTGCGTACTGCGGATACTTGCGCGCAAGGGCTGCGATCACGCGGTCGAACTCCCCAGCATTGGCTTCTTGCCGGGTGATCGCTTCGACGTGCACATCGAGTCGAAGCCACCACAGCGCTCGCCAATCGTCGCTGTACTCATCCAGCAGTAAAGCAGCGCGCGGGTTGGCGCGGATGTTTTCGACGCGTTTCAGGGTGCCTTCGCGCTTGGGCTTACCATCAATCGGTGAATAGATGAGTTCACCTACCGTGGCAAACACCACCGGAACGATGTGCGGCTGGCCGCGCGCATCGACCGTTGCCAGTCGCGCCACGGGCCAGCGCGCGAGCAGGTCGTCGATGCCGGTGTCGGACAGGCCCATGGGCAGTTACCGAGAAACCTGGGAAATAGGGGACAGTTAACCTATTTCGATGGGAAGACAAGACGCTACAGGGGTGTCGATCGAATTAGGTCAACTGTCCCCTATTTCCGCTTTGTTCAGGTTTCTCCCATAGGGCAGTATTGGGCCCCATCAAGGGAGGACTGAACATGGCATTCGCCAGAGAGAACGCCCGCTTCGGCATCACGATGTTTCCGACCGACTACTCCATCCAGCCGGTGGAGCTGGCGCGGGCCGTGGAGGCGCGGGGGTTCGACGGGCTGTTCTTTCCGGAACACACTCACATCCCCACCAGTCGGGCGACGCCATTCCCGGGTGGGGGCGAGCTGCCCAAGCAGTACTCCCACACCTTCGATCCGTTCGTGGCGCTCGGTGCGTGCGCGGCGGTGACCAAGCACATATCCCTCGGCACCGGCATCTGCCTCGTGGTGCAGCGCGACCCGATTGTGCTCGCCAAAGAGGCCGCGTCGGTGGATCTCCTGTCCGGCGGCCGTTTCGTGCTCGGCATCGGCGCCGGCTGGAACCGCGAGGAGATGGAAAACCACGGCGCCGACTACGGCCATCGCTGGGACATCGTCCGCGAAAAAGTGCTTGCCATGCAGGCGATCTGGACACAGGACGAAGCCGAATTCCACGGCACGCATGTCAACTTCGATCCGATCTGGTCGTATCCGAAACCTGTGCAGCCCGGTGGCCCGCCGATCTGGATTGGGGCCAACTCGCCGTGGGTGTTCGATCGGGTGGCGGAGTACGCCCACGGCTGGATGCCGATCGGTGGCCTCGGCTCCGGCAATCTCGATCGCCTGAAGGCAGCCTGCGACAAGGTTGGCCGACGCGTCGATGACGTCACGCTCGCGCTGTTCGGTGCGCCGGAGAAGATCGATGCACTGCGCGGTCGCATCGATCAGGGATTCGATGAACTCATCTTCAACATTCCGTCCGAGTCGGCCGAGCGTACGCTCGCCAAGCTCGATCAACTGGCAGAGCTGGTGCGCACCGTGCGCGCCGGATGAGGGGAAGCGTCATGGCACAGTTCGATGACAAAGTGGTTGTAATCACCGGCGCGGGTGGCGGCCTCGGTCGCTGCCATGCACTCGAGTTCGCCAAACGCGGCGCCAAGGTCGTGGTGAACGATCTGGGCGGCGCAGTCGATGGCACTGGCGCGGGCGATGCCGCGGATCGTGTCGTCGCCGAGATCAAGGCTCTCGGGGCGCAAGCCGTTGCCAACAAGTCGTCAGTTGCCGATGCGAAGGGTGCAAAGAGCATCATCGACACCGCGCTCGATGCGTTCGGCACCGTGGACATCCTGGTCAACAACGCGGGCATCCTGCGCGACAAAGCGTTCAAGAATATGTCGATGGCCGACTTCGAGTTGGTCATGCAGGTACACCTCTTGGGCACTGCATACGTCACGCACGCGGCGTGGCCGATCATGTACGAGAAGAACTATGGCCGCATCGTGTTCACGAGTTCCGGCTCCGGCATCTTCGGCAACTTCGGGCAGGCCAACTACGGCGCCGCCAAGATGGGCATGCTGGGCCTCATGAACGTGCTCGCGCTGGAAGGTGCCAGCCACAATATTCGAGTCAATTGCCTATCGCCGGCCGCGACTACGCGCATGATCGGCACCATCCCCGGCCGCGATGAGTCGGTGGATGCGCCTGCACCGGAACGCCACCCGCAGCTCGTCAGTCCCGCGGTGCTGTTCATGTGCAGCGACGATGCACCCAATGGAGCGGTCATCAACGCAGCCGGCGGCAAGTTCTCGCGCATCCAGGTCATGGTCAATCAAGGTGTGGACTTGGGGGTCGATGCCACTTACGAGACGTTGGCCGCGCAGGCGGATAAACTCATGGACATGACCAACGCCAAGCCGCGCGAACGATTGCGGCGACCGCGCTGAAGTACTGGAGGAATTCGAGATGGCTGAAGCAATCGACCTGCGCAACGTACGCAAGCAGGTCTCGCCCCAAGAGTGGCAGGCGCGCGTAGATCTCGCCGCGGCCTATCGTCTGGTCGCCCACTATGGTTGGGATGACATGATCTTTACCCATCTGTCTGCGCGGGTGCCCGGTAGCGAGGATCACTTCCTCATCAATCCCTACGGACTCCTGTTCGACGAAGTGACCGCATCGAATCTGGTCAAGATCGACTTCGATGGCAACGTCGTGCTCGACAACGGTTACGCCGCCAACGCAGCGGGCTTCACGATCCACAGCGCGGTACACATGGCGCGTCATGATGCCCATGCGGTGATGCACGTGCATACCGATGCGGGCGTTGCGGTATCGAGCATGGCGTGCGGCTTTCTCCCGCTCAATCAACATGCGATGTTCGTCTACAACGATCTCGCCTATCACGAATGGGAAGGTGTTGCGCTCAATCTCGAAGAGCGTGAGCGATTGATTGCGGATGTAGGCGACAAGCACCTGCTGATGCTGCGCAACCACGGCACGCTGGCGATGGGTTCGAGCGTGGCCAGCTGCTTCATGCGTCTGTATTACCTCGAGCGTGCCTGCGCAATTCAAGTGAAGACGCTGGCGGGCGGCAAGCACCACGCGATCACGGAACAGGCAGCCACCACCATGCGCACGATGATGCAGGGCAGCCTCGCCTGGGATGTGATTTCAGCGACGGCGTGGCCTGCGCTGCTGCGGCTGGCCGAGCGCAATGGCACGGGATTCGATCGTTGATTACGTTTTCTGCAGGCGCTCCGCACGCAGCTGTTTACGTCTGACTTTGCCGGCGTCGTCGCGCAGCGGTTCGTTCGTGAACTCGATGGTGCGGGGAATCTTGTAGCGCACCAGCCGTTCGGTCAGGTGCGCAAGCAGCGCAGCTTCGGTGACGTTGCCATCGGGCGCATCGACGATGGCATGAATCGAATTGCCAAGATCCTCGTGAGGCAGACCGATCACCGCGGACGAACGCACGCCGGCAAAGGCGTCGATCGCCGCTTCGACTTCCGCCGGGTAGATGTTGGCGCCGCCCGAAAGAATCATGTCGGTCTGCCGATCGGACAGATAAAGGTAGCCATCTGCGTCCATGTAGCCGAGGTCGCCGAGGCTCTCCCAGCCGCCGTCCATGCTCTTGGCTTCGGCGCCGATGTAGCGATAAGTCGTACCAGCGCCCGCCTTCGGCCGGATGTAAACCTCGCCGACCTGACCGGGTGGTAGTACGCGACCGTCTTCGTCGACGATCTTCATCTCGCATGTTTCTACGGGCTTGCCCACTGAACCGCGGTGTGCGAGCCACTCGGTGCCGGTGATGACCGTCGAACCCTGGCCTTCGGTGCCGCCGTACAACTCCCAGATCACATCGGCGCCCAGCCAGTCGATGTACGCCTCCTTCAACCAGGTGGGGCACGGCGCTGCCAGATGCCAGAGCGTCTTGAGGGACGATACGTCGTATTTCATGCGCACGGCGTCCGGTAGATTCCAGACGCGCTGCATCATGGTAGGTACGAGATAGACCGTGTCCACACGCTGCGACTCGATGAGCGAAAGCGTCTGCTCGGCATCGAAACGGGTCGTGATCGTGACGAGGTTGCCTTTGAACAATCCCCCCATCGCCCACATGAATGGGCCATTGTGATACAGCGGCCCCGGAATCAGCACGCTGCCGCGTTCACCGAAATTCAGAAAAGGCTCGGCGGGGTCACGCGTGGCAGGTTGCTTGGTGACGATCAATTTCGGCCGGCCGGTGCTACCGCCGGACGTCATCGCCTTCCAGGACGTAGCGGAGCGTTCCTCGAGCGGCGAATCGGGCAGGGATTGGTCAGGCACGAAGCCGACCGGTAGCGTCTTTACGCCCGGGTGTTGGCCATCCGCCACGCCCACCACGAGTTTCGGAGTGCCGATCTCGATGATCTGATCGAGTTCGAACTTGGGCAGTTTGGCGGAAACCGGTTGTGGGGTGGCACCGAGCTTCCAGGTCGCGAAGCACGCGTCGAAAAACTCGATACTGTTCGGCAGCGCAATGGTGACGAAGTCGTCCAGCCCGATGCCGAGTCCCGCGTACGCCCGTGCGAGGCGATTGGAACGGGCTTCGAGCTGTCGCCAGGTGACCGCTTGTCCTTCGTGATGCACAGCGATCTGATCCCCCTGCTCGGCGACCCAATGCGCGAGGATTCGCGACAGCGAGATGGCAGTCATCGCAGATTCACCCGCATACCGCACAACGTGACTTGATCGTCCGCTGTGACGAGGCCGCGCGACTTGGCGGCTGCGAGAATGGCAGCCTTGTCGTTGGTCAGTAGGTCGATGCCGCCGAGGCCTTCCGGCCGTCCGTCGGTACAGGGCACAAAGCGAACGCTGGCGTTCGCGAGGGTCATGGTCGGGTGGCCGTCCCGCTGCACGAGGGGAATCTCGGCAATCTCACACCACTTGCTCGCAACCCGCGCTGGATCATCGCACTGGATCTCTGCGGCGGCGATACCGCGTACCCGGTCAAGCCGTCTTGCGGCCCGCCAGTGCGGTCCTGCGGGTTCCCAGGGGCCGTCATCTGCATTGGCGTTCGTGCCCAGCTGCTGGTCGATCTCGAAAAACGTACCGCCGGTGTCGCGCGGGTGCATCTGCATGTTCACGAATCCCTTGGTCGTGAAATCGTGCACGATGCGCACCTTGAGCGCCTCGACCCGCGCGCGTCGCGGCGCATGATCGTCGCATTGGGTGATCACCATGTAGCCACCGTCGCCACCGCGGCGGTCCAGATAGCGCCCACCCGCGGTCTGGTCGCGAATGGGTGCCACGACTTCGAGCAACTGGTTGCCGATCGGGAAGAGCGCGTTCTCGAGCCCGAAGTGGGCAACCCCAGGGTCGCGATAGGCGACCGCGATACCCAGCACGTCGATGAGCGTTCGCTCAACGGGCGCGAGTTCGCGCGCCACCAGGGCAATCTGCCGTAGTTTGAGCCACATCCGTCCCCCCAGCCTTGTCCCCTTTGAACCGACATTCTGACCCGATCGAGGTCACCGACGGAAGTTGTGACCCAGTTTGCGAAACTTCCGGTGACACATTGGATCTGACAGAGGTCTGTCTGTATCCTGCGGCCGCTTTTCGTCCGTAGGCGAATCCAAAAAAACGAGTCAATTCAGGAGTGTGCGAATGAAGATCAGAAACAGTGCAGTAGGTAAGGCCGCCGGTATTCTCGCCGGCGTGTTGATGGCCAATGCAGCGATGGCTGCCGATGGTCCTCAATACACCTACGTCGAAGCGGGCTACAGCTGGATCGATTACGACGACGTCAATGCCGATGGCGACGCGCTCAATATCGGCGGTTCGCTGGCCGTGACCGATATGTTCCACCTGTTTGCCGGCTATCAGGATGGTGAGATCGAGATTGGCAACTTCGACGTTGACGTCAGCACCATGCAGCTTGGTGGTGGCATGAACATCGAACTGAGCCCCACCGTGGATCTGGTGGCAACCGCTGCCTGGGCGCGTGCGGACCTCGATGCCAATGCGTTCGGTTCGGACAATGAAGACGGCTACGCGCTGGGGGTTGGTGTTCGGGCCATGGTCATGCCGCAGCTCGAACTCAACGGCGGCGTGTCCTATGTCGATATCTCGGATGACGACACCGCCCTCACCGTCGGTGCCGTGTACAGCTTCAACGAGATGTTCGCGCTGACCGCCGGCGCCTCGTTCGGCGACAACGTGACCAGCTACGGAATCGGCGGCCGCATCTACTTCCAGTAGATCCCGCGGACTCTACCTCGTGCGACTGGCCGACATCTGTCGGCCGGCTCGCCGAGCCTCCAGGCCGGCGTATCATCGCGGTTCCCCTGCTGCGAACGATCGACACGATGGCCGACCCCGGGCTCTTTCAGACCCTCTACACTACCCGTGCGCTGCGGCGGTTCAAGTCGGACCCGGTCAGTGACGAGGTCATGTTCCAACTGATCGATGCGGCGATTCGCGCGCCATCCGGACAGAACGCCCAGGATTGGCGGTTCGTCATCGTCCGCGACAAGACGCTGCTTGCCGACATGCAGACCTGGTCGCAGGCGCCCTGGCAGCGCTATGTGGCGCGGTACCGGGGCGACGAGTCGGCGATCGATGCGTTGCCACGATCCCAGCGTCTGTCGCTGCGCAGCGTGGAACATCTGGTTCACCACCTGCATGAATGCCCGGTCGTTGTGCTGGTGTTGGGATTGAAGGGTCGCCACGGAACACCGGGAGGCAGCACGTTTCCAGCGGTGCAGAACCTGCTGCTCGCTGCGCATGCCATGGGCTTGGGTGGCTCCGTGTTCAATTTTCCCCTGTCCCACGAAGGTGAACTGCGCGCGCGGCTACGCATTCCCGACAACAACCAGATCTACTGTGTGTTGCCCATCGGATATCCCTCAGACGTGCACGGCCCCGTCAAGCGCAAGCCGGTGAAGGCGGTTGCGTTTCTGGAGCAGTTCGGGCAGCCGTGGCCGTTCGCTGAAGAACAGTCCCCGGAGGGCTGGCAGGCCAAATGGATCGACACCTAGCAACGGCGGAGTGGCCACGCATTGTCCTGCATGCGGACATGGATGCGTTCTATGCGGCAGTCGAACAGCGCGACGATCCGAAACTGCGTGGCAAGCCAATACTGATCGGCGGCAGCAGCGGAAGGGGCGTCGTGCTGACCGCGTCCTATGAGGCGCGGCCGTTCGGCGTGCATAGCGCGATGCCAATGGCGATCGCACGGCGCAAATGCCCGCAAGCGCTGATTGTGCCGCCGCGCTTCGAACGCTATCAGGAAGTGTCCGCGCAGATCATGGCGATCTTCGCGGACTTCTCACCCGACGTCGAGGCGTTGTCCCTGGATGAGGCTTTTCTGGAAATGACCGGGGCGCAGCACATTTTCGGCGACCCGGAATCGATGGCGCGCCAGGTGAAGGCGCGCGTGCGTGAGGCGACACAACTCACCGTGAGTGTCGGTGTTTCAGGCACGAAGTACGTCGCGAAGGTGGCCAGCGACTTCGGTAAACCGGACGGGCTCGTGGTCGTGCCGCAGAGTCGTGCGCAGACCTGGCTGGCACCGCTCCCCGTCAAGCGACTGTGGGGCGCCGGTCCCAAGACTCAGGCACGGCTGGCCGAACTCGGTTACGAGACCATCGGTGAAATCGCACAAGCCGATCCGCAGACACTCGAGCACCAGCTCGGCAGCATCGGTCGGCGCTTTCATGAACTCGCCCGCGCGCAAGACGTGCGCGTCGTTGCGCGCGAGCGCACCTCGCGCAGCATCAGCGCAGACACCACGCTCGAAGCCGACGTGCATCGACGCGCCGACATCGTGCGGCACTTGCGGCGTTCGGCCGACACGCTCGGTCGACGCCTGCGCAAGAAGGGTTATCTCGCCGGTGGTGTGCGCGTGAAGCTCAAATCGAGCGACTTCATCCTCACCACGCGGCAGTCGAAGTTGAGCGACCCGACGGACGTTGCCGACGCGCTGCATCGCGCGGGCGTCAAGCTGCTCGATGAAGTCGATCACGCCGGGCCGTTCAGACTGGTGGGCCTTGCGGTGTACGACCTCGTCCGCGGCAATGCCCAAATCGAACTGTTCGGCGACGATGGCAGGCAGCGACGACTCGAGGCGGCGATCGATCAGGCCGCGGCCCGGTTCGGTTCCGATGCGCTGCAGCGCGCCACTCGACTGGTGGATGGCTTGACCCGGGTCGCGCCGACTCTCGACTTTCTCGAAGAGGACGATTGAGACGGCAGTGAGAAATAGGGAGAAATAGGGGACAGGAGAAATAGGGGACAGTGACCCTAAATCGGACTCATCCCCACGTATAGCGAAGCACAGCGATGCGATTTAGGGTCACTGTCCCCTATTTCTCGTGTGAACGCCGTCACGATCTGCGCTAAGGCTGCCAGACGGTATGTGCGCGCTGCGACACAGCCAACTGTTTTTGCCAGCGGTGCATTCAACATCTGTGACTGGCGCGAGCCGGCCGCACAGCGGCCCGCCCCCGGAACAAGGATTTGCGCGCGTGGAAATCGACATCCTCACCTGGATCGTGCTCGGCATCGCATCGGCCGGCGCATTCGCGCTTGGCTGGTCAGGCCGGCGCGTGCTCGCAAACGGCCAGGCAACCGAACTCAAACGAGCCCTTTACGACTCAAAGGGCGCCATTCCCCAACTCGAGGCAGCCGTACGCACGCGCGATCAGCGCATTGGCAACTATCAGACCGAAGCCGAGCAGCTGCGCAACCGCATCTCCGCGCTCGAGACGAGCCTCACGCAGAAGGACCATGAATTGGTGAAGCGTGACCGCGATCTGCGGCGCGTGAATTCCGAGCTCTCCATTGCCAAGGAGGGTGGCCTGACCGACTCGGTCCATCCGGAAATGCAGATGATCGATGGCGCGTCCGCGGAATCCCCGCCGACGACGGATGCGGTGACCGATACGCGTCTCAAGCAGGCGGAAGCACGGTACGAGGCGTTGAAGCGTGGTCTGATCACCCGCGATGACCGCATCACCGAACTCGAAGCGCGTATCGGCAAGAGTCCTTCGCGAGCGCTCGAGACGGAGATCGATGCCCTGCGCCTGGCACATCAGAGCAGCGTCGAGGCCCTGGCCGAGCGCGATGAGACCATCAAGGTGTTGCAGGCCCGTGCCCAGGAGGATGCGGAACAGCGTGTGCAATTCGAAACGCTCGCCAAACGACGTACCGAAACCAATCGCGAGTTGAAGGACAAGCTGTTCAAGTTCGAATCGCAACTTCCCAAGTTGATGGAGACGCTGAAGAGCCGCAATGGAGTGATTGCGGAGCGGGATGCGTCGATCGCGACGCTCAAGTCCGAGCTCAAACACATGACTGGCGAGCGAGATGCGCGCGATCGAAAGATCACTGGCCTCGAAGGGAACATCGCCGAGCGCGATGCACGCCTTGCGACTCAGGCCAATGATCTGCAAGTGGGCAAGCAACACAACGCGCTTCTGCAGCAGGAACTCGACACCACGGTGGCGAGCCTCAAGACCGCTCAGGCCACGATAAGGGAGCGGGATGCGGCGCTCGCCACACAGGCACAGAAGCTGATCGCTGCGGCCGAGGCAGCGGAGTCGGCGGAGCGCGAGAAGGACTCGAGTGCCGAGTCCTTCAAAAGTGCAGTGCGCGATCGGGAGTTCCGCATCGACGCGCTGACCAATGACGTCGAACAACTCACTGCGACTGTCTCACAGCTCAAAGCGGAATTGGCCGCCACCTCACCCGTGGTCGCCGCACAGCAGGAACTGCACCAGGCGGCCCTGCGGGAGAAGCAACAGGCCATGGAGTCGCTCAAGGGCGTGGTGCGCGATCGGGAATTCCGGATTGCGGCGCTCACGGCGGACGTCGAGCGGCTCACCGCGTCGCAGCAGGCAGCAGCGGTAGTCGCGCCGACCACACCGATTGCCCCAGCGCCGGACACGCTGCGGGTAGTGGATGACACGGCTTCGCTGCGTATAGCCGAACTCGAAACCCAGTGTGGACTCCTCAAGGAACAGCTTCAGCACGTTCAGCGTGCCGCGCCCGTCGGCGCGCCAGCGCCGTCCGACAGTCATGCCATCAAGGCACTCGAAGGTCAGCTCGCGGATGCGCGTCGCCGCAGCGAGCGGGCCGAAGACGAACTGCTCGAATCCATGCAGCAGGTCAAGGCGCTGCGCGAGCGCATTGAGGAGTTGGAGTCACCGCCGGAGGCGCAAGCCGGTTCGGGCTAGCGTCCGCGACCCGCACAGCGCACCATGTGCGCTGCAGTCTTTGTCGGTACCCCACGATGGCCATTCGGTCGATTTTCGGACGCGTCGCCGAACTCAAGCAGTCGCTTCGCAACCTCTCCGTAGATGACCTACAGCGCGAGATGTCCGCGCGCGGCGATCTGCTCCTCGTGGATATTCGCGAGGTGCAGGAGACGATCGACCTCGGGACCATCCCGGGTGCCGTGCATGTCTCGCGCGGCATGCTCGAGTTCTGGGCGGATCCTGTGAGTCCCTACTACCGCGACTACTTCACCGAAGGCCGTCCCATTGTCGTCTTCTGTGCGGGCGGCGGCCGTTCGGCATTCGCTGCCAAAGCGCTGCTCGACATGGGCTACGCAGATGTGGCGCACCTGGAAGTCGGCTTCAATGGCTGGGCGAAGTCAGGATTACCGGTCGAGGAGACCGCCAGCAAGAGTCGGTGGATGCGTAAGCCCAAGGTGGGCGCCGACGATCGACCGACCATGAGTATTGGCCACGCGGTGCTGCGAGTCCCGAATGTTGCGGCAAGCCACGCGTTTTTCGTCACGCTCGGGCTGCGCAGCGTTGCCAATGCACCTGATGTCGCGATCGTCGAGTTGCGCGGCGGCACCCATCTGCTGCTGTTGCCGGCCTCCCAACCGGTTGCCGCTGATGCGCGTGCATTGTTCGACTTGATGGTCGACGACGTCGACACAACACATGCCGCACTCGCAGCCGCAGGCATCGATGTGACCGCGATCGAAACGAGCGAGGTTCATCGCAGCTTCTGCGTGGTCGAACCCGGCGGTCACCGGATCACGATCAACTCGAGTCACACCTCGCGGCTGCCGGTCTAAGGCGATACACGCACCACTTTGCCGGCCGGGCCATCGGTGAGGATGTAGAGCGCGCCGTCGGGGGCGGCGCGCACATCGCGCAGCCGCACGCCGAGTTCGGTGAACAGCACTTCCTGCGCTGCGACTGCGCCGTTGGCGTCGAGATCGATGCGTCGAACCGACTGCTCCACGAGCGCCGCAACGAACAAGTCACCGCGCCAGGCGGGAAACAGTGCACCGTTGTAGTAAGTCAGACCCGCCGCCGCGATCGATGGCACCCAGTAAACCAAAGGAGGATGCATGCCCTCCATCTCGGTGAATGGCGAGACGTATGCGCCCGAGTAGTCCATGCCGTAGGTAACCATCGGCCAGCCATAGTTGGCACTGGGTTCGAGGACATTGAGTTCGTCGCCGCCGCGTGGGCCGTGCTCGTGCAGATAAACGCGGCCGGTGTCGGTATCCACCGCGAGGCCCTGCGGATTGCGGTGCCCGTAGGTGTAGATTTCGTGCATGGCCTTCGGATGATCGACGAACGGATTGTCGGGCGGAATCGATCCGTCATCGTTCAGGCGAATGGTCTTGCCCAGGAGACTGTCGAGTTTCTGTGCGGACTCCCGATAGTCGAAGCCATCGCCCGTGGTCAGTAGCAGTGTGCCGTCGGGCAGAAACACCATGCGGCCACCGTAGTGGGCGGGCGTGTCCTTGGTCGGACGCACATCGAAGATGATCTGCAGATCCTCTAGGGCGGTGCCGGTGAATCGCGCGCGCGCCACCCGCGTGCCGTTGGCATCGGGTGTGCCATGTGCGTAGCTCAGATACACGAGGGCGTTCTCGGCGTAGTTCGGATGCAGCAGCACATCGAACAGGCCGCCTTGGCTGCGTCGATACACAGGTGGCACGCCAGCGATCGGCGCTGGATCCAGCACGCCGTTTCGAATGGCGCGCAATTGGCCGTCGAGTTCGGTCACCAGCATGTCGCCATCGGGCAGGAAGGCGATACACCAGGGGAATGCGAGACCTTCGGCGACGGTGGTGAGTTCGTAGGCGAGGGCGGATGGGCTACCGAGTATCAGCGTGAAGGCCAGAAGGATTCGGATTCTCATGGGGTCTCTTTCGTCCAGTCCGCTAACGGGTCAGTATGGTAGCAGTGAACTTCGCAGCGGGGAGATGAGCATGATCTGGGCCAAGCGCATTGCCGCATTCATCGTCGCAGTTGCCGTGACCTCTGCGGTTGGCGCCGCCATCCACTCGCAGTTCGTCATTGCGAACCTTGCGGAACTGGGTCATGCCATTTCATTGGGCCAGCGACTGTCCTGGACCGGTCACGACATCGTCGGCATGTTCGCCACCTACGCCCCGATCATTGCGGTTTCGTTCCTGCTTGGCTTCCCCATTGCGGCGCTCATCAGCCGTAATCGTGCTCACCTGCGCACCGTTGGCTACACTCTGGCGGGCGCAGCGGCCGTGGTTTGTGCCCTCCTGCTGATGAAACAGCTGCTCGAACTTTCGGGCGTTGCCGGTGCGCGTACTGCATTCGGGATCTTCTGCCAGGCCATCGCGGGCGCTGTCGGTGGATGGACATTCGCGAGGATCGTGCGACCCCCATCGGCGGGGGTATAGTCCGGGGTCCGAGAGGAGGAGATACCATGAAGATCAAATCGTTGGGACATGTCGTCGTACGGGTCAGTGATCGCGAGCGCGCGGAGCGCTTCTACGGTGATGTACTGGGGTTGCCCCTCTGCGCCCGCTTCGATGAGAACGGCATGAAGATGGCGTTTTTCAGCCTCGGCAATCATCACGACTTCGCCGTGATGGAAGTGCCCGGAAAGAACGTGCGCAAGGACACCGACGTGGGCCTTGATCACATTGCTTTCAATATCGGTACCAACCTCGATGAGTTGCGTGAGGCGAAGGCGAGGCTCGAAGCGGCCGGCATTGCACCGAGCCCCGTCGACCACGAAGTGACCAAGTCGCTGTACTTCACCGACCCCGACGGCAACGGCATCGAGCTGTATGTGGACGCCTCCGACGTGTGGCGCAAGGAGCCGCAGCGAGTCGCGCAGCTCATGCCGCTCGAACTGTAGTGCCGATGAGAGCTCCGTTCGCGGCCTGTTGTCTTGTTGCGCTCGCGCTGCCGATCGCCGCTTCACCCGCACCGGATGCGGTGCGCACCGAGGCGCGCGAGATCTATGCGCATGTGATTGGCCTGAAGACATCGGCGGGACTCGGTCAGGTGCCGGTGATGGCGGCCTACCTCGCCGATCGTTTTCGCGGTGCCGGATTTGCCGACGAGGACATTCACATTCTGCCCTTGGGCGAGACCGCCTCGCTCGTCGTGCGCTATCGCGGCGATGGCAGCGGTGGGAAACCCATTTTGTTCGCTGCACACATGGACGTGGTCACCGCCAGGCCCGAGGAGTGGGAGCGCGATCCCTTTACGTTGATCGAAGAGAACGGATTTTTCTTCGGTCGGGGCACGTCGGATATCAAAGGCGCAATCTCGACGATTACGACGACGTTCCTGCGTTTGAAGCGCGAAGGGTTCGTGCCTACACGCGATCTCATCATCGCGTTCACCGGTGATGAGGAAACGGATCAGGCCACCACGCGCGATCTGGTTACGAACCATCGCGCGCTGATCGATGCGGAGTTTTGTCTCAACGGTGATGGCGGCGGCGGTGTGCTGGCCGAAGATACGGGTGCGCCGCGTCTGTACTATGTCCAAGGCGCAGAGAAGGCCTATGCGACATTCGCAATCACCGGCCGCAACGCCGGCGGGCACAGTTCGGCACCGCGTGCCGACAACGCGATCTACGATCTGGCCGAGGCGTTGACGGCACTGCGCGATCATCGCTTTCCTGTCATGTGGAATGCGTGGACCCTTGGCAGTTTCGCCGCCGCGGGCGCAGCCACTCCGGGTCCGATTGGCGCCGCCATGACGCGGTTTGCGGAGCATCCGGGGGATCCGCAGGCGGCGGAAGTACTCGCGGCCGAGCCTGCTTACGTTGGCCGTACGCGCACCACCTGTGTTGCCACCATGCTCACGGGCGGCCATGCCGAAAACGCCCTGCCGCAAACGGCGACGGCTACGGTCAACTGTCGCATCTTTCCGGGGACCACGACCGAAGCGGTACGCGAGGAACTCGCGCGTGTCGTGGGGCCGAACGTTGCGGTCACTCTGTCCGGCCGGGAGTTCGACTCCGTTGCCTCCCCGATGCGGGAAGACGTGCTGCTCGCTGTTGCCAACGCAGTACACGCATCGTATCCGGGTGTCGCCATCGTGCCGGATCAGGCTTCCTACTACACGGATGGCAGCATCTTTCGGGGTGCGGGTATTCCGACGTACGGCGTTGGCGGGCTGTTCATGAAGTCGAGCGACGGCTTTGCTCATGGACTCAACGAACGCGCGCCGGTGCAAGCGTTCTACAACGAACTCACCCACTGGTATGTGCTGATTCAGGATCTTGCCGGTCATTGAGAGGGGACAACATGATTCGCCGATTGCTACTCGCCTGCGTGGTCGCCACGAGTTGCAATGTCGCTGGAGCTGCGGCGCCGTATTCTCCGAACGCAGGTCATGAGATCCCAACATTTCCGCTCTGGGGCGATTCGCACTTGCATACCGCTTACTCCACCGACGCGGGGTTGTTCGGCGGTCGACTCGGACTCGACGATGCCTATCGGTTTGCGCGTGGTGAGGAAGTCGTTTCTGCGACGGGCCAGCCGGCCAAGCTGCGACGACCGCTCGATTGGCTGGTGATTTCCGACCACTCGGATGGTATGGGGCTCATCTTCGATTTGCGCGCAGGCACACCGAACGTACTGGCCCTCGAGGAAGGTCGTCGCTGGCACGCAGGTATCAAGACGGGTGGTGAGGCGGCGGTCGAGGCCACCAAGGACCTGATCACGACGTTTGCTCAGGGACGCTTTCCGCCACAATTGATCGCGGAGTATGGGCCGGGCGCCGAGAAGTACGCGAACGTATGGGCCGATATGGTGAAAGCCGCAGAGACCTACAACGAGCCGGGTCGTTTCACCGCGCTGATGGGCTTCGAGTGGACGTCCTTGAGCAAAGGCAACAACCTGCATCGCAACGTCGTGTTTCGGGACGATGGCGAGAAGGTCGGCGGTATCGTCCCCTATACGACCCAAGGCCCTGCCGGCAGCGTCGATCCACTGGACCTCTACCGTTGGCTGTCGAACTACGAGACGACGACCGGCGGCAAGGTGCTTGCGATCGCGCACAACGGCAACCTGTCGAACGGCTGGATGTTCCCAACCCAGACGCAGTTCACCGGCAAGGCGATCGACACCACGTACGTGGAGCAACGCGCGCGGTGGGAACCGTTGTACGAAGTCACTCAGATCAAGGGTGACGGTGAAGCGCATCCATTGTTATCGCCAGACGATGCGTTCGCCGACTACGAAACGTGGGATGCCGGCAATCTCGATCTGTCGGAAGCCAAGACGCCAGACATGCTCGAACGCGAGTATGCCCGTGCGGCGCTCAAGAACGGACTCGTACTGGAATCGCGGCTGGGTACGAACCCCTACAAGTTCGGCATGATCGGCTCGACCGACAGCCATACGTCGCTATCGACCGCCGAGGAGGACAACTTCTTCGGCAAACACGCGGGCACCGAGCCATCCGGCGACCGCATGTTGAAGCCATTCACGCAGACGCCACAGGGTGTGTTCGAAGGCTACGAGACGGTCGCATCGGGCATGGCCGCCGTCTGGGCGACTGCCAACACACGCGCGGCGATCTGGGATGCGATGGCCCGAAAAGAAGTGTACGCGACCACCGGTCCGCGCATTACCGTACGCTTTTTCGGTGGCTGGCATTACGACAGACCGGACGTCAGCAGCCCACATCTCGCGGAGATCGGTTACAGCAAAGGCGTTCCCATGGGCGGTGATCTGCCGGCTCGGGGTGCATCGCGCGCACCGACATTCATGATTGCCGCCCTGCGGGATCCGCTGGGTGCGAACCTCGATCGCATCCAGATCATCAAGGGCTGGGTGGATACCAAAGGGGCAGCCCAGGAAAAGGTCTACGACGTGGTCTGGTCAGGCGCCCGCAAGCCGGATCGCAATGGCGTATTGCCGGCCGTTGGCAACACCGTCGATGTCGCCACGGCGACGTGGCAGAACACGATCGGCGCGGGCGAACTCGCGTCCGTGTGGACCGACCCCGACTTCGATCCAAATCAGTCCGCGTTCTATTACGCGCGCGTGATGGAGATTCCGACGCCGCGCTGGATCGTCTACGACGCCGTACGCTTCGGTGTTTCGATTCCGCAGCAGGCACAGACAACAGGCCAGGAGCGAGCGTACACGTCACCGATCTGGTATGCGCCATGACCCAGAAGTGCTGATCGGGCGATCGTGGCGCCCGAACGGGACATTCGCGCGGCACTCGAGAGCCGCCTTGGGCGTGTACACGCAGCGCAGCGCATCGGGATCGAGGCAGAGAACGAGGCGCGCGTGTTCGGCGGCGGCATCAATTTCTTCCATCCGGAAAACTGGTACGCGCTACCCCGGATCATCCGCGCCTGTCTGAAGCTGGTGGGCATGCACGGACGCGCCCAGCGCAACGCCACGCGCATCGATGTGCGCCACAACGAGATCGTTCTGCCGCGCCTGCCAACTATGTTCGATGGCTTCACGCTTCTGCACTTGAGCGATCTGCACGTCGATATCAACGACACCATCGCGGGGTACATCGCCTCTGCGGTGCGCGACCTCGAGTACGATATCTGCGTGATGACCGGCGACTATCGTGCGCGCACGGCAGGTGCGATCGAAGGCACGATCGATGGCATGCGGCGCATTGTCACGGTGCTGCGCAAGCCGATCGCGGCGGTGCTTGGTAACCACGACAGCGTCTGGATGGTGCCCGACTTCGAAGCGTTGGGGATACAGGTGCTGCTCAACGAATCGCTGTGTGTCGAACGGGAGGGAGCCGCGCTGCTCATCGCCGGCGTCGATGATCCGCACTACTACCGCGCGGACAACCTCGACCGCGCCGCCAGGCTGATCGATGAACACATGGTATCGATTCTCCTGTCTCACACGCCCGAGATTTACCGTCATGCGTCCCACGCCGGTTTCGATGTGATGTTGTGTGGTCATACCCATGGTGGCCAGATCTGCCTGCCAGGCGGAGTTCCTGTCACCCTCGATGCACGACTACCGCGCCGCTACGGCCGTGGCGCGTGGAGTCACGGGCGTATGCAGGGCTACACCTCGGTCGGTGCGGGTACGAGTATTCTCGATGTGCGCATCAACTGCCCGCCGGAAGTGACGCTGCACCACCTGCGGTGCGGATGAGACTGGAAATAGGGGACAGTTGACCTTTTTCGAAGCGCGAACGAGACGTATCCACTTCAAGACGAAATAGGTCAACTGTCCCCTATTTCACCCGCCCCATTTTCGCTAGTAGGGCTTGTCGCGCAGCTTGAGCTTGAACATGAGCTTGGACAGCACCGTGGCGAGGGCGACGAATGCGATCACGAGCCCGAGCACGTCCCAGGCCGACAGCCCGAACCAGGCCCGCGCCACCCACGCGGGCAGGAGCGACTCGGGGATCTGATCGAGCCCGAATGCCTGGCTGCTCGGTTTCAGGCCCAGGCGCCGTTTGATGAAACTCGACAGCAGATCGCCTGACATCGCCAGCGCACCGACTGCGGCGCCTTGCCAGACCTCGAATCCAAACAGTGGTGCGATGATCGCCGGGGCCAGAACGGCGACCGCCAATCCGCGCCATGTCTTGGAAGTACCGAAGAAGGGACGACCATCGACGAAGCAGAGGCCACCATCCACCGGGCGCGACAGGCGCGTTCGAAGGACATTCTTGGCGATGATCGGCGCCGTGTTGGCAGCGCCGATCAACACCAGCAGAGCGATGAGCGCGAACAAACTCAATCCTCCACGTGCGGCGCCACGCGCTTACCGAGCCAGTACATGCTCGCGAACAGCACGACGTAAACACATGCCGCGAATGCGTACGGCCATGCAGGGTTGTACTGATACAGCACGCCGCCAATCAGCGGGCCAATGGTGAACCCGAGCGGGCCACATGATCCGGCAACGCCTGCAACGGCGCCTTGCTCGGCAGGAGATACCGCAAGCGATGCGCCAGCCATGAATCCGGGCCCAGCCATACCCATGCCGAAACCGAGCACCATCATCGAGACGTTGAGCCATAGCTGCGACGTGGCCAGCGCCATGATCGTGTAGGCGATGATCAAGAGCGGCATTGCAAAGCGCAGCAACGTAAACGGTGCCGCGTTGACGCGTTGCACGATCACGCCCTGCGCGATGAGTGAGCAAGCAGCAGACAGCATCATTGCAAAACCAAAGGTCTGCGCCGTATCGCCCGCGTTGAGTCCCAATGCGTCCTGGAAACGGAAGCCGAGGGTTTGTTGCACGAGCGCCATGCCGGAGAACATGGTCACGCCGACGATGACGAACGGCAGAATGCGCGGGTCGGTGTACTTCATGCGCTTCGGCTTGATCGCAGCGCGCTGGCGTGGTGGCTCCGGCAGGAAACGCCACACGAACAGACCGTTCAACAGCGCGATGCCGGCCATCACCCACAGCGGCGTCAATAGAGACAGAATCGCAAGACCGCTCACCGCAGGACCCAGAATTGACCCAACGTTGTTGGCGGCGCCGGCCGCGCCCATCCCCTTGGTGCGATTACTCGCGTCGGTGATGTCGGCCATGTAGGCATTCGCCGCTGGCATCGAAGCAGACATGACGCCCGCGTGCATCATCCGCGCGATGATCAGTGCGCCGAGCAGCGTCCAGCCTTCGAGCGCGCCAGCCAGGCCCGCGTACAGCACGCTATTGAAGAGCACGGTGCCAGCTGCAAATCCAAACAAGCCCACCAGCATCACGCGTTTGCGGCCCCACACATCGCTGACGCGACCCCAGATAGGGCTCGACAGGAACACGGTCAGCGAGGATGCCGCGATGATGGCGGTGATCTCGATCTCGGACAGACCCATTTCGCGACCGAGTGGCGCCAGTACGGGAAACAGCACGGTGAACCCCATGCCCACGCTGACCAGCGACACGAGCAATGTGCGCCGCGCATAGATGTGAGAAAACTCGGTCACGTCAGCTCCCTGGCAAACCGGCGAGTCTAGGCGAAACGGCCCGGAAGATGCTGGAAAAGCGCGTGATTGTTGGCACCGTCACGGTGCACATCCACGCCATCGACTAGATTTTCCCCATGAACAGGACGCGATTTGTTGTTTGGATGGCAGCAGCCTGGGTAACGCCCGCGTTGGTCGCGGCCATACTCGGCTGGGAAGGCATTTGGGGTGCCGGCAGCGCGTTGACCGACTATCTGATCCCGCTGCCCGTGGCGGGCGGTGCGCTGCACGTGCCGAGTTTCGTCGTCGCCAGCCTCGGCGTGTGGGTCTACTCGGGGCTGACACCGGGCGCAGCTGCCACCGTCCGCGGTGTATTCGTTGCCTTGGTGCTGCTCGGTGTATGCATGCTCGTTGATCTCGAGCGCGTGTATCTCGCGGCCACCACTGATCTCTTTGTCCAACGCATCCCGTGGCAGGACAGTCCGCTCGGGCTGTTCGTCCTTTGCGATGCGCTATGGGCGCTGGTATGCATGCTCGGCGCGCCGGCCCTGCGCACGTCGGTGGTTCGCGCCGGCTTCGCTTCTCTGAGCCTGCCATTGCTCTACATCACACTCGCGGTCGGTACCAACGACCGGCTGACGGAGGACCTCGTGACCGGCCGCAGCGAGTACCGCGGCCAACGCGGTGACGAAGTGATGTGGGTGTACACACGACTCTCGGTGGGTGACGCGTCTTTTCGTCAGGCTGCGTTGGCGCATGTGGCGTCACACAGGCCGCAGCTCAGTGTAAACGTGGAAGACGTGGCCGTGTTCTTCACCGACAGCCTGGATACTGCCAAGGGCATCGGTCATGCGCCAACGCTCGCGACGCTGTGTCTCTACGAGGACGGCACACCTGACCGATGGCAAGGCGGCGAGGCCGACTGCTTTTCTGATCACGAGACCTTCAGCGATCGCGCACAGACGACCCGCGCTGCGATCAGCAGCGACACCCCCTGGAACGTTGCCAACTTCCTGGTGACACGAACGTTGTGCTCAGGCGATCAGCCGACTGACGTTGATGGTGAAGGATTGGCACAGGTTGCCTATTGTCGCGGCTTCGACCTGGCGGCGATGCACGAGGAGCTTGTACGCGAGTATGGTGGCGCGACACTCGCGGCCTGGTTGGACAGAGCGGGCTGAAAACGTCTGCGCGTGACATACTCTGCACATGCGCAGCGAAGCGGTTTACCTCGATCTCGTCACACCCGACGCAGCCCAGGCGATGGTGATGCGTGTGTGCCGGTATCCGGCCGATGGCATTTGCTGGGTGTGGGGCCACCTGTTCGAGCGCGGCCGCGTGTTCGCATTCACCCAGCACGATGTGCCCTGCAGCGTGCGTGAAACGCCGCTCGACGACGCGCAGGTGAGCTATTCTGTCGAGTCTCCTCATTGCCGGGTTCGATTCGATCGCAGCGGTGCAATCGGGGCAGTGACCGCAGCCCGAGCGCGGGGAGCCTTCGAGATGCACGACGTTCGCCACGCCGCCCACGGCCCCGGCCCGATCCTGGTCGAGATCGATGCACGCTTCGAGGTCGGCACCAGGGCGGTGAGCAATCTCGAAGGTCGAAGCGAAGTGCTCGGCAACGCGCAAGCGCAAGTGACGATCGGCGCACACAGTTGGACGCTGACGGGTGCCTCACAGTTTCACGAGCAGGTGCAGACCACTCCTCGTTTCGCTTCGCCGTTCACCTATGGCACGTTACGCGACGCGGGTTCGGGCGCGATATTCATTCGCGGACCCAACGCGTCGCGGGGCTACTGGATCGACGGCAGTCATGCGACCGCGATCGATCGCATCGAGCTGTCACCGCCCGGTTCGCAGCGAACGATCATTCTTCACGCCGGCAGTCAGATACGCACGGGCACGTTGCGTACCACCTACGACTACAGCATTGCCGTGGGCAACGGCTACCGACCGGGGTCGATCGTCGTTGGCGAGATCGACGGCCGACCGGTATCCGGCTGCGTCAACGACTTCCTGCTCGATCAGTTGCGCTTCGATCGGATCTAAAGGTCAGCTCTTCAAGCGCGGCATGCCGATGTAGTCGCGCTTGCCGAGCGGCACGCCCTTCATGCGCAGGATGTCGTACGCGGTGGTGGCATGGAAGTGCAGGTTCGGCAGGGAGAACGACATCACGAACCCTTCCGCTGTAAAGGGCATGCTGCGTTCGCCGAGCTTGAACGTAACGTCCTTGCCTGCCATTGCGTTCACCGATTCGGGCGTCAGCTTCTGCAGTGCCGCGCGTGCGTCGCTGATCAGCTTCTGCAGGCCGCCATAGTCGAGGTTGCCGGCATCACCGGGCGGGCCGAACACACCCTTCTGCACGCCGTCGATGGCGCCCTTGGAGTGGTGTGCGACCGACACGATCTGGAAGCGAAATGGCAGCATGTCCGGGTACAGCCGGGTTTCGACGACCTCGTTCAGATCGATACCCTTCTCCTTGCAATGGCTTGCGCCCTTGTCCAAGAAGCCCGCGACGGCGCCCAGGACTTGCAGATAGGAGGCAACGCTCAAGTCGTACAGCGAAGTGGCCATGTCCGATTCCTCGTAGTTGAGATAGCCGTGCAGAGTCTACTCCTTGCCCGTCGCCCGCCGGCTATTGCATCTGACTGAAGTGCGGGCGAGCATCGTCGCTTCGCCCCCGCGTACGACTTCGTGCCCGCATTCAATCTGTCGATCCTGGTGTTTTGTCAGTTCATTGCTGTCAGCGGCAGTGTGCTGGTCGTGACGGTTGGTGGGCTGGTCGGCAACGAATTCGCGGCCGATCCGCGCCTTGCGACGCTGCCGCTGTCGATCATGGTGATCGGCACTGCGCTCGCGACCGTGCTCGCGTCGATGTTCATG
>JBGSQB010000147.1:0-3689 GCA_041738285.1 Pseudomonadales bacterium | reverse complement strand
GCCAGCACGCCGCCCCGCTGCCCACGGGCCAGCTGAACCTTCTCCTTCACCCGCTCGAACGGGACCAGGTGTCCGTTCTCCGCTCGGGCAATGAGCAGATGGAAGCTGTTCGAGCCGAGATCCACGGCTGCAAACATGTCGGCCACGCTTGTGATTGACCTCACAGTCCCCATGTAGACGCGCAAGGATAGCAGGCACGCCGGCGGCACTGACCGGATACCCCAGCGCCGTAGCTGGGTGCTACACTGCCAGGCATCCGATTCGGGCCCGATGCCCTCCTAAACCTGCCAACCGGAGATGACCGATGGGCGACAAGATTGTTCATGTGACCGATGCCAGTTTCGATGCCGACGTGCTGAAGGCCGACAAACCGGTGCTGGTCGATTACTGGGCCGAGTGGTGTGGGCCCTGCAAGATGATCGCGCCCATACTCGATGAAATCGCGACCGAATACGGCGATCGCGTCAAAGTGTGCAAGATCGACATCGACTCGAATCAGGCCACTCCGCCCAAATACGGCATCCGCGGCATTCCGACGCTCATGCTGTTCAAGAACGGCGCCGTAGAAGCCACCAAAGTCGGTGCCCTGTCGAAGTCCCAGTTGGCTGCATTCCTCGACAGCAACATCTGATTTTGACCGCCCAGCGGGCTCGCCCAAGGCTGGGCGGGGCCCGCCCCATGCCCTAACATTGAGGCTGGACGCATCGCACATGCGGTGATAGATTTCAGTCACCAGCGCCGATTCCATCCGCTGCGTTTTCCGCGATTCCTCGGGTTCCTTACACGCAACCCATTCGTGCGGGTTCGGCGCTCATCAGATCGTCCTAATTCAAACTCCCAGTAGTCAAATCATCTATGAATCTCACTGACCTCAAGCGCAAACCCGTTGGAGACCTCGTGGACATGGCCCGTGAAATGGGCCTCGAGAACATCGCCCGTTCTCGCAAACAGGAAGTGATCGCAGCCATCCTGCGATCACAATCCAAGAACGGCGAAGACATCTACGGTGACGGCACCCTGGAAATTCTCTCCGACGGCTTTGGATTCCTGCGATCGCCCGACTCCTCCTACCTGGCAGGACCCGACGACATCTACGTCTCGCCCAGCCAGATCCGCCGATTCAACCTACGCACTGGCGACTCGATTGCCGGCAAGATCCGGCCACCCAAGGACAGCGAGCGCTACTTCGCGCTGCTCAAAGTCGATGAAATCAATTACGCCGAGCCGAATCTCAAGAAGCACAAGGTTCTGTTCGAGAACCTCACGCCCCTGTTTCCAAATCGGCGGCTGCGGCTGGAACGTGGCAACGGCAGCACCGAGGACCTCTCCATGCGCGTGGTCGACCTGGTCGCGCCGATTGGTCTCGGCCAGCGTGGCCTGATCGTGTCACCGCCCAAGGCCGGTAAGACCCTGATGCTGCAGGCGATGGCGCAGTCCATCGTGGCAACCAATCCCGACGTCGTCTTGATCGTGCTGCTGATCGACGAGCGGCCTGAAGAAGTCACCGACATGCAGCGCTCAGTGCGCGGCGAGGTGGTGGCCAGCACGTTCGACGAACCCCCATCAAGGCATGTGCAGGTCGCCGAAATGGTGATCGAAAAGGCCAAACGCCTGGTCGAGCACCAGAAAGACGTGGTCATCCTGCTCGATTCCGTGACGCGCCTGGCGCGCGCCTACAACACGATCGTGCCGTCGTCTGGCAAGGTGCTGACCGGTGGCGTCGATGCCAACGCGCTGGAGCGGCCCAAGCGGTTCTTCGGCGCGGCGCGCAACATTGAAGAAGGGGGCAGCCTGACGATCATCGCAACCGCCCTCGTCGAGACCGGCTCGAAGATGGACGAGGTGATCTACGAGGAATTCAAGGGCACCGGCAACATGGAACTGCACCTCGAGCGCAAGATCGCCGAGAAACGCGTCTATCCGGCGATCAATATCCGTCGTTCGGGAACCCGACGCGAAGAATTGCTGATGACAGAGGAAGAACTCACCCGGGCCTGGATTCTGCGCAAATTGCTACACGAGATGGACGACGTGGCCGCCATCGAGTTCCTGGTGGACAAGCTGCGTCAGGCCAAGACCAATGAGCAGTTCTTCTCTTCCATGAAGGGAAGTCGCTGACGGAAACCTACTCGGCGCGACTGCGCAGCGTCGCGCAGCCCGCCGGCAACGTCTCTGTCATCACGCTTGCCTGCAGTACCGACTTCGTATTCCGGGCCGGTCAATATCTGCGGGTGCTGACACCTGATCGCGCCATCGCCTTCAGCATTGCGAGCGCCCCGACGCGATCACCGATCATCGAACTGCACTTTCGGCCCGTTGAGGGCAACGACGACGCCCGCATCATCGAACACCTGCTGCAGACGGCTACGCAGTGGCACTTCGACGGACCATTCGGCGATGTCTGGGTCGAGCCACCCGTCGATGAACCGTTGACGATCATCGCCGGTGGTACCGGCATCAGTCAGGCGCATGCCATCGTCGAGCACCTTCAGAGCCGGATGAACACCGCACCGATACGTGTCGTTTGGAGTCTCGTTCGTGCGAGTGATGCGTACTGCGCCGATTTTTTCGCCAATGTGGCCGATGGCAGTGAGTGGCTCGAGTTCCAGCTCGCCATCGATTCAGCTGGCCAGAGCGGGGCGATACGTTGGATCAACAGTCAGGACGCGCCGCCGACCGGCACCGTCATCCTCGCTGGCAACCCCGGTTTCGTCTATGCCGTGAGCGATGCACTGACCGCGCGCGGCTGCAGCGCCCACATCCATGCGGATGCATTCAGCTACGCCCCGCGTTGACCTCAGGCAACCGCGAACTGCTTGGCGAAATACTCCGCGGCACGTTCGCGCTCGTTCATTGCGAAACAAACGCGTCCCAGCTCGGCATACACCGCAGCAGTCGGCAGCAGCTTCAAACTGGTTTCCAGATACTCGCGACCTTTGGCGAGCTGGTCGTTGCGTATGGCCAGGCGCCCGAGCGCCAGAAACAGCGCCGCATCGTCCTGATGCGACTTGATGAATGACTCCGCATGCTGGAGCTGCTGAGCCGCATCGGCGGTTGCCAATGTGCCATAGGCGCTGATCAGATCGCTCGACCAGTCGCTCTTGAGTGACTGTTGCAGCAATGCTTCGGCGACATCGGTGAGCCCTGCACGGACAAAGGCCGCGGCGGCTGCGGCCACGATCTCGACATCGGTCTTGAACGGCTTTGGCACGGACTCCCACACACCGCTCACATCCTCGCCCTTGGCGGCGGTGAGCCGCGCAACGACGGCGCCGCGGATGATCGTCGCAAGCTCTGTTTCGGGCAGGATTTTGTTCTTGCGCATTTCCTTTTCCAGCGCAGCGAGGCCCACCACATCGCACAGTTGCACGCGACACTCGAACAGTCGTCGCAGCACCATGGGATGGCGCGGCGCCTCGTCGTGTAGCTTGACGAGTACTGCCTCGGCAGCCGCGAAGTCTTCGCTCTCGGCCAGCATTTCCGCACCGGCAAGGCGAACACCGATGGTCGAACCGGCCGCCGACTCCTGTGCGTGCGCCAGCAGCCGGTCGCGCGACTCTGCTTCCCCGAGCTCATGTGCCGCCCGCGCCGCCGCGATGTAGTTGACGAATGGCGTCTCGGTCTTCGCCACGGCATTGAGCAGAGCCGAGCGCGCGGCGTTCCAATCACCCTCCGCGAGTAACACGAGC
>JBGSQB010000092.1:0-9795 GCA_041738285.1 Pseudomonadales bacterium | reverse complement strand
CGGCGGCGCTGGATCAGTGGCCCCTCCGAGTGGCGGCGGCGCGCCTGCTGTCAACTCTACGCGTATTGACCTCGAAGTGCGCGTCGCTGATGTCACGGGTACGCCCATCGTAGGAGCGACTGTCACTGTTACTGCTGGAGGGGCGCTGCGCCAGACCGTGACCGGCCCGAATGGCTCTGCCGAGTTCCTCGATCTGGCATCTGGGAATGTGTCCCTTTCCGTGAGCGCGGCCGGGTTCGATTCTGAAACCGGAGCCACAACCCTAGCCGGCGGCTCGCAGCAGTTTTGGGATGTGCACCTCCGCGCCATAGGAGCGTGGGCGATCGGCCGTGCGGTCGTGCTGGGCACTCGCGTAGTCGACCGTGCAAGCGATGGCAGCGCGATGACCTTCTCGATCGACGTGGCAGTGGTCGGCGAGAACTCGGATGCGCTGGAGACATTGACAAGTGCCGACTTTTCGATCGTCAACTATGACTGCGGCTGGGGTGGACCTCGCGATTGTGCCTCCGATGCCCAAGGGAACGCGACCGGCAGCTACCTGCCCGATGGCGGGGCACAAGCCTTCGAACTGCAGCCAGCCTCCGCGCGCCATCCCTATATCGTTGGCGTACTGGTAGAGCGCAGCGATGCAACCACCGATTGGGATTGGAGAGCACCGGCTCTGAAGTCGTTCTTCCTGGCCTTGGGTGGTAACGACATGGCCAGCCTTGCAAGCGTCCAGTCAGAGAATGGCGCGGCGACATTTGCGGTACTTGGACCATTCACCAGTGACGGTAGCATCTATCTGGATGCGATCGACTCACTCGGAAATCCGGCGTCGGGTCCACCACCGATGTACGACAGCCTGATTGAGTCCATTCGCGTCATCGCAGCCGTCGACGATCGCGGGATCGCGGATACTGAGCGCACTGTGCTGGTGCTGACCCGCCAAGGGCTGACGGTTGGTGAAATCGACGCGGTCACCGAACTTGCACGCCAAATGGGTGTGCACGTCGGTATCGTGTATTCGTCGGGTTCGAGTTGGTACGGCTTCTCCGAAGCCAGCGTGCGCACTGGCGGATTGGCAGCCGATTTCGGCGACCCAAGACAACTCGGCATGATCTTCGGCGCAATGGATTCATTGCTCGCAGGCGTTGTCACCCACTACCGGATGCGGTTCCGCATCACTGGTAGCGGCGGAACATTCGTCTCGGGAGGCAACGTCAAGAGTCTGCTCCGAATAGACGTACCTTCATCAGTTCCGAGCCGGGGCGTGTACACGGCTCTCGATGTGGCTGTCCCATGACCTCGCAGCTGCAGCGGAGTGTGTCGTGGCTCGATCATTTATGCAGAGAAACGGAACACCTCAGCCGCCACTGGGCCTGTCTCGACCCCATTGGATCGCATGGAGCCGTCGGCGCCCGAAGCGCTAAGAAAAATCGAGCCCCTCGAGGCTGCCCTCTTCGCGCCAGTCTCTGATGATCTGAAAGAACGCCTCCGGGCCGCCGCCGTACTGACCTCCGAGCAACGAGTTGCCGGAGGTGAGATCACCCTCGTTGTTGTAGTAGCCCGGGGTGCATTCTTCGAGAAATTTCTGATTGAGAACCGCCGATGCATTGATCGTATCGACCCATGCATCCTCGCTGGCCTTGGACGCTTCGAGGCAGTGGTAATTGTTGCGGCGCGCGTGGCCGATCATGTAGGCGATGTGGTCGCTCTGTTCCTTCAGCATGTGCGGGAAGTTGGCGGTGAATCCGCCCTGGGTGACGCCCATGAAGAAGCAGTTCGGGAATCCGTGGGTCTGAAAGCCATGCAAGGTGCGCAGGCCGTTCGCCCACTTGGCGGTCAACGTCTGTTCGCCGCGGCCGACGATTTCGTAGCCGGCGCGACGCGTATACGCCGTGCCCACTTCGAAGCCCGTAGCAAAGATGAGGCAGTCGAGTTCGTACTCGACACCGTCGACCACGACCCCTTTTTCAGTGATGCGCTGAACACCCTGACCACCGGTGTCGACCAAGGTGACGTTGTCGCGGTTGAAAGCGGGCAGGTAGTCGTCGTGGAAGCAGGGGCGCTTGCAGAACTGCCGATACCAGGGTTTCAACGCCGACGCAACGTCGGGGTCTTCGACCAACGAATCCACCCGGCTGCGAATCTGTTCCATCTTCTGGAAGTCGGCGAGTTCCACGTTCGCCATCATGTCTTCCATGGAAAGCCCGCTGTCGTCGACCTTGCGTGAAGCGGTAATGGAGCCGAGATTGCGGATGATGTCGGTCCAGCCATCGTTGACCAGGTCTTCGTCCTGAAAGCCGCCAGTCACGAGCACGTTGAAATTCTGCATGCGGCGCGCCTGCCAACCGGGCTCCAGTGACGCGGCCCACGCGGGATCGGTCGGCTTGTTGCCGCGTGCGTCGATCGACGACGGTGTGCGCTGGAAGACGTGGAGGTGCTTTGCGCCCGCCGCGAGATGCGGAACGCATTGCACGGCGGTTGCACCGGTGCCGATGATCCCGACGCGTTTGTCACCGAGCTTGTCGAGATTGCCGCTGGCGTCGCCGCCGGTGTAGCCGTAATCCCAGCGACTGGTGTGGAACGTGTGGCCCTTGAACGATTCGATCCCCGCGATGCCCGGCAACTTCGGTCGATTGAGCGGTCCGTTCGACATCACCACATAGCGCGCCTTCATGCGGTCGCCGCGATTGGTCGAGACCTGCCACAGTTTGCTCGCCTCGTCCCAGCGCATGGCCGTGACTTCGGTCTGGAACACCGCATCTCGATACAGGTCGTAGTGCTCGGCGATCGCCCGCGTGTGAGCGAGAATCTCCGGCGCGAAGCTGTACTTCTCCTTCGGGATGTAGCCGATTTCTTCCAGCAGCGGCAGATAGATGTACGACTCGATGTCGCATTGCGCGCCGGGGTAGCGGTTCCAATACCAGGTGCCGCCGAAGTCGCCACCCTTTTCGACGATGCGCAGATCTTCGATACCGGCATCGCGCAACTTCGCACCGGCCAACAGACCGCCAAAGCCGCCGCCGATCACCAATACTTCGACGGTATCGGTGAGCGGTGCGCGCGCGAGGGGCGCATCGACGTAGGGGTCTTCGAGGAAGTGGGCGAACTTGCCCGTCACCTCGACATACTGGTCGTTGGCTTCTTTGCGCAGACGCTTGTCGCGTTCGGCCCGGTAACGTGCGCGCAGCGCGTCGGCGTCGAAATCCACTGCTTCGGTCATCGATTGATCTCCTTTTCGGGGCTATACATCCTCGCCCAGCGGCACCGTGTCGCGCATCTGCTCGAAGGTGATGCCAGTGTCGGTGGCCTCCGACAGCGAGAAGCCTTGGCCCTCGCGCGGCTTGCGACCCAGCGCGAACTCAGGTGGGATGATGTCGCGGCCTGGTTCGGTTGCCTCCGGATCCGAGTAGTAGCCCAGCGCATAGTTGCCCTGGGTGTAGCCCAGCAGTTCCTGCAACTCGGGGTCCAGGTGGCGCGCGATGTGTGGTGGGCAGGACAGATACTGATTCTCTTCCTGTCGCAACCAGCCCAGGCAATAGGTGATGTTGAGGCCGAGGCGCGAGACATCCGACTGATTCTTGCCACCGGAATGCAGCACCGTGCCGCTGTACAGCAACACCGAGCCCGCACTCATCTGCGCCTGCACCACCTGATCCGGTGTGGCTTTGCGATCCCAGGGCCAGGTGTGGCTGCCCGGTACCACGCGGGTTGCGCCGTTGGCGGCGGTGAAATCGGTGAGCGCCCAGATGGTGTTGAACTGCGGCTCGATGGACAACGGCAGCACGGTGCCCCATGCGAGTCGGTCGCGATGCAGCACCTGTGCACCCTGGCCGGGATGTATATAGATGGTCTGGGTGAGATGCAGGATGATCTTGTCCGCCCACGGCTTCAGAAACGCACGCGCCGCGCCGAGCACGGTGGCATTCAGCACCAGCTGGCGGCAGGTGGGGGTGCGCGCCACCAGCGCACCCGTGCGTTGCGTATTGCGACCCGTGAAATCGTCAGCGCCAAAAGGGGTGCGCTCGATGAACGGGGTCACCTCGTTGATCATCTGTCGGACCGTCGCCGCATCGGCCACGTCGGCGATGATGCAGGCGCCGTCGCGGGCCATCGCCGCGAGAATTGCGGCTTCGGATGCGTCGCTCTTCAGTGTCTGCAGTGCCATGAGTTCCCCCGAAGTGCTGCGCTGAGGCCTGCCAAAGTTAGCCGACCGCTTTGATGAGGTCCATGGTTTGCGCCAGCACGTCCATCCGCGCGTTGCCCGGGGCGTCGATGCGCAGCGTGAGCCCGTTGATACCGGCATCTTTGTAGCGCTTAAGCCGTGCCTTCACCATAGCCGGGGTGCCGATGGCGCCGAACTCGGTGACCATGGCATCCGGGACGCGCTGGGCGGCCTCTTCGCGCTTGCCTTGGATCCACAGTTGCTGAATGGCCAGCGCATCGTCCGTGTAGCCCGCCCGTTTGAATGCATCGTTGTAGAAGTTGGTTTTGGCGCTGCCCATGGCGCCCATCTGAAAGGCCACACCGCCGCGCATTCCATCGATCATCTGCTCCACATTCTCGCCAATTGCGACCGTGCAAGCGGCGTTGAGAAAGATGTCGGAGAGTTTACGGCCGGCCTTCTCGGCGCCGCGGCGGATGTAGGCCAAGTGGGCGTCGGCATGGTCGGGGGAGAACGAGGTGCCCAGCCAGCCGTCGGCCGCGGCACCGGTGTACTCCAGGGACATCGGTGCGAGCGTCGCGAGATAGATCGGAATGTTTGCGGGCGGATGGTCCAGGCGCAGCGCCTTGCCCTCGCCACCCGGCCGCGGCAGCTCATAGTGGCTGCCATGGTAATCGAGCTTCTTGCCGGAGAACGCCAGACGCAGAATGTCCACCGTCTCACGCAATCGGCCCAGTGGCTGCGCGTAGGCGACGCCGTGCAATCCCTCGACCACCTGCGGTCCGCTCACGCCGAGGCCCAGCAGAAAGCGGCCTTCGGACAGATCGTTCAGGGACAGCGCGGTCATGGCGGTCATGGAGGGTGTGCGCGCGCTGATCTGCATGATGCCGGTGCCGAGCTTGATCGTCTTGGTCAGGCCGGCGAGAAACGCAAGCGATGTCACCGCGTCCGAACCCCACGCTTCCGCGGACCACACGCTGTCCACGCCCAGCTGCTCCGCCTCCTGCACCAGATCCACGATGGCGCGCGCATTCGAGCGGGCATATCCACCGACCGCGATGGCTGCTTTGAGCATCACTTCCTCCGTTGTCTTTGAAGTACGCCCTGCAGGATACCTGCTTCCGGGCAGGAGTAGATTTTCGGGGCACGACACCGCAGGCTTGGCGATCCAGAGCCGCGTCAGCAGGGAGTATGTAATGGCGGAGACGGACTCAGAGATGGTGGCGTTCGCACAGACCTGCCCGCTGGGCGCATTCAGCCCCATGCATCCGGCACTGCTGAAATGTCCCTATGGGATGAACCAGCGGTTGCACCGCGAGGCGCCTGTTTACCAGGATCCGATGAGCGGCATCTACTTCGTCTCCCGATATGCCGACGTGGTGGCCATGGCGAGTGATCACGAGACGTTTTCCAGCGTGATGCCGGGCATGGGCACCGGATCGCTCGCCAGCGCAGATCCGGACATCGCGGCCATCGTCAGTCAAGGCTACCCTAACGTATCGACCATGCTCACCCAGGATCCGCCGCTGCAGCGGCGCTACCGGAAATTCGTGGATAGCGCCTTTTCGCCTGCGAATCTGAAGCGCCTGGAGCCGTTCATCGAGCAGACATCCCATGCACTGATCGATCGGTTCATCGAGGAGGGCCGCTGCGAATTTCTCGGCGCCTTCGGGGTGCCGTTGCCGTTGACCATTATCGCCTCGCAAATTGGCGCGCCGATCAGCGATCTGCCGCTCTTGCGAAAATGGACGGGCGCCTTCATCGGCAACCTGTCGCAGCAGCTCGACAAAGCCGGTCTGATGCAGGCGGCCCGCGACATCATCGAATTCCAGTCTTACTTCGTGGAAAAGATGGAGGAGCGGCGCAAACACCCCGAAGACGACATCCTCTCGAAGGTGGTCAACGCCAGCATCGATGGTGAGAAGCCGCTCAACAATGCCGAATGCCTGTCGATGCTGTCGCAGATTCTGGTGGCCGGCAACGAAACCACGTCATCGGCCCTGACCGAGGGCATGTGGCTGCTCATCGAAAATCCCGAGCAATACGACATCGTGCGTCGCGATCCCAGCGCCGAGAACATTCATGCGCTCGTGGAAGAGATTCTGCGCATCACCAGCCCGTCGGCGAACATGTTTCGCCGCACCACCCGGGACGTTGCGATCGGCGGCGTCACCATACCGGCGAATGCCGTGTGCTTTGCGCGTTTCGGTGCAGCGAACCAGGACGCGGCGCAATTCGATGATCCGCTGACATTCAACATCCGCCGCACCAACCTGCGCGATCATGTCGCGTTCGGCAAAGGGGTGCACCATTGCCTGGGTGCCGCGCTATCCCGCCGCGAAATGAATGGGGCGTTCAAAGTGATCGTTCAGCGCATGCAGGGTTTCAGATTGAGCCCCGGCGCGCAGCAACCCGAGTTCGCAGCCAATGCCTTGTTGCATGGCATGACCGGCCTCGAACTCGCCTTCGACCGGATCCGCACTGGCGCAGCAGCGGGTTAGTCGCGATGGCGCATTGCCGGCCGCACGCTGGACTATCGTTTCGGTGGTTCACCACCGGTGTGTGCATACGTCTTGTTGGTGATCATCCATCGGCCGTCGATGCGCGCCACCGAGAAATAGTCGACGAAGTCGCAGCCGAGATAATCGGTTTCAGCCAGTACCGCGACGCCAGCGTCGCCAGTGATGTCGATCGATTGAATGATCGCCTGGTAGTTCGGGCCTGCCATCCCCGGCGTTGCCTTGACCATGTCGAAGAATCCGGTGATCGGAATGTACGTATCCATTGCCCCGATGTGGCCCATCATGCGGGCATCGGGGTGAAACGCCTGCTTCAGCTTGGCAACGTCGCCGTTTGAACCGTCTATGTAGAGCTGAATGACGTTGCGCACGTCGTCGAGATCCTGAAGGTAGCTCGGCATCAGAATTCCTCCATTCGGATCAACGAGCGTATCTCATAGTCCGGCATGGACATAGCAGCGGGCGCCGCGCCCCGTTGCCCCTAGATCCAGTGACTCTGACCCGGAGTATCCGCAATGAGCCGGTCGACCAGTTCGATACCTTTTAGCATGGCGCGACCATTGTGATAGCTGCACTTCCAGGTCCCCGCCCGTTCATGGGCCTTTTCACCAGAGCCGACTCCGGCGCGGTCGGTGCGCAGGTACCACTCACCCCGTTGCCAGTCGGTCTGGTAGACGGTGACCCACTCGAGCGTCTTGGCGAAGACGTCGAAATAGACCTTTCGGCGGGTGAGCGTATAGAGGTGCAATGCGCATACGAGTGCCTCGGCCTGCACCCACCAGACCTTCTGCCGGTCGGAGGCGAAGCGTCCCAGATCTCCGCCCAAGTAGAAGCCGCCGCGCGCGTGGTCGTAACCGTAGCGCCACGCGTTGAAGAAGAGCGTCTCGTACAAATCGACCTGCAGCGCTGATGGCAGTGCCAGTCCGGCGCTTGCTTCGATCAGAAACCAGACCGTCTCCAAATCGTGCCCATACACGACGCGAGGGCGGCCGTCCGATTCGGGCACGCTCCAATCCTCTTCGTGGCGATCGGTACAAGCGCCGTATCGTTTGCGCACGACGGTGTTTCCCAACACCCACACCAACTCGTTCAGCGCGTCATGCACCCGAGCATCCGGGCGCAGGTCGTTGTAGCGCGTTAGCGCCTCGAGGAGGTGCAGGTGCGTGTTCAGGGTCTTGACGCTCGCGGGTTTACCGAGGTAGCCGATCTCATGTGGCTCAGGTGCACTCCAATCGCGACGTAAGAACTCGCGATAACCTCCGTGTGAGCGATCGCGTGCGTGGCGTTCGATGAGATCGAACAGTTCGTCGGCGCGCCGCGCGGCAGACTCATCGCCGGCGGCGATCGCATATTCGCTGAGTGCATACAAAGCGAACGACTGGCCGTACAGATGCTTGTCGCAATCGAGCAGCTCACCCGGGGAGTCGACGCGCCAATGGAATCCTCCCGACCGAGTGTCCCAGAAGCAACGTTCGAGAAATTCGAATCCGTGTGCCGCGGCGCCCTCGTACCCGGTAGATCGGTACGGGCTGTTGAGGAGCCGGGCAAAGAACCATAACGTGCGCGCCTGCGCCACCAAGCTCTTAGGCGCCGCACCTTGCCAGTGACCTGCAACGTCGTGATTGATGCGATAACCGCCGTCCAATTGATCGATCGAACTCGGATACCAGAACGGCACGATGTTCTCGGTCAGATTTCTTTCGAGAGACGCCCTCATCCGAACAAGCATTTCGCGCGGTGCATCGAAGCGCACGCGGTGCTCGGCGCGACAGCAGATTCGGCTCGACGAGCTGTCACGCCGCAGTCGGTCGAGTTCGCGAATCGCATGACGCACGGATCCGATCAAGTGAGCAACCTCTTGTCCCCGACTGCACCCGGCCACCTCGATTGGCGCGAAGCGTGCAACTCGCAATCGGATCGGCGAAGAGCACGATTATCAAGACCTTTGGTGCTGGCGGGAAGCATCTGGATCTGCCGGTTGGCTGCGGTGTCAGAGTCGCGCTTCTCATTGCGCGGGCGATGGGGGTGCGGGCGGAGTTCACGTACCGTTGGAAGTGGCGCGGCGCTGCATTGGGCCGAAGCCATGATCGGCAGTGCGTTCATGTCCATCGAAGCGGCGCAGCGCGACATTGGCTGGCAGCCCCGGTTCGGCACCGAGGCGGGCTACCGGGATGCGTGGCGCTGGTACGACGCCAAGGGGCGCGACCGTGACCAGTACGACTTCGCCACTGAAGACGCGATCCTCGCTGACCTCGGGGTGTGACGCGCAGCTTCGTCAGCTTGCGGCGGCGGGAGTCGGGTGAATCTTCGGGAACGAAGGATCGCGGAACGGCGTGCCGTCGCCTTGCGCGCGCATGCGGGTGAGCGGATGCACGTTGGTCACAGCCCGTTCATGCTTCACCTCGATGTCCGCGCCCGGCCGCTTGGCCACCACCGCATCGGCGCCGAAAAAACGCAGTGACAGTGTGCGGCGCTGAGTCGACGTATCGGTTGCGGCGCCACCGTGCAGCACGCCCGGATGGAACACGATGACATCCCCGGGCTGCGTGGCCCAGGAAACGATCGGCCAGTTCGCGCGTTGTGCTTCGATGTCCGGCAGGCGTGGCAGCACATCGCCTTTGTAGATCGGCGCAGTGTCGTCGTTGGGATCGAAGGTGGAGCCGTTGTACAACGTGCCCCGGTGGGAGCCGCGCACGAACTCCAGCGACTGCTCCGCCGACACCGCGTCGAAGGAGATCCACATCACCGCGAGGTCATCGCCGCGCACCGGCAGATAAGGGGTGTCCTGGTGCCAGGGCGTGCGTCGCGTGACGCCGCCGGATTTCTGGAAGATCTGCTCGTACATGTACCACACGTCCGGTTTACCCCACAGCGCAGCCGGGATCGCACCGATGACGGGTTCGCGCAGCAGCGCATCGTAAGCAGCAAACGATGCCGGGTTGGCAAGGTCCTGATAAAAGGTACCGGAACCCTTGGACGGCAACTTGGCGGCGCCGGGGCCGGGATTGGCCATGCTCCACTGCCAAGCCGCCAGTGCCAGTGCCATCGTTGCGTCCGACAGCGCTCCGCGCAGGCACACGACGCCGTCGGTGCGGAACGCAGCCGCCGCTCCGGTGCCGGCCCCGG
>JBGSQB010000021.1:0-13010 GCA_041738285.1 Pseudomonadales bacterium | reverse complement strand
AGACTGTTGTTAGCCACCGCGGTTGGGCTCGGCGTCGCGCGCGGGGTTGGCTGCGAGCGCGCAAGCAATGCCTCGAGTTGCGCGCCGGAGAGATCCGCGAGGCTGCTGATGGGATGGCCGCGATCGATCAGGTCGCGAACCAGCAGCAGTTTTTCAATGTCCTGTTGGCCGTACAGGCGTCGTCCAGTGTCGGTGCGTATCGGCTCGATGACGCCGTAGCGGCTCTCCCATTTGCGCAGGGTATGGGCCGTAATTCCGGTCATGCGGGTCACGGCCCCGATTGGCACACCTTCCAGGTCATCTACCATCGCCACCTCACTTCATTCCGTTAACGTCAGCGGCAACTCCGAGAATGGCGCGCCACCGCTCGCGACGCCAGCCATGGCTTCGTCGTGCGCGCACCGGTGGCGCAGCACTGCGCGCGGTACCCGGCAGTCGCGCAGTACCGCGCAGGCTTCGCCGAGGTTGCGAATGCGCTCGATGGCGCCGTTGCGCTTCCGCAGCAGCTGCGCCGAGGTGCCATCGACGATCTCGATCACGTAGTCACGACAGCCGTCGCTGACGACCCGGACCGACGGCGCCGCCGCGGCGCCCCGGGTGGCGCGACGCTTGAGTTCCCGGCGAGTCATCACACCACCCCGCCGATCAGCATCGAGGCCGCCAGCGAGCTGACGATACCCACGGCACTGGCGAATGCGACGAACGGGAAGCGGAAGCCAAACGAGTTCTTAGACAACATTTCGAATCTCCTGATTGATGTGAGAGCTTATCTAGACATTAATTAGACCATCTGTCAACATCTGCCTTCCAAATCAGGAGTTGTCGATGAAAAACATTAGACTGTTGTTAGCCACCGCGGTTGGGCTCGGCGTCGCGTACACCGAGCCGGCTGCGGCCGACGAGGGTGCGGAACTCGCCTTCAAATACCGCTGCATGACCTGTCACGGTGTGGCGGGCAAGAGCAATACGGCGCGCTATCCGAACCTCGCCGGCCAGCATGCCGCCTATCTCGAGGCCCGCCTCAAATACTTCCGATCCGGTGCCGAGCGCAACAACCCCATGAACGGCCAAGCGGCCCCGTTGACCGAGGCCGAGATCGCGGCGGTGGCACGCTACTTCGCGGAGCAAGGCTCATGACTAAACGACTCGTTGCATTCATCGTGTTGCTGGGCGTTGCTGGTTGCGCGGCGCCTGAGACACCGCGCGGCGCTGCGTTGGCCGCGGAGAAGGGCTGTGTCGCCTGCCATGGTGTCGATGGCCAGGGTGTTGCCCCAACGTTTCCCAACCTGAGCGGGCAATGGGAGCAATACCTGCGCCTGCAACTGTTTGCCTATCGGGCCGGGACGCGGGAGAACGCGATCATGAACGGCCAGGCGGCGGGGCTCAGCGATGTCGAGATCCGGGCGCTGGCCGCCCACTATGCGGGCAACTGAAGGGGACCCGCGATTTGCGGGATCGAGTGTCGCAATCGCGGTCGTTGTAAGCGTCTCAGTGGGACCAGCGAACGGTCGACATCGGCGGGGAGGGCGCGGATAGTTGTCCCTAAACTCGAATGTGGAGCGAACCATGACCCGCAACGCAATCGACACCAAAGCTGTGATCGCCCAGCTGAATCGCATTCTCGAATCTGAGCTCGCGGGCGTGGTGCGCTACACGCACTACTCACTCATGGTGTATGGCTTCAACCGTATTCCGATCGTCTCCTGGTTTCGGGATCAAGCCAATGAAACTCTGATGCACGCCCAGGCCGCCGGCGAACTCGTCACCCGGTTGGGCGGACATCCGTCGCTCGGCATTGGCCCGCTGCTCGAAACCCATCAGCACGACATCGGCGAGATCCTGAAGGAAACGCTGCAGGCCGAGCACGTTGCGCTCGAGTACTACTACGGCCTGCTCGAACTGGTGCAGGATCGATCGGTGCCGCTCGAAGAGTACGCGCGCGACATGATTGCGCAGGAAGAAGAGCACATCGCCGAGATCGACAAGATGATGCGCAAACCCGGTCAGATCGAGATGAGCCGCGAGGCGGACGCGCTGGGCTGAGGCGTTTCCGGCTAACGCACCAGTTCGACCCGTCGATTCAACGCCCGACCTTCTTCACGCTCGTTGCTTGCGACGGGCGCGAGAAAACCGACGCCCGCTGCCTGCAGGCGTCCCGGCGCAACCCCGAACTGCTTTACGAGCGCGTCGACAACGGCGCGTGCCCGCCGGCTCGACAGATCCTGGTTGTACTCGGCGCTGCCCTGATTGTCGGTGTGTCCCACGACCCATAGAGTCATGTTCGGATCGGACGCCATCAGGCGCGCAATTTCCTGCAGCGCGGGCTGCGACTCGGCTTTTACGATCGCTTTGTCGGTGTCGAACAGGATTCCATAGAGCGCAATGTGCCCATCTTCACCAAGACTCTTGGTCATCGCCTCGGCATCGACCGTGATCATTCGCGACTCCATCGGCGCCAGCTCGATCGTATCCAGTCGCACGTGAATCGTGTTCTTGGTAGGGCCACCGACGCTGTAGTTGCGCACGACGTAGAGAGACACGTAAAGATCGCCCTCGGTGCGCGGCAGCCGCGCGGCGAGGTAGCGCTGATCTTCATAGTTCTCTGCAAAGCCGCCGGACGAGATCACGGCATGATTGAAGTTGCGGCCACCGCAGGTGACGTTGCTGCATTCCCAGATCATCGTGAATCCCGCGGCCTGCAGTTCATTGCGATAGTTCTGAAACACCTCGAGCGTGCTGCGTCCCGCCGCCAGGCCGTAGCTGCGCTCGGTCACACGCCCTTGCAACGCTTGCGTCGATTCGAGGTTCTTGTCCTTGCCGCCGTAGTTGGCAGCGGGCTCGACCATCAGGAAATACTCGTCGAACGCCGCCTCCGTGTACGCATACAACTCCGAATCGGCATAGCGCTTGATGAGGGGATGGTCTTTGCTGCCTGGCACGTCCGCGGCGCGCGCCGGCAGGACGCACGCAATCACGATCATCAAGATCATATAGACGCGCATTGTGAAACAGCTCCGATTCGCACTCGCCGACATGATTGCCCGATCGACGTGGCGCGGCAAGGCATCGTGCGTTGCCAAACAACTTCCTGTTCACGCCGTTAGCGCAAGAGTCCGCTTGCTACTCTGTGGGAGCGCGCTTGCGCGCGAACAAGTGCTCCAGAGTGCTTCTGCCGCGCAGGCTCCCAGGCGCTGCCCTGATTGTCGGTGTGCCCACGACCCACAGGGTTACAAGCGGATCGCAACCAGCCGGTGATCGTCCACCGCGATCTGTGTCACAGGTTCTCAACACAGCGCAGCACTTCGGCCTGGTACGACTTGCCTCGCTCATTGAGGAAGTCGAGCACATTGAGCGAGGTTGGCACGTACCCAAACCCGATCTGGTGTTGTGGATGCCATTGGAAGATTGAGCCTCCAAGACCCATCCATCCATAGAACCCTTCCCGGCCTGCGTTCAGGCGGTGCTCGCTGATGCTGGTCTGTGGGCCGGTCGCCGCGAACTTTGCTACGCCGCCCTGAGTGAACGTCGTTGTTGCGAATCCCATGTCTTTTCTGTCGGGGCCGCCGTGCAGGGCTTTCCAGGCGGCATCGGGCAGAATTTCAGTTGATCCGAAGCGCCCGCGTGCGGACATCGCAGCGGCGATCTTTGCGAGCCCTCGGGCGGAGCAGATTGCATTGGCCGACGGCGACTCGCCCATCCGCACCGCACGCTCGTTGAAGAACGAAATTCTCTTCATGCCCTTGAATGGCGCAGGTGTGCCTTTCGTGGTCCCATTTCTCATGTTCGGCAGCACCCGCATCAGTCTGCCGATCGTCTGGAAGATGTTGTGCTCCATCCGCCGCTTCAGAAACTTCGGCTTCATACCCTGCCGCACCTGAAACCCGACACGCAGCGGCGCTACGTCGACCACTCGGGTCAGGTGCTGCGCCTTCACGCCGATGTTGGCATCGACACCGAGCGGGCCACTGATTTCTTCGCTCAGGAACTCGCCGATCGTTCGACCCGCCGGATCGATGCGGCGAAAGACTTCATTGACGATCCAGCCGCGGGTGATTGCGTGGTACTCGCGAGTGCTGCCGCCGCCGCTGCGAAACTTTTGTGGGTGCGCCTCGATGATGCGGCCGATTCTGTTTTCCTTGATGTTCGCGGTCAGCAAGTCGTCTGGCTCGATCGAGGTGTTGAATGCGGCAATGCCTGCTTCGTGCCGCATGAGCTCCGCAACGGTCAACGCCTGCTTGCCATTGCCACCAAACGCGGGCCAATGGTCGACGACCTTATCGTCGTAGCGTAGCAACCCTCTCCCGACCAACCATCCCATCGCGATGGCTTCCAGACTCTTGCCGCTGCTGAAGACGTTGACGAGCGAATCCGGTGAAAAGTCGTCGCCTTCCACGACGGACGCCCAGAGATCCACGACCTTTTCACCCTGAACGTAGATGCACAGTTGCGTCTGCTTTTCTTCGAGGGTTCGCATGTTGTGTTCGTACAGAGCCCGGACGGGCTCGAATCCGGGTGCAACTTCGCCTTGGATGTGGACGTCTGCGTTGGGCATTCGATTCTCTCTTGGTTACTTGTGGAAGCACGGATCAAGTGGGCAAAGCCGCAGCTCTTCGATGCGCGCCAGCGTATTGTTCTATCGCGAGGACAATTGGAAGGATGGAGCAGGATACAGATGACCAATCACATCAGGAACAAAGTCATCATCGTGACTGGCGCGGCCGGCGGCTTCGGCCGTCTGGTGGCCGAGAAGGCGGCGGCTCTGGGCGGACGCCTTGTGTGTGCAGATATCGATGAAGCAGGGGTCGCAGACACCGTGGCGCAGATACGCACCGCCGGCGGCGTAGCCGAGTTTGCTCGCACCGATGTCACCCAAGCCGAGGAGATGGTCGCGCTCGCCAAACGCGCGGTGGATCAGTTCGGGCGAATCGACGTGTTGATCAACAATGCCGGCATCATGCCGCTTGCGTTCTACGCGGACCACGCCAAAGCCGCTACAGCGTGGGATCGGTGCATCGACATCAATATCAAAGGCGTGTTGAACGGCATTGTTGCGGTGTACGACACGATGATTGCCCAGGGCCGCGGACACATCGTGAATCTGTCGTCGATCTACAGCAATTTTCCGGTGGCGGGCGCTGGCGTGTACGGCGCGACCAAGGCGGCCGTGAATTTCCTCTCGGAATCACTGCGTGTGGAATCCCAAGGCAAGATCAAAGTGACGATCGTGCGCCCTACCGGTGTGCCGGGAACGGGTTTGGCCACGGGCGTCGTCAACCGAGAGGCGATCGTGGGGATTCTCGGACAGAATGCCGCGCACTACGGGCAACTGATGCAAGCGCACCTCAACGGTGAGCTGCCACCCGAGCACACGAGTGCGGACCACATCGAGTACTACGCGCTCGAGCCTGCCTTTCTTGCCGATCAGATAGTTTATGCGATCAATCAGCCGTGGGGCGTTTCGATCGGCGATATCACCGTGCGCGCGTCCGGCGATGGTTACATTCTCTGAGTCGACGGCGGCACTTGTGTCGCCGGCGACTGTTTGGGCAGCTGTCGAAGCAGCAGCGACTCGTCGCGCGGCATCGGAGCGTGGGTATTGCCTTGTAGATGGCATCCCTGCCGCGGCTTCGACTCCCGCCCGGCGGCGACAATCGAATCGCTACTGAAGGCCGCGTAAACGCTGGGTTCTGACGACTTTATCCAAGACAAGTTGCCCCCAGAGTTGCCCCCACCGATGCCGGCGCGCGACGTGCAGAACGACGCGAATGCGGCCGGTCACAGCTGGTCGACGATCCGACGCGCGAAGGATGCAATCGGTGTTCGCGTACGACGTGAAGGGTTCGGCAAAGACGGGCTTGGCATTGGAAGCTACCCGCTGCATCGACGCCCTCCGGCGACACTATAGATGCCATAGCTGCCCACAAAAAACACATGAGCACCTATGCGCGCCCATACATGCTCACCGTTTCGTACCGGGGCACCTTGAGCAGGTGTGCCGTCGCTGTGACGGCGAGGGGTGTAGATGGTGTGAGCAGTTACGCTAGGTTCCGTGAGCACTTGCTAGCTTTCGCTGCGCTCTATTCGGCAAGCGGGTCCGACATCGGACTTGTTGGCGATCCGCTACGATAAGTAGCTGGACGGGCGAACATCGGTCGCCGCAGCACATGTTGTGTGAGCGGATCTTGAAGGATTGTAGAATTTGAACCAGAGTCGCCGGCGCATCTGAGCGACTGCTGCAGAATCGCTTAGGCCCCAACATATCCCGTACGAATCGTATGCTCGCCGCACTTTTGACTGTACTTTGCCTCATCGCAGCGACCCTTCTGTGCATCGCCCTGGGGGGGCCTTCGCAGCCGCCTGCGATGGATAGCATCAATGCGCCGTTCAAGTTGGTCGACTACTCCGGGCTGCCGTGCATCTCGCAATTCCGCGCAGAAGATGGTCAAAGCATCGCGTTTCGTGAGTACCCAACGCCGCGTACGCATCCGCGAGGTAGCGTCGTGCTCATTCATGGATCGTCCGCGAGCAGCCAAAGTATGCATCCAATGGCCCAGGCGATGGCGGCTGCTGGGTATGTTGTGTATGCGGTTGACATGCGCGGCCATGGCGCATCCGGTACGAAGGGACGGATTGAGTATGTCGGGCAGCTCGATAGCGACCTTGCGTCATTTTTGGACGCTGTCAGACCAGCGGCCCCGTCTACCCTTGTAGGGTTTTCTTCCGGGGGTGGTTTTGTGCTTCGCTTTGCCGGAGGTGCACGGCGTTCGCGCTTCGGCAGCTATCTCTTGCTGTCCCCGTTTCTCGGTCAGAACGCTCCGAGCCAACGCCCCGGGAGTGGAGGCTGGGTAAACGTCGGCATCGCCAGAATTGCCGCCCTTACCATGCTCAACGCTTTGGGCATCCACCTCTTCAATCATCTTCCGGTCACGAGCTTTGCGTTGAGTGGCGAAGCGCGAGACATGCTGACCCCGGAGTACGACTACAACCTGGCAACGAACTTTCGCCCCCTGTCCGACTACTTGGCGAACATGCGGAGTGTTGACCGTCCGTGCGCAATCGTCGCAGGCACGGAGGACGAGGCCTTCGAAACCGCGAAGCTTGAGTCAATTGTTCGCGACGCTGGCAAGAACTGGCCAGTACGGCTACTCCCCGGTGTAAAACACATACCGCTCACACTTGAACCAGGAGCGCTCGAAGCCATCGTCCAGGAGGTCGGCAGGCTGCAGGAATCGACCAGCTAATCTGATCGCGCTACGAGCCACGCGGCTTTGAGATGCCGAACACCTTCATCCGATACGCCAGCGTGGACGGCTTTATGTCGAGTATCTCAGCCGCGCCGCCGCTTCCTGAGATCCGCCAGTGGGCGTGACGAAGTGCTGCCAAAAGGTTGGCCTTTTCCAAGTCCCTCAGTTCGGTATCCGTGACGAAGTCTTCGCTTTGTGGATCCATGCGCGTCACGCTCGGTGCAGCGGGTATCGCAGCTTCGAACTCGAGACGCAATCGGCGCCCGGTGGTGACGATGGCGGCACGTTCGATCACGTTCTTCAGCTCACGCACGTTACCTGGCCAGGGCTGTGTCTGGAGACCCAAGATCTGTTGTTTCGTCAGCGCAATGGAATCGCGGCGCAGTTCGGCGCAGATGCTGTCGAGGAAGTACTGTGCGAGCGGACCGATGTCGCCCGGCCGATCACGCAGTGGTGGAACATGGATCGGGAAGACGCTGAGTCGGTAGTAGAGGTCCTCGCGGAAGCGGCCCCCTTCGATCTCGCGGACAAGATCACGATTGGTGGCTGCGATCACGCGCACGTCTACATGCACAGTGGTGTCGTCACCGACGCGCTCGAACTCTCGCTCCTGCAACGCACGTAATAGTTTGCCTTGCAATGGCACCGGAATTTCACCGACCTCGTCGAGAAACAGAGTGCCTCCGTCAGCAAGCTGCAGACGTCCCACACGATCGCGATGCGCGCCAGTGAATGCACCCTGCACGTGGCCGAAGAACTCGCTTTCGAACAACTCCGCCGGAATCGACGCACAGTTGACCTTCACAAGCGGGCGCTCCGCTCGGTCGCTGCGTTCATGTATCGCGCGCGCTACTCCTTCCTTGCCCACCCCCGACTCACCCTGGATGAGCACACTCACAGGCGTTGCTGCGACGGCGTCGATTTGCGCCAGTGTGCGTTTGAGAGCCTCGCTGCTGCCAATGATGCCGCGATGGGGACTGGTGATGCGGAGCTCGTCGCGCAGATAGTCACGTTCAAGTTCCAGCCGTTCTTTTAGTTGCTCTATCTGTTGATAGTCGCGTTGTCGTTGCTGTTCGAGCGAGAGGCGTTCAGAGATGTCCCGAAACACCACGACGGCGCCGCATAAGCTGCCATCGTCTTCGCAGATGGGCGTGCTCGTGTACTCCACAGGAACGGCGGTTCCATTCGAATGCCAGAACACCTCAGTGTCTACACGATGCACCGCACCATCACGCAGCGCGGCGTAGATGGGGCATGCCTCCTGCGGGTACGGGGTGCCATCGCGATGCGAGTGATGATGAATATCGTGCAAGGGCTGGCCGAGCACATCTTCTTCGCGCCATCCAAGGATCTCCGTGGCTGCGCGATTCACGAACGTTGTGCGACCGTTGCTGTCGAGCCCGTAAACGCCTTCGCCTGCTGCATCGAGGATCAACTCGTGCTTGCGTTGCAGGCGGGTGAGTGCAGTTTCGGTCAGCGGATTCGCGAACGTCACCGCCACGAAGGTCGTCTTGTTGCCGCCGGAGCCCGCCCATGCGCTGAGTGCGCCGTGAATCGGCCCGGAACGAGTCAGGACCCGGGCCGGCATTGAATCGATCAAGCTCCCACGAGAAGCAGCGTCGCGGAGTGCACCAAGCAGCGCCTTGTCATCTGTTTGCAGTAGGTCGGCGACAGACAGCGCGGGCGCTACGTCTGTGCCCAAACGGAGCGCCGCGCGCCACGGTGCACTCAAAGCTTGGCAATCCCCATTTGCGTCGAGGGCAGCGAGCCAGAGTGGAGATCGATCAAAGAGCGCTTCCTCGAGGCGGGTCATGTGGATTATTCAGTTCTCAATTACTTGCCAGACGCTATCACAAGAAGTTGCGACTCACCAATTCCTGCGATACGAGGATCTATCTAACTATTTGAAATATAAAGATTTGTTTGGCTGGCACGGTTCCTGCTCCAACAACCACAGGAATCACTCATCGAGGAGCAGCCATCAATCATGCAGAAGCAACGGCTCGTACCGCCATTCACGGCTGACACGGCGCGCCGCAAGGTGCAGGCGGCCGAGACTAGCTGGAACACTTGCGACCCCGAGATTGTGGTGCTCGCGTATTCAGAAAATTCGCAATGGCGCAATCGCGATGAGTTTTTCGAAGGTCGTGACGCAATTCGAGCGTTCCTGTTCCGCAAGTGGCGCCAGGAACTGCATTACCGGCTGATGAAGGAGCTGTGGTCGTTCACCGGCAACCGAATCTCGGTGCGCTTCGAATACGAATGGCAGCACGCGAAGAGCGGCCAGTGGTTTCGCACCCACGGCAACGAACATTGGGAATTCGACGACGACGGTCTCATGCGTCGTCGCGATATGAGCGCGAACGACGTCCCGATCGGGACGGCCGACCGCCGAATCAAATGACCCTGAAAACCAACCGCATCACCTGAGGATTACGCGCATGAAACTCACCACCAAGTTCCTTCTGGTTCTGGTCTCGGCGACGCACTTGGCGACATTTGCGCACGCGGACCTTCCCAACCCCGGCATGACGATCGAATTCGCACGCACAGCGCTCGTCATAACCGATCCACAGAACGACTTCCTGAGCCCCAAGGGTGTCACCTGGGGCGTCGTCGGCAAGAGCGTCACCGCGAACGATACGGTGAACAACATCGAACGGCTATTCAAAGTGGCCAAGCAGCAAGGCATGCCGGTCTTCATTTCGCCTCATTACTACTACCCGACGGATAAGGGTTGGCAGTTCGAAGGGGCACTCGAGAAGCTCATGCACACGATCGGGATGTTCGACCGCAAGGGTCCGTTGACTGTAGAGGACTTCAATGGCTCTGGCGCGGACTGGCTCGAACGCTATAAGCCGTACATCGAAGACGGTGTCACGGTAGTGGCAAGCCCGCACAAAGTGTTTGGCCCGGAAACCAACGACTTGGTCCTGCAACTACGTAAGCGTGGAATCGACCGAGTCATTCTGGGCGGCATGTCAGCGAATCTGTGCACTGAGTCGCATATGCGCGAACTGCTGGAGCAGGGATTCCAGGTGGCTGTCGTATCCGATGCCACGGCCGCCGCACAGGTTGCAGAAGGCGACGGCTACGCAGCAGCGCTCGTCAATTTCCGTTACATGGCCAACACGGTGTGGACGACGCAACAGGCCGTACACGGGATTGACAGTGCGCGGGTGGCAGGCCGGGGGACGCCGACCAACCCGCTCGCGACCAATGCCGTTGCCCGCGTCTCGGATCAATAGCTCCGGGAGGCGATTGTGAAGCAACTCACACACATGAAGGTGGAATCCGGCATCGCATGGATCACCATCGACGACGGCAAGGTCAACGTCATGTCTCAGGACATGCTCGAGGAAATCGTGTCGCGGTTGGATGGCGCGGGCGATTCGCCCGTTGTCCTGCGCGGACGCAGGGGAATCTTTTCCGCCGGATTCGACATGCGCACTCTGCAACGCGGACCCGATGAGTCGCGCGGGATGATGTCGGCTGGGGTCGACTTGATCGAAAAGATGTTACTGCATCCGCGGCCGATCATCGCCGTATGCACGGGCCATGCCTATCCGATGGGTGCGTTCCTGCTGCTGTGCGCCGACATCAGATTCGGCATAGCAGGTGACTGGAACATCGGCTTGAACGAGGTGGCCATCGGCATCACGGTGCCGCACTTTGCAGTTGCGCTGGCCAGACACCGCTTGAGTCAACACGGTGTGGCCCGCATCACGAGCGCGGAAATGTTCAATCCCGAGCACGCAGTTGCCGCGGGCTATCTCGACTTCGTCGTAGCGGAGTCAGACGTGGATGCTGCGGTTTCGGCGAAGGCGATGACGCTGAAACAACTCCACATGCCGAGCTATGTGGCGACGAAAGCTCGTATCAATGGCCCAGTTCGCGAAGCCATCCATGAAGCGTGGGAGTTTGAGCTACAGCGAGGAGAAACCGTCAGATGAAAAACGCGACTCAACCGTTGGCGCTCGTTATCGGCGGCTCCAGCGGCATGGGGTTTGCCACTGCAAGGCTGCTCGCGCAACGCAAGCTAAAGACCGTGATTGTCGGCAATGTGCGAGAAAAGCTGGATGCGGCGACGCGCGAGCTCGCCACATATGGCGATGTTGTTTCCTTGCAAGCGAACCTCTACGAACCGAATGCTGTACAGCGTGTGGTCGAATTTGCGCAAGGCCATACCGAGCACATCAAATACCTGGTGAACGCGGCTGGATACTTCAAGCCCACACCGTTCCTGGAACATGGGATGGGCGACTATGAGAAATATCTTTCGCTGAACCGCGCGCTGTTCTTCATCTCGCAGGCCGTGGCAAGAAACATGATGACGAACGGCGGTGGCTCGATCGTGCACATCGGTTCGATGTGGGCGAAGCAGGCCATTAAGGCGACGCCATCCTCCGCGTATTCAATGGCGAAGGCGGGTCTCCACGCCCTGACGCAACACATGGCGATGGAGCTGGCCGACTACAACATTCGTGTGAATGCTGTTTCACCGGCAGTCGTCAAGACGCCTATCTACGAAGCATTCATCGACCCAGAGCGCATTGACGAAACGCTTGGAACGTTTGACAGCTTTCATCCAATCGGGCGGATTGGTGCACCTGACGACGTTGCAAAAGCGATCGCTTTTCTGCTCAGCGATGATGCCAGCTGGGTGACCGGGGCGATCTGGGACGTCGACGGTGGCGTAATCGCTGGGCGCAATTAGTTGCGTACCAGTCAACGACGGTCTGATCCACACACGACCGGAGTCGACCATGTCGCACGCTTTCGCTGAGATTGCTTTTACCCCGCCGTGAAGGCTGCGTAGCAGCGCGAGGGCAGCCGCCCCCGGGACTATGGTACGGAGTTCGAGGGCCTCACAACGAGCATAGGTGATGAGACCTGACGGGGTTTCAGATCTCCGTGACGTGAGGGATCAGGTTGGGTGACAGACGTGGCAGGCCCATCGGTCACTTCGACCCAAACCATATCTCTGAAGTCGAAGCTCGTGCGCACCGTCGGCTTCACGACGTCGAAATATGGCGATAGGTCGAAGTCACGTGGCGTAAATGTGCTGTAGTGGCGCATTTGGTAGCAGATGCGCTGATCCTCCGAGTTCTCCGACGACCACAACGCACTCGGCAGAATGGGGTAGCGCACCTGTTGGAAAGCCTGGGCGATGAGGCTGGAGCAGATCGCTTTGGTCGGCTCGCCGCTGCCGAAAGTCAGCAGCCGGCGGCGCCACCGCGTGGGCACGGGGGGCGTAGGAATGAGGTACCTGGCGAGGTCGAAAATGTTGCGCAGATCGTAACGATCGCCGAGACGGCCGACGGCGAAGTCGAGCACCCGCGCCAGTTCATCGCGCCTCAGCCCGACGGACCGACAGATTCTAGTGTTGAAGCCGCTGTACTTTTCGAGGGGACTGGCGATTACACCCTCGCTCAGATCCGCCTCGATCAATGGACCGGCGGGGGAGCGATCACCCACATAGAGCGCCGCGTGCGACCAGGTCGATTGCGTGATGTACTTGATCGCAGTTGCAACGTTTGAGCACGTTTCGACCAACAGCACATCGCCTGGTGTGATGATTGTCCGCCATCCGGCTTCCGTCCGGGTAAAGTTAGTCCGGCCGGTTCGTGCTTCTGTTTACTCAGCAGGCGGCCGAGACCGCGGCCGAGATTCTGCAGAGCGGCGCTACTCATTCTGGACCCGATTCAGGATCGCGAGTGTGTTGAACGCCGGCGTTGTCGCCGGATCACGCATCGCGTTGGCATG
>JBGSQB010000130.1:0-12899 GCA_041738285.1 Pseudomonadales bacterium | reverse complement strand
TCATCGAGCGGGCCGATGCGGTGGATCTGCGCCGCTCGCATCCGCGAAGCGAGGTCGTCCAGCGCAAACGTTGCTGCCGCCGGCGAAACTGTCGATGCGACCACCAGACTCGCCTGGCCGGCAAGCAAACCCTGATAGAGGCCGAGTAGCGCCGCTTCGAGCTCCCGACTACCGAGCCAGTTCGTCATGTCATCGACCGCGATCCGATCGAGGTTCGCAAGACCTTCCAGTACCTTCGGTCCCGCACCAGCGAGATCAGCCGGCAGATAGGCGGCCGAACCGCCGGCGTCGTTGACGGCGGCGCACGCGGCCTGCAGCAGATGGCTCTTGCCGGTGCCTTCGCCACCGGTGATCCAGGTACAGGTAAAGCACCCCCGAGTGGCAGGCGCCGCGAGGCGGTACATGAGTTCGGTGTTGGCACCCGGTTCGAATTCGGACAGCGTGCAGCGTCGCCGCGGCGGGAACCGCAGCGCCAACTGATCACCCGGACGGCTCACGCACCCGCCTTTGCTTCGCGTGCGGCGCGCCGACTCCAGGTGATGACATAGTCGAAGCCGGAGACGAGACCGAGCACGGCCACGAGCGCGATGCCGGAGGGATCAGCGACGGACTGAGCCAACTCGCTCAGTGCCCCGAACTGGCACAGGGCCAGTAGCAACAGCAGACAGACCAGAATCTGCACCAGCGTGTTGGCCTTGCTGAGAAGCGTCGGTTCGAACTCGATGTGGCCAAACCAGACTCGATAGACGGTCGCACCGCCAAGAATCACGAGGTCGCGACCGATGGCGATGCCTGCGGCCCACAGGGGCAGGTGCCCCTTGAGCGTCAGCACCACGAACAGAGTGCCTACGAGAAGCTTGTCGGCGAGCGGGTCAACGGCTTCGCCGAAACGACTGCCCCAGTCATAGCGGCGGGCCAGCCATCCGTCAACTGCATCGCTTGCGCCCGCGATCGTCATCAGCACGAGCGCTTCGACATAGGCATCGGTCCAGAGAAACCACGCAGTTGGGGCGACGGCGAACACTCGCGCCACCGTGATCATGTTGGGAATCTGGCGCAGCATCTGCGTCACCGCGTGTCACCTCGCCACAACATCGGGATCTGTGAGGGGATACCGAGCTCCATGTCGGAGATGGCCACAAGCCTGCCATCGAGATCGAGCAGGTCCTTCAACTGACCCCACGGTGTGCGAGTGATGACGGAGACATACAGCGCGTGACGTTCGACGCGGTCGACCGATACGGCGTCGATGAACTCGAGTCCATCCAGATAGCGCAGCACTGCCGCGTACGCGCCGATGTCGGAAATGCCCTCGACTCGAAAGTCGAGGCGGCCTTCTTCGCCGGCCTGCACGGCATAACGGGCGACGAGGAGATCTACAGCCGGATCGACCATCGCCGCGGCGAACACGTCCGGACTCGGTGCTGCAAACGCAAACTCACTGTCCGCATCCAGCAACACCATCCGCCCGCTGACATCCCACGGCCCATCGACGCCACCACGGGCCCGCACGATCAGTAATCCATCGGCCCGGTATCGGTTGGCCGCTTCGCGCAGGACGAGCGTCACCCCGCCCAGGACGGCATCGATCGGCGCCGCCAGCTGATCGTCCAGGTCCATGCTCGGCAGCACCAGTGGCAAGCCCCGGGCTCGTCCATGCTCGAGCAGGGCCGTTGCCAACGGATGCGTGCTGTCGGCACCCAAGATCTCGAACGGCGCATCGACGCCATCGACCGCAGCCCAAACCATGAAGACCGGACGGTTGGAACTCCACAGCGGCAGACCCGCTTCGCTGACGAGTCGCAGGACCGCACCTTCGGCAAAACGTACCCGCAGCTTGGTGATGCGCGCTTCGTCCACCAGCGCTTCGGTGAATCCGTAACGCACGTAGTAGCGATCGGGGTTGCGCAAAGCGGCGTTGATGACGTCGTTGTCCGGCAGCTCTGCCAGGCCCGTCAGTCGCTCGAGCACCGTTCGCAAGGCTTGCGTCGCGGCACCGGCCCGCGCCTCGCTGCTGCGGTCGACGATGGCGACATCGACGTCGTAAAGCCAGTCGACCACCTGAGCCCGGGCAGGGGCGACGGCCAGGAAGAGGCACAGTACGACAATGAGATGAGCGAATCGATTCACGGCGGTTGCGTTGCAATGGGCATTCGACGACGGCCGGCAAGTGTACTTCAATCGCGCAAATGCTGACGTCTCGGCGGGTAGCAGGCGCCCGCCGCCCGCGGCGACCCATCTGGTACACTGCCACCTGCTTACCCATCCCCGGACGACCATCCCTTGAGCCGACAGCTCACCTATCGCGACGCCGGTGTCGACATCGATGCCGGCGAAGACCTCGTGCGACGCATTCTCCCAGCCAGCCAGCGCACCCGACGGCCCGAGGTGCTCGGCGGCATCGGCGGCTTCGGCGCGCTGGCAAGCCTGCCGAGCAAGTACAAGGAACCGATACTCGTCACGGGCACGGACGGCGTCGGCACCAAGCTCAAACTCGCGATCGACCATGACCGTCATGACACCGTTGGCCAGGATCTGGTGGCGATGTGCGCGAACGATGTGCTGGTGACGGGTGCCGAACCGTTTCTATTTCTCGACTACTACGCTACCAGCCGCCTCGATGTCGATGTCGCGGAACGCGTGATCGTCGGCATCGCCAAAGGCTGCGAGCTTGCGGGTTGCGCACTGGTCGGCGGCGAGACCGCGGAGATGCCGGGCTTCTACGGCGACGGCGACTATGATCTGGCGGGCTTCTGCGTTGGCGTCGTCGAGCGCGCCAAGATCGTCGACGGCAAAGGGGTCGTTCCGGGCGCCGTGTTGGTGGGGCTGCCCTCGAGCGGTCCACACTCAAACGGCTATTCACTGATCCGTCGCATTCTCACGGATCACGGTGAACCAACCGCCGACCTGCTCGATGCCTTGTTGGCGCCGACCCGCATCTATGCCAAGGCGGTGCTCGATGCGTATCAGCACGTCCTCATCGCCGGCATGGCGCATATCACCGGCGGTGGCATCCTCGACAACCTGCCACGCATGTTCGCGCGCGGCGACATCGCCGCGCGGATCGATCTGGACAGCTGGCAACGACCCGCGATCTTCGGCTGGCTGGCACAGGCCGGCAACGTCGCCGAGCGCGAGATGTTGCGCACCTTCAACTGCGGCCTCGGCTTCGTGATTTGCGTCGCAGCGGGCGATGCCGATGCGCTGATGGCGCGTCTGTCGGCCGCCGGCGAAGCGCCCTTTGTGATCGGCAACATCGTACCGCTCGGCACCCAACCGCGACCGGGCGAAGTGATGCTCGGCGCCGACGACAGCCAGCTGTTCGGCTGAGCCGTTCGCGGGCAAATCCGCTCTCACGGGTCAGGTCACCGGCAAGGTGACACCGACCTGCCCCTGATATTTGCCGCCACGGTCCTTGTAGGTCACCTCGCACGCCTCGTCGGATTGGAAGAACAGCATCTGTGCGACGCCTTCCTGGGCGTAGATCTTGGCTGGCAGGTTGGTCGTGTTCGAGAACTCGAGAGTGACATGACCTTCCCACTCCGGCTCGAGTGGCGTGACGTTGACGATGATGCCGCAACGCGCGTAGGTCGACTTACCGACGCAAAGGGTCAGCACATCGCGGGGTATCCGGAAATACTCGACGGTGCTCGCCAATGCAAACGAATTGGGCGGGATGACGCAGACGTCGCCACGCACATCGACAAAGCTGCGCTCGTCGAACGCCTTCGGATCCACCGTCGCCGAATAGATGTTGGTGAACACCTTGAACTCGTTGGCGCAACGCACGTCGTAGCCGTAGCTCGAGGTGCCGAAGGAGATGACCTTCTGGTCGCCTACGTAGCGGACCTGCTTCGGCTCGAACGGCGCGATCATCCCGTGCTCGCTCGCCATACGGCGGATCCAACGATCGGACTTAATCGTCATTACCCACTTCCTTAGTCATCACTGATGGCAATCTCGGTCGGTGCGGCGGCATTTTGCGCGATCTGCCACAGGCGCGCCGCCGTGTGCCGCGCCGCCTCACGGTAGATGGCGCTGACGCGTCCCTGAGGGTCTGCCGCTACAGTGGGCCGGCCCGAGTCGGTCTGCTCGCGAATCTCGAGTGACAGCGGCAGCGTCGCAAGCAGCGCGACGTCGTACATCTTCGCGGTGCGCGCGCCGCCGCCCGATCCGAAGATATGGCTTTCGTGGCCGCACTTCGGACACAGGTGCAGTCCCATGTTCTCGACGATTCCGAGGACCGCGACGCCCACCTTGCGGAACATTTCGATGCCCTTGACCGCGTCCTGCAGTGCCAGATCCTGGGGCGTCGTCACGATCACCGCACCGGCAACCGCCGCTTGCTGCGACAGCGTCAGCTGAATGTCACCGGTACCCGGCGGCATGTCGACGATCAGATAGTCGAGTCCGTCCCACAGGGTTTGATTGAGCATCTGATTGAGCGCCCCGGATGCCATCGGACCGCGCCACACCATTGGCGTCTCGCGGGTGACGAGAAAGCTCATCGACATGGCGACGATGCCGTGGGCCTTGATCGGCACGAACATCTTCTCGTCTTTCACCTGCGGCCGCTGGCCGACCGGGATGCCGAGCATGATGCCGAGGCTCGGGCCATAGATGTCGGCATCGAGAATACCGACGCGAGCACCCTCTACCGACAGTGCAAGCGCGAGATTCACCGCGGTCGTCGACTTACCCACGCCACCCTTGCCAGACGCCACGGCAACGATGTTTCGTACGCCTCGCACGTTACGGCCAGCACTGAGTTCAGGCGGCGAAAATCGCAGCGTAAGGTTCACCGGCTTGCCAACGAGTTCCGTAAGGCGCGCTTGGAACTGTTCTTTGAGACCCACCGCCGGATATCCGAGCTCGACCTCCACGGCCACCTGCGCCCCGCTCTCCTTGACGTTCATGACGGCCCCAAGGTCACCCCACGGCCGCCTCAAGTAGGGATCTTCGAAGCTCTCGATGACTCGATTGACCGACATCAGGAAATTCACTGGCGCTATGAGGGCTCGGATTATAGGAGGTGGTCCGTCGGAAAGTCAGGCGAGGATGCAATCCAGGGGATTGGACGGGTATAGTCGCGCCTCTTCGATTTCACTGGATTCGTGCGCGTCATGTCCCAACCCAGCAAGACCCGGGCCCGGGAAATACTGGTCACCAGTGCGCTGCCGTACACGACAGGTGCCATCCACCTCGGGCATCTGCTCGAACACATCCAGACCGACATCTGGGTGCGCTTTCAGCGCCTGCGCGGACATTGCTGCACCTACGTCTGCGCCGACGATACCCACGGCACCGGCACCATGCTCAAAGCCGAGCAAATGGGCGTCTCCGCCGAACAGCTGATCGAGCAGTTGCGGGTCGAGCACGCGCGCGATTTCAAGGGATTTCACGTTGGCCACGACAACTACTACTCGACCCACTCCGATGAGAATCGCAAGCACAGCGAAGCGATCTACAAGGACCTCGACGCCAACGGCTACATCTTCAAACGATCGGTCGAGCAACTGTACGATCCGCAGCGCAAGCAGTTCCTCGCTGATCGCTTCGTCAAGGGCGAGTGTCCGCGATGCGCGACTCCGGAGCAGTACGGCGACAACTGCGAGGCCTGTGGCGCCACGTACGATGCCCAGGATCTGAAGAATCCGCGGTCGGTGCTGTCTGGCGCGGTACCCACCATCGCCCAGTCCGAACACTACTTCTTCGACCTGCCGCAGTTCACCGACATGCTGAAGGTCTGGACCCGCAGCGCGGCGGTGCAGCCGGAAGTCGGCAACAAACTGGCCGAGTGGCTCGAGTCGGGATTGAAGGCGTGGGACATCAGCCGTGACGCCCCCTACTTCGGCTTCCTCATTCCCGGCACCAAGGACAAGTACTTCTATGTCTGGATGGACGCACCGATTGGTTATCTGGCGAGCTTCGACAACTACGTACGCACGCGCAACGACATCGTGTTCGACGACTACTGGCGCGCCAATGCCACGACCGAAGTCCATCACTTCATCGGCAAGGACATCGTCAATTTCCATTGTCTGTTCTGGCCCGCGGTGCTGGAAGGTTCCTCGCGCCGCAAACCAACACGGGTCTGGGTGCACGGATTTCTGACGGTGGATGGCACGCGCATGTCGAAGTCGCGTGGCACCTTCATCAATGCGAGCACCTATCTCGAGCACCTGAATCCCGAGTACCTGCGCTACTACTTCGCGACCAAGCTCAACGGCACCGTCGATGACATCGACATGAACCTCGATGACTTCGTCCAGCGCGTCAACTCCGATCTGGTCGGCAAAGTAGTGAACATCGCCAGCCGATGCGCCGGATTCGTGACGCGCCTGGCCGATGGCAACCTCACGCCCGAGGTGCACGATGCGCTGCTCTGGGAGGCGTTCACCGGTGCGGCCGAGGACATCGCAGCGCTCTACGAAAGCGGCGACTACGGCAAGGCGATGCGCCAGATCTCGGCGCTGGCCGATCGCGCGAATCAATACATCGCGGGACATGCGCCGTGGAACCTGGCAAAAGATCCGGCCACCCACGATGCGGCGGTCGCGGTATCGAGCCTCGCAATCAACCTGTTCAAGGTGTTGATGGTCTACCTCGCGCCCGTGCTGCCGGCGACCACGACCAAGGCACTCGAGTTCCTGCAGCTGCCGCACCTCACCTGGCAGGACGCGACCCAGTGGCTCGGCACACACAAGATAGGCGCATTCACCGCGCTGCTGACGCGCATCGAACGCGCCGACGTGGACAAACTCATCGAGGCGTCGAAGAGCGCGCCGACACCCCAGGCCGCGTCAGCGCCGGACGACTCGCGCGCAACCATCGAAATCGACGACTTCGCCAAGATCGACCTGCGCGTCGCGCGTGTCACCGCCGCCGAGGCAGTCGCCGGCGCCGACAAGCTGCTGCGGCTCGATCTCGACCTCGGCGACAGCACGCGCCAGGTGTTCGCCGGCATCAAGTCCGCCTACGCACCGGAACAGCTCGTGGGACGTCTCACCGTCGTGGTCGCGAATCTGAAGCCCAGACAGATGCGCTTCGGCGAATCCCAGGGCATGGTGCTCGCCGCCGGACCCGGCGGCCGCGAGATATTTCTGTTGTCGCCGGATTCCGGTGCGCAGCCCGGTATGATCGTGCGCTAGCCCAGTCAGTAGCCGATCGCATGTTCGACGTGTTCCTGCTACTCATCAGCGCGGTGCTGGTGAACAACCTCGTGCTCGTCCAGTTTCTGGGGCTGTGCCCGTTCGTCGGCGTCACCCAGCGATCAGACGATGCGATCTCCATGGGCCTTGCGACTGCGTTCGTGATGACCATGGGAGCAGCGGTGAGCTACGTGTTGTACACGTTCGTGCTCGTACCACTGGAGATGGCATCCCTCAAACTCATCGTCTTCATATTCGTCATCGCAAGCCTCGTCTCGCTGGTCGAGATCGCGATCAGACATGTCTCACCGGTGTTGCACCAGGTGCTTGGTATCTACCTGCCGCTCATCACCACCAACTGCGCCGTGCTTGGCGTGATTCTGATCGGCATGCGTGATGATCTCGACTTCGCGCACACGGTGTTGTACGCCGTCGGCGCCGCCGCTGGATTCACGCTGGTGATGGCGATCTTTGCGGGTCTACGCGACAGGCTCGCCGAGCAGCGTATTCCCGCCGCATTTCGCGGCGCCCCCATCGTGCTCGTCACCGCCGGCATCCTGTCGCTTGCATTCATGGGCTTCCAGGGGCTCGGTGCATGACCATTGTCATCGCGGCTGTGCTCGCCGGCGCGTTCGCGGCACTGGCAGGCGCGCTGCTGGGGTTCGCAAAGCACACCTGGCCAACGGCCGACGGCGCGCTGGTGGCGGCAATCGATGCACTGCTACCCCAGATTCAATGCGCGCAATGCGGCTACCCGGGCTGCCGACCTTATGCGATCGCAATCAGCCAGGGCGCGCCGATCAATCGCTGTCCACCTGGCGGTGAGGCACTTGTGCGTTCGCTGTCGACGCTGCTCGGTCGAAGTGAGCACACCGCCATCGATTCGCGCCTGCCGCCGTTCCAGAACCTGCTGGCTTTCATCGACGAGTCGCGCTGCATCGGCTGCGCGCTGTGCCTGCCGGCCTGTCCGGTAGACGCGATCGTCGGCGCGCACCAACAGGTGCACACGGTGATTGCGCGTGAATGCACCGGATGCGAGTTGTGTCTGCCCGCGTGTCCGGTGGACTGCATCCGCCTCGTGCGAGCGCGCCCATGAACCGCGCGATCAATGACTTCGTCGGCGGCCTGTGCATCGAGGAGCACAAGGATCATCGCCATCTGCCATCGGAACACGCGCCGCTGCCGCAGTTGCTGACACTGTGTTTGTCGCATCGCGGCTCGGCCCTCCAGTCATTGGTGTCGCCTTCGACGGCCGTACTTGGTGGTACTCCGATCGCAGACGGCGACGTCATGCTGCATGCCCCAACCTCGGGTACGGTCGAAATCATCGACGGTCGATGGATCCACCTGCGACCGGATGGCGAGGATCGGCACGCCGAACCGTTTCCTGCGTTGGACGCTCATGTGTCCGCTGATCTGCTGCTGAATCGCATTCACAGCTGTGGCGTCGTCGGTCTCGGCGGCGGCGGGTATTCGTGTGCCGACAAAATGCAGCAAGCACGCGCCGCGAACGCGCGCACGCTGATCGTCAATGCTGTGGAGTGTGAACCCTGGGTCACCGCAGACGAGGTGTTGCTGCGCGAGCACACCGACGATGTGCTGCGTGGCGTCGATTCGCTCGCGCGCCTGCTCGACGACCCCAAGATCGTACTCGCTATCGATCCGCGCAACAGCGCGGTCGACCGCCTCGCGCATGCCACGACTTCGCGCCACGGTATCGAGTTGCTCGCCGTACCAGCGCGCTATCCGGCCGGCTCCGAACGACAACTCACGCAGATCGTCACCGGCACACGCTTGCCCGCCGGCGCGCGCCCACTCGATGTCGGCGCGGTGGTGATTAATGTCGCAACCGCCTATGCGGTGCATCGCGCGATTCAACAGGGTGAGCCGCTGACACGGCGATTGATCAGCGTAACCGGCCCGGGAATTACTCATCCACGCAATGTATGGGTGCCGATCGGCTACCCAGTCGATCACCTGCTCGCGCACTGCAACGGGGGCACCAACGCTACTGTGCGCATGGGTGGCCCTGTCACCGGCGCGAGCGCAACCTCGGACGCCGCGGTGGACAAGACAACTTATGCTCTGAGCATCGTTGGCCCCCCGGCCCGCATCGACCCATGCATCCACTGCGGCCAATGCGACGCGGTGTGTCCCGAGGGACTGTCGGTAGACGCCCTTCACTTCCATGCCGACAGGCGAGACTTGGCGGCAGTCGATCGCCTGCATCTGTTCGATTGTATCGAGTGCGGCGCATGCGACCTCGCCTGTCCGAGTGCAATTCCACTCCTGGCGCAGTTTCGGCGATTGCGCATCGCGTTGGCAGAACGCGCTGACGCCGAAGTGCGCGCCGAACATGCGCGTACACGATTCGAGCGCCAGCAACGGCGTCAATCGAGAGATCGCGCAGAAGAAGAGCAACGTCGCATCAAGCGTATCGAAGCGGGCAGGCCATGGCTCGCACAGTAAGTTCGCGCAGCACGCCCGAGATCATGAGAATCGTGGCAATCGCGTTGTGCCCTGGCATCGTGACGTCGGCTTGGGTATTCGGCGAAGGCGTGCTACTCAATGTCGCGGTCGCCGCGTGTCTCGGTATCGGCTGCGAGGCTGCGCTGCTGCGACTGCGTGACCAACCCGTGGCGCCCACGCTAATCGACGGCAGCGCGCTCGTCACCTCGCTCTTGATAGCGCTCGCGCTGCCACCATCAACCCACCCGCTACTCATCGCGTTTGCAGTGGGTGGCGCGCTCGGGCTCGGCAAGCATGTCTACGGCGGACTCGGCGCCAACCCATTCAATCCCGCGATGGTCGGCTATGCGTTGCTGCTCGTGTCCTTTCCCGCGCAGCTCGCCGCGTGGCCGCAGTTCGAGGGTGGCGTGGATCAGGTCACCGGCGCCACCGCGCTCGAAACATTCAAGCATCGCGGCGGTGCTACCGTCAGCGACATCTGGACCGCCGCCAATGGTTTTGGCCGCTACGGCGTCGACGGGTTCGAGTCGATCAACGCGGCGATCCTGGTGGGCGGGATCGGCCTCGTCGCGATGCGGATCATCGATTGGCGAATCCCCGCCGGCGTACTCGGCACGGTCACGCTACTTGCCGCAGTCACCTATGACGGCGGCAGTTCGGCGAGTCTCGGCTCGCCCGCCTTCCACCTGACGAGCGGCGCCATCATGCTTTGCGCGTTCTTCATCGCGACCGACCCTGTGACCTGCCCAACCGACGCACGGGGCCGTTGGTTGTTCGGCGCGCTGGTCGGTGCGCTCATATTCACGCTACGCAGCTACGCAAACTACCCCGACGGCGTCGCCTTCGCGGTGTTGATCGCCAATGCAGCAACACCACTCATCAATCGACTCGAGTATCGAAGGGTGGTCGCCCAATGAGCAACGACGGCGCACTCGCTACCGCATGGCGGCTCGGGCTCATCGCCTCCGTCGTGGTCGCAGCCGTGATGGGTGTGACTCAATTCACTGCACCGGCGATTGCGGCCAATGAACGCTCGGCATTGATCGCGCAACTCGCGCAGCTGACTGGAATGGAGCCCACCGCGATGGATGTACCTGCGCGCCTCACGACGGGATTCGTGCTGTGCTCGACCGGGCAAGCCGTCGCGGTCGAACGCGAATCAGCGCCAGGATACGGCGGTGTGATCGAACTCATCATCGCGCGCGACGCGCAGATGGTGCGCGGGGTCAGAGTCGTTTCGCACACGGAAACACCTGGCATCGGCGACGTCATCGACCGCGATCGCACGCCCTGGATCGAGCAGTTCGCGGGCCTGGCGATTGCAACGCCAGACGCGTGGCGGATCGATGCGGTGACCGGGGCAACGATCACCACGCGTGCGGTGGTGGCTGCCGTTGCGCGTCACGCATCCACTGCCGCGACGATGGCGCCGCCAAGGTGTGACCCATGACCGCGCCCGCGACGACATGGCGATCCGCGATCTGGACCGACAACGCAGCCGCGGTCGGATTGCTTGGCTTGTGTCCGCTGCTCGCGGTCAGCCACTCGCTGGTCAATGCACTGGGCCTCGCCATCGCCACGATCATCGTGCTCACCGGGTCGAACATGGTGATCGCAGCCGTCCGCAACTTGATCCCATCCTCGGCCCGATTGCCCGCCTACATGCTCGTGATTGCCGGTTTCACGACAATCGTGGTGCTGCTGCTACAGGCGTTCGCATTCGACCTGTACCAACGCATTGCCTTGTTCATTCAAATCATCGTCACCAACTGTGTCATTCTGGCGCGTGCCGAACGCGTCGCCAGCCGAGTCGGCGTTATCGCCGCTGGTGTCGACGGCATGAAGACCGGACTCGGATTCGCGGTGGTGCTGATCGCGCTCGGTATCACGCGCGAGATCATCGGCCACGGCACACTGCTTGCCGACATGGATCTGGTGTTCGGTCAGTTGGTGGTCGGCTGGCGCGTCGACGTGTTCGACGGGGGTGTCCTCGTTGCCGCATTGCCACCGGGTGCGTTCATCCTCTTCGGTCTGCTGCTCGCCGCCCGCAATGCGATGATCCGCGGGTGAACAGGAACACGCGCCTCGCGATCTTCGAGCGGCTCGCGGCTGCCAATCCGAAGCCCGAAACCGAGCTTTCCTTCGCTTCGGACTTCGAACTCTTGATTGCGGTCATCCTGTCAGCGCAAGCAACCGACGTCAGCGTCAACGCAGCGACCGTCAAGTTGTACGGATTCGCAAACACGCCGCACGCAATCCTCGCGCTTGGCGTCGACGGGCTGAAGCCGTACATCCGCCACATTGGCCTCTACAACACCAAGGCCGCGAACATCATCAAGACCTGCCAGGCGCTGATCGAACGCCACAACGGTCAGGTGCCGCGTGACCGCAAGGCGCTGGAGGACTTGCCTGGCGTCGGCAGAAAGACCGCCAACGTGGTGCTCAATACCGCTTTCGGTGAGCCGACCATCGCCGTCGACACCCATGTGTTTCGCGTTGCGAACCGCACCCGCATCGCGCCCGGCAAGACGGTGCGCATGGTCGAAGACAAACTCGCGCGCGCGGTGCCGGATGCGTTCAGTCGCGATGCCCATCACTGGCTGATCCTGCACGGCCGCTACGTCTGCACGGCCCGCAATCCGCGTTGCCCCGACTGCGTGATCCAAGACCTGTGCGAGTACAAACACAAGACCGTCGGGAAATTGGGGGGCAGTAAAAAATAGGGGACAGTTGACCTATTTCGAAGCGAAATAGGTCAACTGTCCCCTATTTTTGCTGTCGCCTATCTCCAGGCGAGTTACAGGTCGACCAGCTCGACGTCGGCGGCGACCAGTGTTTCACCGAGGAAGTGGCGTCCCACGCGCGCGAATCGTTCACGGCCATCGCTGGCGAGCAACGTGCGGGACCCGCACGCGCCCGCCGCCCGCAAGCCTCTGGATTTGGCCAGGGCGGCGCGGACGACGACCGCTGTAGTTTGGGCGGAGTCGACCAGGGTCAGGCCTGGGCCAGCAACCTTCGACAGCAACGCGCCGAGAATGGGAAAGTGGGTGCAGCCGAGCAACAGGCAGTCCGGTGCGATGTGATCGTGCAACCAGTCACCGAGGTAGGCCGATACCACCTGTTCCGGTACGTCGCCCTCGACCCATCCTTCTTCCGCCAAGCTCACGAGCAGCGGGCATGGCCGTGCCAGCACTCTCGCATCCCGACGCAGACCGAGGATGGCGCGCTGATACGCGCCGCCGCGGACGGTGCTCTCGGTGGCGATGACAGCGATGCGAC
>JBGSQB010000244.1:0-7538 GCA_041738285.1 Pseudomonadales bacterium | reverse complement strand
ACGCCAACGCACTCGACGCCGGCATGGCATTCGCCCGCGATCTCGGCAACCAGCCGCCCAACGTCTGCGATCCCAGCTATCTTGCCCGCCAGGCGCGCACGCTGGCCCGGGCGGAACGCACCAAGTGCAAGGTCATCGATGAACGCCAGATCGAAGAACTCGGTATGGGCGCGTTCATGTCGGTCACCCGCGGCAGCGAGACACCCGGCAAACTGATCATCGTCGAGTACCGCGGTGGCAAAGCCGCGGATGCTCCGATCGCGCTGATCGGCAAGGGCATTACCTTCGATACCGGCGGCATCAGTCTGAAGCCCGGCCCGGCGATGGATGAGATGAAGTTCGACATGTGCGGCGCGGCCGCGGTGCTCGGATGCGCCCGCGCCGTTATCGACGCAAAGCTGCCGATCAACCTCGTCGCTGTGGTGGCCGCAGCGGAGAACATGCCAAGTGGTCGCGCCAGTCGTCCCGGGGATGTCGTCACCACGCTATCCGGACAGACTGTCGAGATTCTGAATACCGACGCCGAAGGGCGCCTCGTGCTGTGCGACGCGATTACCTACACGCAGCGCTACAAGCCAAAGGCCGTGATCGATGTTGCGACTCTCACCGGCGCCTGCATCATCGCGCTCGGCTCGCATGCAAGTGGCTTGTTCTCCAACGACGATACGCTCGCCAATGATCTCTTGAGCGCAGGCGACTTCATTGGCGATCGTGCGTGGCGCATGCCGGTGTGGGACGACTATCAGAGCGCATTGAAGAGCAACTTCGCTGACATGGCGAACATCGGTGGCCGTGAGGGTGGTGCGATCACCGCTGCATGCTTTCTCTCACGCTTTGCAAAGAAACTGCGTTGGGCACACCTCGATGTTGCCGGCAGCGCGTTCTCCGGCGGCGCCGCCAAGGGCGCGAGCGGTCGGCCAGTGCCACTGTTGTTTCAATATGTCTTGAATCAGGTCTGACGAGGCCACGTTGACGCGTGTGGACTTCTACATCCTTCCCGACGTCGATATCGAGGCGCAGCGACGTTTCGCCTGCCGTCTCGCCTACAAGGCGGTCGCCTCCGGCGCGCGCGTGCACGTGCACGTCAATGGCGTATCCGAAGCGGCGGCTCTCGACCAACTCATGTGGGAATACCCACAGGATCAGTTTCTCGCTCACGCACAACAAGGAAAAGATACGAGTCGAGTCGCCCAGGTGATCATTGCGCACGAAGAACCGCCGGCAGGAGCCGACGAGGTGCTGATCAATCTCGCAAGTTCGATCCCGGTGTTTTTCGGCCGCTTCGAACGGGTGGCCGAGGTCATCGTGGCACCGTACAAGGACATCGGCCGGGACCGATACCGCTTCTATCGTGGCCACGGATACCCGCTCTACTCTCATGACCTGGAAAACTGGGAAGATTGATGGCCGACCGCGGACGTCGCAACAAAGGCCCGCTGCCGCCACCGCCGGAGAGCTCGATTCTGGGCGATCTCGAGTCCATTCGATCGCTGCTCGCGCTGGACGCGCATGATCAGTCCACCGAGGAAGACCCAGCGGATGTACCACTGCTCGACGATGTTGTCGACGGTGCCCTGGAAGTGGACGAATCCCCGCTCGAGAGTCGACGCGGATTTGCTGCCGAATCTCAAGGCGAATCCGCGCTGGGCGACGATACGATCAAGCTACTCCTTGGCGATCACTGGCGCAGCGCCGCCGAAGACATCATCGATTCCGCGCGCAAGGCAATGAGCGCCGCTGGCGCGCAATGGTCGCCGCGGGAAAGCGAGGCCCTCGCCAAGGTACTGCACGACCGCATCGACTCGACCCTCGGGACCTGGATGAGACAGATCGCCGTCGACAACCTATCGGAGTTGCGCGAGCTTCTGCTGGTCGCGCTGCGCGAGGAAGTCGCCACCATCGCCGATCAACTGATCGACGCCACACCACCACCGGACGCAACCAAGCGTGGAAAATAGCTTCGACCCGCACGATATCGAGCAACCCCTGTACACGAAATGGGAACAAGCGGGTCATTTTGCGCCCACAGGCAACGGCGTTCCCTACTGCATCATGATTCCGCCGCCGAACGTGACCGGCAGCCTGCACATGGGCCATGCGTTTCAGCACACCCTCATGGACACGCTGATCCGCCATGCGCGCATGAAGGGCCGCCGCACACTGTGGCAGATGGGGACGGACCATGCCGGTATCGCAACGCAAATGCTGGTGGAACGAAAGCTCGCGGCCGAGGGTATCGACAAGCACGCGATCGGGCGCGAGGCCTTCGTCGAGCGCGTGTGGGAATGGAAACGCGAGTCGGGTGGCCAGATCAGCCAGCAGCTGAGACGCATGGGCTCATCGCTCGACTGGAGTCGTGACCGATTCACGATGGATGAGGGCTTCTCGCGGGCAGTACGCGAGGTATTCGTGCGCCTGCACGAAGACGGCCTCATCTACCGCGGGCAACGTCTGGTGAATTGGGATCCGCAACTGCAATCTGCGATTTCCGATCTCGAGGTCGAGAGCGAAGAAGAATCCGGCCATCTATGGCACCTGCGCTACGCATTGGTCGGTGGCGCGCGCACCACGGGTGGCAAGGATCATCTCGTCGTTGCGACTACCCGTCCAGAGACGATGCTCGGCGACACCGCGGTCGCGGTACATCCCGATGATGCGCGCTATCGCGATCTGATTGGCCAGTCCGTTCAACTGCCGTTGACCGATCGGCAGATTCCGATCATCGCCGATACTTACGTCGATCCGGCGTTCGGCACCGGCTGCTTGAAGATCACACCTGCACACGACTTCAACGACAACGAGATCGGCACGCGGCACGGCTTGCCGCTGGTAAACGTATTCACGCCGGACGCGCACCTGAACGACAACGCGCCAGCGGCCTATCGGGGGCTCGATCGCTTTGCCGCGCGCAAGCGAATCGTCGCCGATCTCACCTCACTCGGCCTGGTTGAGAAGATCCAGGATCACAAGCTGATGGTGCCGCGCGGAGATCGCTCGGGCGCCGTGATCGAACCGTACCTGACCGATCAATGGTACGTGGCGATGGATGAACTCGCGGCACCGGCAATCGAAGCGGTTCGCAATGGCGATATCGAGTTCGTACCCAAGCAGTACGAGAACCTCTACTTCGCCTGGATGCGCGACATCCGCGACTGGTGTATCAGCCGGCAGCAATGGTGGGGCCATCGTATCCCGGCTTGGTACGACGACACCGGTCAGGTTTACGTGGGCCGCGACGAAGCAGAGATACGCGCCAAGCACGGTCTGTCCAAGACGGTCGTGCTCACCCAGGACCCCGACGTTCTGGAGACATGGTTCTCCTCCGCCTTGTGGACCTTCGGCACCCTCGGTTGGCCGGACGAAACACCCGAACTCGAGCTCTACCACCCTACCGACGTACTGGTAACGGGCCATGACATCATTTTCTTCTGGGTTGCTCGAATGATCATGATGACGCTTCGCTTCGTTGGCGAAGTGCCCTTCCGCAAGGTCTACATCCATGGCCTGGTCAAGGACAGCGAAGGCCAGAAGATGTCGAAGTCGCGCGGCAATGGCCTCGATCCGCTCGACCTGATCGATGGCATCGATCTGCCATCACTCATTGCCAAGCGCACCGACGACCTCATGCAGCCGCAGATGGCCGCACGGATAACTAAGGCAACTCAGCGCGACTTCGGATCAGGCATCCCGTCGTTCGGCACGGATGCGCTGCGATTCACCTATTGCGCACTCGCTTCGACCGGCCGTGACGTGCGCTTCGACATGAAACGGATCGAAGGCTATCGAAACTTCTGCAACAAGCTGTGGAATGCCACGAAGTTCGTGCTGATGAACACCGAATCCGTCGAACTCGGTGGACCACGTGAGCTGAGTCTGGTCGACCGCTGGATCGAGTCCCGTGCTCGACGGATGATCGTCGATGCGGAGCGCGCTACCGCAACGTTTCGTTTCGACCTGCTGGCCAGCGTGCTGTACGACTTCGTCTGGCACGAGTACTGCGACTGGTACCTGGAGCTCACCAAGCCCGTGCTGTGGGACGAAGGCGCATCTGTTGCCGCGCAGACCGGCACGCGTACGCAGCTGTTGCGAATCCTGGAAATCGCCTTGCGTGCCGCACACCCGGTCATCCCCTACATCACCGAAGCGCTTTGGCACCGGGTCGCGCCACTCACCGGTGCGGCGGGCGAAACGATCATGATCCAGCCCTATCCGGAAGCAGACGACCTGGCGGCGGATGCCGACGCCGAGGCAGCTGTCGAGTGGTTGAAGACCATCGTCATCGGCGTACGCAACATCCGGGGCGAGATGAACATCAAACCTGGTCAGGCGATTCCGCTCTTGCTGCAAGGCGGCACCAGCGATGACGCGCGCTGGCTCGAAGCCAGCCGATCATTGCTCGGCCGGCTCGCCAAAATCGAGCGCATCGATTGGCTCGATGCCGATGCATCCGCGCCACCTGCAGCGATGCAGCTCGCCGGAGAATTGAAACTCTTCGTGCCACTGGCAGGTCTGATCGACGTTGCCGCCGAGCGTTCACGCCTGGACAAAGAGATCGCCCGCAAGGTCACCGACCTCGAGCGTATCGAACAGAAACTCGGTAACCAGTCATTCGTCGCCAAGGCGCCGGAGGATGTGGTCGCTAAAGAGCGTGCGCGCGCCGGCGAAGCCAGAGCAGCGGTCGCGATGCTGCGTCAGCAGCTCACCGACCTGGAAAACATCTAATCTAAAGCCGCGGCAGGACCATTCCGAGATTGTGGGAGCGGGCTTGCCCGCGAATTGGCCCGTTCGCGCGCAAGTGCGCTCCCATGAGCTTTCCTATGGCACCGACAACACCACCTTGCCGAACGTTTCGTTCGAGGCAATCAGCGCGTGGGCGCGTTCCGCCTCCGCGATCGGTATGACCGTGTCGATGATGGGTGCGACGGCACCCGACTCGATCGCAGGCCAGACGTTGCGGGCGAGCGCATCCATCACGGATGCTTTCGCCGCAATCGACCGTGCGCGCAGGGTGGAACCGATCAGCTTGAGCCGTTTCACCATCATCAGACCCAGCGCGACTTCCGCGCTGGCGCCGCCCATGAGGCCAATGACCACGAGGCGCCCCTCGATCGCGAGGCTCGCCAGATTGTCCTTCAGATACGCACCGCCCACGGGGTCTAGAATCACGTCGAAACCGGCGCCCTCGGTCCACTGACTCACCTGGGAAGCAAAGGGCTCACCGTGCCGATCAGCGCCGCCCTTGGCGCCGAGCGCCATACAGCGTTCGATCTTGTCGCGGCTTCCGGCTGTTACGTAGCACGGGCTGTGATTGACGTTGCACAATTGGATGGCGGCCGTGCCGACACCGCTCGCGCCGGCGTGCAGCAGCACCCGTTCGCCGCGTTTGAGGCTGGCTTCCATGAAGAGATTGAGATATGCCGTAGCGAACACCTCCGGCAGCGCCGCGGCTTGCTCGAACGTGAGCCCTGCCGGCATGCGCGCGACCTGCCCCGCCGGTACGTTGACGCGTTCGGCGTAGCCGCCGCCGGCAAGTAACGCACATACGCGATCGCCGACCTTGAAACTGCCAACGCCCGCACCGAGCGCGGCCACTTCGCCTGCGCACTCGAGCCCGAGAATCGCGCTCGCGCCGGGCGGTGGTGGATACCCACCTGTGCGCTGGACGAGATCGGCACGATTGACCGCAGTTGCACGGTTGCGGATCAGCACCTCACCGGCAGCCGGGGTCACATCCGGCACATCGCGCCAGCTGAGTTGCTTGTCGACCACTTCGATGGCCTTCATCGGACCTCCTACCAGCTCATGCGCATTTTGATGCCGCGACCCGCGAGGTCGCGCTTGAGTCCACTGACGGTGTAGTCACCGTAGTGCACCATCGAGGCAACGAGCGCCGCGTCTGCGTGACCTTCCGTGAGCACCTGCGCGAGGTGTTCCGGCAGTCCGGCACCGCCCGATGCGATCACAGGGATCCGCACGGCATCTGCAATCAGACGCGTCAACTCGATGGAATAGCCTTCCCGCGTACCGTCGGCATCGATGGAATTCACCACCAGTTCGCCCGCACCCAGACGCTCGCCTTCCAGCGCCCACGCCAGCGCATCGATACCCTTGGGCGTACGCCCGCCATGAATCACGATCTCGTATCCGGACGGGCATTGCGCATTCGACTGCACCCGCCGAATGTCCATCGACAGTACGATGTTCTGATTGCCGATCGCATCGGCACACTCGGCGATCAGCGCTGGCCGCTCTACCGCAGCCGAATTGACGTTGATTTTCTCCGCCCCCGCCAGGCGCAGGTCGGTTGCGTCCTGCACCGTGCGAACACCGCCGCCCACCGACAACGGGATGAACACCTGCGCGGCCACCGCCTCGACCACGTCGAGCATGATGCGCCGCTTGTCGCTAGACGCCGTAATGTCGTAGAACACGAGCTCATCCAGACCGTCTTCGTAGTATTCGCGTGCCTTGCTGACCGGATCCCCGATGTCCTTGGTATCGACGAACTTCACGCTCTTGGCGAGCTTGCCATCGCGAACGTCAAGGCAGGCGATGAGTCGTTTGCTCAGCACGGCTGACCACTCCAGATGCCATCCCACTTCGCAAAGCGCGCAATCAGGTCGAGGCCAACGCGGCCGCTCTTCTCGGGGTGAAACTGCGTGGCGACGTAGTTTCGATTACCGAGCGCGCACGCGAAGGTACCTTCGTACTCCGTCTGCGCGAGCACCAGCCGATCGTCCGCGGGTGCCGGATAGTAGGCATGTACGAAATAAAACTCATCCCCGTGCCTGATTCCTGCGAGCACCGGGTGAGGACGCGTGACGGTGACGGCGTTCCAGCCCATGTGCGGAATCTTCAGCTTCGGATCGTCGAGTCGAAAGCGCACCACGCGGCCCGGGATCAGCCCCAGAGTGGTCGTGTCACCCTCTTCCGAATGGGTCAGTGAGATCTGCAGGCCGAGGCAGATGCCAAGCATGGGCGTGCCCGCCGCAATCGCTGCTCGCAGCACGTCATCGAGACCCTTCGCGCGCAAACTGCGCATGGCGCTGGCGGCCGCACCGACGCCCGGGAAGATGATGCGATCTGCGCGTGCAACCACTGCCGCGTCGCCGCTGATCGTCGCCGCCAATCCAACCTCGGCGCACGCCCGCTGCACACTGCGCAGATTGCCGGCGTCGTAGTCGATGATGACGATCACGGGCGTGAGGCCACGGAAAAAGAGCGCGGATACTACCCGAACTACCTTCCCGGCGCATGACAGCACGGGATCGCATCGTTACCATCGCCGCCTCATCGCGGTTGCCGGAACCCCTGTTGAAACGCGGCATTCTCCTCGTCAATCTGGGCTCGCCCGACAGCACGTCGGTTGCCGACGTGCGGCGCTATCTCGGCGAATTCCTGATGGACCCGTACGTCGTCGACGTGCCGTGGGCCGTGCGGCGCCTCATCGTGTCGGCCTTCATCCTGCCGTTCCGCCCAAAGCGGACCGCCGAAGCCTATGCCGCCATCTGGACGCCAGAGGGTTCGCCGCTGCTGAT
>JBGSQB010000239.1:0-11019 GCA_041738285.1 Pseudomonadales bacterium | reverse complement strand
GATGCCGAAAGCGGAATTCACGATCTGTTCGGCGGCGTCGCTGAAGGCGTGGCGCAACCGCCGCGCCAGGCGTCGAAGGTACGCCCACTGACGCGGCGTGAGCGCCTCGAAGGCGAGAAGGACACCCTCGGGTTGTACCTGACCGGACACCCGATCGATGACTACATCGGCGAAGTGCGCAGTTTCTGTCCGCGCGGCATCTCGGAGTTGACGGTCGACCGCGGGGTTCAGCGGGTAGCGGGCCTTGTAGTCTCGTTCCGAACGATGCGCAGCAAGCGCGGCGACACCCTGGGATTTGCAGTGCTCGACGATCGCACCGCCCGTATCGAGCTATCGATCTTCGGCGACGTGTTCGAACCGAACAAACACAAGATCTACAAGGACGCCGTGCTGATCGCGGAGGGCGAAGTCCAGCAGGATGAATTCAGTGGTGGACTGAAGATGCGTGTGACCCAATTGCACACCATGCTCGAGGCGCGATCTCGCTTTGCCGACTGCCTCGAAATCTCGGTCAGCGCGGAGAAGGCAAGCGATCTGTCGAAGCGATTACGTCGGTTGCTGGAACCGCACCGGAAGGACGGGTGCGCAGTTGCGGTTCGCTACCACGGTGTAGAGGCGCAGGGCCGCATTCTCCTTGGCCGCGCGTGGAAAGTCGCGCCGTGCGACGATCTGTTGGCGGATCTGCGCGCCGAGTTCGGTCGTGACGGCGTTGCGCTGCACTACCGCGCCGCGCTCTGATCATGGATGCCGGGCTCGAAGTGGCAGTCGCTGATGTTCTGACGCGCGCCGCGCTCGCACCCACCGTCTGGGTGGCCTGCAGTGGCGGCATGGACTCGACCGTACTCCTTCAACTGGCTGCACGGTTGGCGCGCGAGCGCGTCGCTGCATTGCATGTGGATCATGGTCTGCACCCGCAATCGCCCACCTGGCGCGCGCATTGTCAACGCCAGGCGAGCGATCTGGGCGTTCGTTTTGTCACGCGTCGGGTCGACGTCGAAGCAGGTCCGAATCTGGAAGCGCGGGCCCGCGCGGCTCGGTACGACGTATTCGAAGGGTTGCTCGAAGCCGGTGATGCGCTGCTGCTCGCCCACCACGCCGATGATCAGCTCGAAACCATGTTGCTGCGCCTGCTGCGTGGAACGGACACGCCGCGGTTGGGTATGCCGAGCGAGCGATCGATCGGTTCAGGCCGGCTGTTTCGGCCGTTCCTGTCGTTTACGCGCGCGCACATCGAAGCCGCCGCAGAAGCCCTCGGTCTTCACTGGGTAGAGGATCCCAGTAATGGAGCGCTCCACGCTGATCGCAATTTCCTGCGCCACCAGATCATCCCGATCGTTCGACAGCGATGGCCCGACGCCGCGACACGGGCGGCGGGCGGTGCCATCAGGTCACAGACCGTCGCCGAGATCGCAACTGCCGCGCTCGATGCCGAACTCGGTGATGATCCGACGCGCCTATCTGCCCAGCGGCTGACGGGAACTTGGGGGCCACGTCTTGTGCGCCGCTGGTTGCAGCGCAATGACGTCGATGGCGTGCGGGAGGGCGCGATCGCAGAATTGATCGCGCAGCTGCAACGCGGTGCACGGGTTGGCGTTGAGGTGATGCCGGGTGTGTTTGTGCGCCAGTACGACGCTGCATTGCATTTGGTCGATGCCTGCGTCGGTGATTGCAGCGCTCAGGCGTGGGATCTGCGCAGGGCGGTGCAGCTTCAATGCGGTGTGCTGCGCGCCCGACAGCACGGTCAACCGCTACCGGTGCAGCGCGTCACGATCGAGCCAAGGCGTGGCGGTGAGCGTGTTCGACTGGCCGGTCACAATACGCCACGCAAAGTGACCCGGCTGCTCCAGGAACATCGCATCGCGCCGTGGCAGCGGCGCAGCTATCCACTCGTGTTCGTAGGCGGCGTGCTCGCGGTGGTCCCCGGAGTTGTCGTCGATGCCGGATTCATCGATTCATTCGCCACGACCTCCCCGGTTGGGCGGTCGTACCAGACAGATGATGTCTGGATCATCGAATATGAGACGAAACTGTCCGCGCGTCGCGCATTTCGTTTGTGATCGACAGGTCCTTTTGCTAGGCTGCAATCCCATCTTGCGTACGTCCGGCTCCTGCCGCTGCGTGCAGCCCTTCTCACAGATGGCGTGCCAATGACCCGTTATATTTTCGTGACCGGTGGTGTCGTTTCTTCCTTGGGTAAAGGAATTCTCACCGCCTCCCTCGGGGCCGTGTTGAAGGCCCGCAATCTCAAGGTCAACGTGGTGAAGATGGATCCCTACATCAATGTGGATCCCGGCACCATGAGTCCGTTCCAGCACGGTGAGGTGTATGTCACCGCGGACGGCGCCGAGACGGATCTCGACCTCGGCCAATACGAGCGATTCCTGCAGGTGCAGATGTCACGGCGCAACAACTTCACCACCGGCAGCATCTACGCGGAAGTGATCCGCAAGGAGCGCCGCGGTGACTACCTGGGTGGCACGGTCCAGGTCATTCCTCATGTTACCGACGAGATCAAACGCCGTATCCGTGATGCGGGTGAAGGCTTCGACATCGTCATGGTCGAGATTGGCGGTACCGTGGGCGACATCGAGTCGCAACCGTTTCTCGAAGCCATTCGTCAGCTGCGCCTGGACGTGGGCGCGTCGCGGGCGATGTTCATTCATCTGACGCTGGTGCCGTACATCGCGAGCGCAGGAGAAATCAAAACCAAGCCAACGCAACATTCCGTGAAGGAGCTGCGTTCGATCGGTATTGCCCCAGACATTCTCGTGTGCCGGTCCGAGCGCATCATTCCCAAATCGGCGCGCAGCAAGATCGCCCTGTTCACCAACGTCGAAGAGCGGGCCGTCGTTGGCTTGCAGGACATGCAGACGATCTATCAGGTGCCGGCGCTGCTCCACGAACAGAAGGTCGATGACATCGTGGTGGAGAAATTCGGCCTCGACTGCCCGGAAGCAGATTTGTCCGAGTGGCGCGCGGTGGTCGATGCGCAGTTGCACCCCGAGGGTCGGGTCAAGATCGCAATCGTCGGCAAATACCTCGACCTGCTGGATGCGTACAAGTCGCTCATCGAGGCCGTCGTGCATGCCGGCATTCAGACCCGGACCAAGGTCGACATCAAGTTCATCGACGCCGAAGACATCGAAACCAACGGCACCGGTGCACTCACGGATGTACAGGCAGTGCTCGTGCCAGGTGGTTTTGGACAACGGGGCTTCGAGGGTAAGATCCGCGCCGCGCAGTACGCTCGCGAGCACGGTGTTCCCTACCTCGGCATCTGCTACGGCCTGCACGCGGCGGTGATCGATTTTGCGCGCCACGTCGCCGGACTTGCCGAAGCGCACTCCACTGAGATCAATCCCAATACGCCCCACCCGGTGATTGCACTGGTGACGGAATGGACCGATCGCGATGGCAGCAAGGCGCACCGTTCAGTCGCCGGTGACATGGGCGGTACGATGCGGCTCGGCGCGCAGTCATGTGGATTGATCGATGGCACGCTCGCCCGCGCCCTGTACGGCACGGACGTGGTCGATGAACGTCATCGGCACCGGTTCGAGGTCAACAACTCGTACGTGGATCGACTCGAGGCCGCCGGCCTCGTCATTTCCGGGCGTTCCGAAGACGGCCTCGTCGAGATGATCGAACTCGCGGGCCACCCCTGGTATGTGGCCTGCCAGTTTCACCCCGAGTTCACATCATCGCCCCGGCACGGACATCCGTTGTTCAAGGGCTTCATCGAAGCGGCATTGGCCGGGGCACCGCGCGCTGTGGTGGATCACCGCAGCGGTAAGGCACCGGGCCCGATCAAGGCCACTGCGGCCAGTTCCAGTTAGAGGTACATCATGCGGTTATTGGATTTCGATGTGGGCCCTGACCGGCCCGTGTTCCTCATTGCCGGCCCGTGCGTCATCGAGAGCGAGTCGATGGCGCTGGAAACGGCGGCAGCGCTGAAGGAGATCGCCTCAGCGCGGGGCATTCCCTTCATCTACAAGAGTTCCTACGACAAGGCAAACCGCTCCTCGCACACCAGCTATCGCGGTCCGGGCATCGAGGCGGGCCTTCGGATCCTCGAACGCGTCAAGCGCGACGTTGGCGTGCCCGTGCTCACGGACGTCCACGAAGACACGCCACTGGATGAAGTCGCATCGGTCGTCTCCGTCATGCAGACACCGGCATTCCTGTGCCGCCAGACTAATTTCATCCAGCGCGTGTGCGCCGCCAACATTCCGGTCAACATCAAGAAGGGCCAGTTCCTGGCGCCCTCGGACATGGTCAATGTGGTCAACAAGGCCCGAGCTACCGGCAATCAACAGATCATGGTATGCGAGCGCGGCGCGTCGTTCGGCTACAACAACCTCGTCTCCGACATGCGATCGCTCGCGATCATGCGGTCAACCGGTGCGCCGGTTGTGTTCGACGCAACTCATTCCGTGCAGATGCCGGGGGGGCTCGGCACCGTGTCGGGCGGCCAACGAGAAATGGTGCCGGTACTTGCGCGTGCCGCCGTGGCCGCCGGCGTTGCGGGCCTGTTCATGGAGACACACCCGAACCCGGCCGAAGCGATGTCCGACGGCCCCAACTCCTGGCCGCTGCATTTGATGGGCGAACTGCTCGACGTGTTGATGGCGCTGGATGCGGTGGTAAAACGAGCGGGTTATCTCGAAGAGGAATCGGGCGTGGCGGTGCAGTCGTGAGCAAACAAGACAAGATCGTCGAAATCAAGGCGCGCGAGGTGCTCGATTCGAGGGGAAATCCGACCATCGAGGCCGATGTCCGACTGGCGTCTGGTGCAATCGGGAGCGCGTGTGCCCCCTCGGGCGCGTCGACGGGATCGCGCGAAGCGCTCGAACTGCGCGATCAGGACCCCAAGCGCTATGCGGGTAAAGGTGTCGTGAAAGCCATTGCCGGGATCCACTCCGTGATCGCCCCCGCGCTCCAAGGCATGTCCGCCGTCGACCAAACTGCGGTCGACGCCAGAATGTGCGAGCTCGACGGCACCGAGAACAAGACTCGACTCGGAGCCAACGCGATACTCGCCGTTTCTCTGGCGGCAGCGAAGGCGGCGGCGCAGGTTCAATCCGCGCCGCTCTATCGACACATCGCCCAGCTGTTTGGTACGCGCGAATGGATTATGCCGGTGCCGATGATGAATATCGTCAACGGAGGCGCTCATGCCGACAACAACGTCGATATCCAGGAGTTCATGATTCAGCCCGTGTCGATGACCACCTTCGCGGAGGCGCTGCGTTGTGGCGTTGAGGTCTTCCATGCACTGAAGAAAGTGCTGAAAGACCAGGGCCTCAGTACTGCCGTGGGCGATGAAGGGGGGTTTGCCCCGAACCTCGACTCGAACGCTGCAGCCCTCAGCGCCATCGACGCTGCAGTTCGCGCGGCTGGCTACAAGCCTGGCGTCGATGTCACCTACGCGCTCGACTGTGCGGCGACCGAGTTCTACGTCGACGGCCAATACGTATTGAGCGGCGAGGGTAAATTCAGTTCCAGCGAGTTCGCCGATTACCTCGCGGGTCTCACCCGATCGCACCCGATTCTGTCAATCGAAGACGGCATGGATGAGAGTGACTGGACCGGATGGGCTGCGCTCACGACCAAACTCGGCGATCGCGTGCAACTCGTCGGTGACGACCTGTTTGTCACCAACACCAAGATCTTGAAGCGTGGCATCGACGAAGGCATTGCCAACGCGATCCTCATCAAGCTCAATCAAATTGGCACGCTGACCGAAACGCTCAGCGCGATCCGCATGGCGCGTGAGGCCGGCTTTGCCACCGTGATCTCGCACCGCTCGGGAGAGACGGAGGACACGACGATATCGGATCTTGCGGTTGGCACAGGCGCCGGGCAAATCAAGACGGGATCGCTATGTCGCTCGGATCGAGTGGCCAAGTACAACCGCCTGTTGCGCATCGAAGAGGAGCTGAAGGGGGATTCCGTGTACCGGGGCCGCAAGGAGCTGCGCAGCTGAAGACCGTCCGTGCCCTCATGTGGATTGGCCTTGCGGTACTGATCGTGCTGCAGGCGAAACTGTGGTTCTCCGACACCGGTGTGTTCGCGCGGCAGGCGCTCGCTGAGCGGTTGGATGAACAGCATGCGCGCACGGATGAACTGGCAGCACGCAATGCGCGTCTGGCCCGGGACGTGGAGGGGCTGAACAGCGGCCTTGGGGCGGTCGAGGCGCGCGCCCGCAGTGAACTGGGCATGGTCAAAGAGGGCGAGACCTTCTATCTGGTCACCGATCGGTGAAACCGACCGGTCCGCCCCACGCATTTTCGCGCACATCCGTGCGCGGTGCGATGAGGACGATTGCCGAAGATTTTCGAGTGGACGAGATGCTCGCGTTCGAGCCCACGGGCGTTGGCGAACATCTGCTGCTACGCATCGAAAAGGAGAATCACAACACCGAGGCCGTCGCGCAACATCTTGCGCGATCGTTCGACGTTCCCCGGGTCGCGGTATCGTTCGCCGGCCGCAAGGATCGTCACGCGGTGACTGCGCAGTGGTTCAGCGTGCACACGCCAAAAAACGAGATACCCCCCGTGCCGGAGCACTGCAAAGTGCTGCAACACACCAGGCACATCAGAAAGTTGCGCCGTGGTGAGATCGACTCGAATAGCTTTCGAATCCGGCTGCGGGCGCTCGAAGGCGACGTCGATGCGTTCGATGCGAGGCTCGCAGAGATGACAAAGTCGGGTGTGCCCAACTACTTCGGGGAGCAGCGCTTTGGTCGCGATGGCGCCAACGTTCCCCGCGCCCGCAGTTACCTGATCGACGACCGGCGTCAGCGCGTCAGCGCGTTCGACAGGGGTTTGCATATTTCCGTTGCCCGCGCGCTGGTGTTCAACGCAGTGCTTGCGATTCGGGTGCAGCAGGGTAGTTGGAATCGCATCGTCGCAGGCGAAGTCGAGTTGGATGGCGCGCCAACGGGACCGCTATGGGGCAGAGGACGCAGCCGCGCGAGTGAGTGCGCTGCTCGCATCGAATCGGAAGCACTAGCGGCGGTGGAGGGGTGGTTGTCACCGCTGGAACACGTCGGGCTCGCTCAGGAACGACGCACGTTGGTGGCTAATCCGCGCACCTTTGTCGGACAGCGCGAAGGTGATGTTGTGGAGCTTTCGTTCGCGCTCGGTGCGGGGCAGTATGCAACTTCTGTGCTCCGCGAGTTGGGTGACTTCTCAGCACCCGTCGTCGAGTCGCCGTCGCCGTGAGCAAATTCGATCTGGTCGGCATCGGCATGACGTCCCAACGCACGCGCGACCGCCTCGTCAGCCGCCTGCGCGCCGCCGGTATCAGCGATGAGCGCGTGCTCGCGGTGATCGGCGCGGTGCCGCGGCACATCTTCGTCGATGAAGCGCTCGCCCATCGCGCCTATGAGGACACGGCGCTACCGATAGGTCACGGCCAGACGATATCTCAGCCGTACATCGTTGCACTCATGACTCAGACACTGCTCAACGTGCAGCGTGATCGCGTGCTCGAGATCGGTACCGGATCCGGTTACCAGGCCGCAGTGCTTGCGCATCTGGTCAAGCGGGTTTACACGGTGGAGCGTATCAGCGCGCTGATTGATCGCGCCAAGGCGCGCTTTCGTGCCCTCAAACTGCGCAACGTCTACGTCAAGTACGACGATGGCAATCTCGGCTGGCCCGAACAGGCACCGGTCGACGGCATCATCGTCACGGCCGCGGCGCGCTCGGTTCCCGAGACGCTGATCGACCAGCTCGCGGTCGGCGGTCGGATGCTGATACCCGTTGGGGACGACGATACGCAGGAACTGCGCGTCATCGACCGCACCGAAGATGGCGTACGTGAGGAGCGCATCGAGTACGTCCGGTTCGTGCCGCTTCTGCGCGGCGTGCAGGGCTAGGACACTCATGACGGCAGCGCGTTCGCCGATCGAGTGGCTGGGCATCTACCTGCGAGGTGTTGCGATGGGCGTCGCCGAAGTGATTCCCGGCGTCTCGGGTGGCACGATCGCGTTCATCACCGGCATCTACTCGGAGCTGCTTGGTACGATTGCCAGGTTCGGTCCCGCGTCCATCGTGATGCTGTTTCGCGAAGGGCCCGCCGAGTTCGCGCGGCGCCATAACTTCGGATTCATTATGGTGCTCGGCCTCGGAATGGCGACGAGTTTCGTGCTTCTGGCCGGCATCATCACGGGTTTGATTGAGACGGTGCCGATGCTCGTATGGGCGTTCTTCTTCGGCTTGATCGCCGCGTCGGTGGTGGACCTGGTTCGGGACAACGTGCTGTCGCATCTGCTCACGCTCGGCGTAGTAGGGCTGTTACTCGGACTATCGGTTGCGCTCATCGATATGGCGCCGGTAGAGGCCGGGGCAACGTGGCTCGTACTCGGTGGGATGTTGGCCGTCTGCGCATGGTTGCTGCCCGGAATTTCGGGCGGCTATGTGCTGCTACTGCTCGGGTTGTACCCGATCGTCATCGCGGGTCTCGCCGCCGCTGACCTCGCCGTACTGCTGCCCCTTGCGGCCGGGTGCATCCTTGGCCTTTCGCTGTTCGCGCGAAGCCTTGCTTACCTCATGCGTCGCTACTATTTCCCGGCGATGGCCCTGTTCACGGGATTCATGGCGGGGTCGCTCGTGTCGCTGTGGCCGTGGCACCTGCGCGCGCCGCTGTTCGATTCCGCGCGTCAATTCGATCTGCCAGTGCTGCCGGGTACATACGCGGATGCGACCGGCGCCGCGCCGATGGCGCTCGCCTGTCTTGCATCCGCGATCGCGGGCGCAGTGGCGATCGCGTTGCTCGCGCGGCTGCGTACGCAGCGCGAACCATTCGCCAGAAGGGACGATGCGAGTCGCTGACGCGGCGCGCTTGATCCTGATCTGCGCGACGCTTTCGGCATGCACTTTGCCGGCTTCACGCGCACCCGTTGCAGAGCGATCGGCAGCGGATTCGACTCGGTCGACCTACCGTGTGCGACCCGGCGACACGCTGTACTCGATCGCCTGGCGCCATGGCATCGATTTTCGGCAGCTGGCCAGCCGTAACCGCATCGGCAAGCCCTATACGATCTATCCGAACCAGGTACTCGTGTTGCGTGACGACCGCGGCGCGCACGGCCGCGGCTCGGCGTCGGTAAGTCCGAGGCTTGGATCGCTCGATGCGGCCCCACCGCCGCGTCGTGACTTTCGCTGGCCGGGAAAGGGAAAGGTGGTTCGACCGTACGGCGATGGCAACAAGGGGGTCGACCTGCAGCTGCCGCCGGGTGGCGTCATCGGTGCGGTTGGAGACGGTGAGGTGGTCTATGCGGGTGGGGGCCTGCGGGGCTACGAAAGCCTCATCATCGTCAAACACGACGCACGCTGGCTGTCCGCCTACAGCTTCAATCAGCGCACCCGGGTGAACGAGGGACAAATCGTTAAAGCCGGCGAGCCGCTGGCCGACATAAAGGGGGAAGGCTCGCAGGCGTTGCTCCATTTCGAGATCCGTCGAGATGGTGATCCGGTCGATCCGGGTGAGGTCATCTCCGATCGCTGACCCTGCGCGCCGAGCTTCTCTGCTTTGGCCAATTGACAGGGGCTTGCCATGACCATCACGCACATGCCGCCGCGCACGCGCGGTTCCAAGCGACCCAGGACGGCCGCGCAGGCACCGCTTGAGCTCGAAGCGACACAGCTGTACTTGAGCGAGATCGGCGCGGCGCCGCTGCTGTCGGCAGCTGAAGAAATCACGCTTGGCCGAAGGGTCCGCAACGGTGATGCGGCGGCCCGTAAGCGCATGATCGAGAGCAATCTGCGCCTGGTCGTGAAGATTGCCCGCAGGTATCTCAATCGCGGGCTGTCGCTGCTCGATCTCGTGGAGGAGGGCAACCTCGGCCTGATTCATGCAGTGGAGAAATACGACGCCGAGAAGGGGTTTCGCTTCTCCACCTACGCGACGTGGTGGATCCGTCAGAACATGGAACGAGCGTTGATGAGTCAGACCCGCACCATCAGATTGCCGGTCCACGTCGTCAAGGAACTCAACACCTATTTGCGGGCCGGGCGTGAACTGGCGCAGAAGCTCGACCACGATCCGAAGGCGGAAGAAATCGCCGCGCTCATGGACAAACCCGTGCACGAGGTGGACCGGGTGCTGCGGCTCAACGAGCGCGTCGACTCCCTCGATGCGATGCGCGACACCTCGGATCGGTCGCTGTTCGAAGCAGTGTCTGACGACAATGCGACCGACCCGGCCGATTCGCTCCAGGAAACCGAACTTGGAGCGCGGATCGAGCGGCTGTTGTCACAATTGTCGGAGCGTCATCAGGAAGTGCTGATGCTGCGCTTCGGTCTGCGCGGTCATCAAAGTGGCACGCTGGAAGAGGTGGGGCGCGAGATCGGATTGACCCGCGAGCGGGTGCGTCAGATTCAGATCGAGGCGCTGGCGCGCCTGCGTTTGGGTCTGGAAGACCAGGGACTCGGAGTTTCGGAAGTGTTCGGCTAGCCTGAATTCAGCGCTCGAGGTACTGGCGCTTGCCAGGGACGCCTTTCCACTCCTCGGAGTCGGCCGGTGGGTCCTTCATCTCGACAATGTTCGGCCATATTTCGGCCAGTTCACGGTTCAGGTCCATGAACTCCTGCTGATCCGCCGGCAGTTCGTCTTCGGAGAAGATCGCGTTGACCGGGCACTCGGGCTCGCAGAGGGCGCAATCGATGCATTCATCCGGGTGGATCACCAGCATGTTGGGGCCTTCGTAGAAGCAGTCGACCGGGCATACCTCGACGCAATCCGTGAGCTTGCATTTGATGCAGTTTTCGCCAACTACGAACGTCATCCGGCCAGACCTGTATGTGTCAGAAAAAAGCGCCGTATTCTAACGAATATCGCCTTCGAGTACAGACGACTACGCGAGGTCATCGAGGTCTGCAATCAATTCGTACACCAGCGCCATGGCTTGCCGCGGGGACAGCGCGTCAGGATCGACCTCGCGCAAACGCGCAAGCGCCGGGTGCGGCGTCACCGGCGTCGCAAAGAGGTCCGGCTGCGATCCGTTGGCGC
>JBGSQB010000194.1:0-7234 GCA_041738285.1 Pseudomonadales bacterium | reverse complement strand
GCTGTCGAGGCGGGCACTGGTCATTCGCCATTCCCGGCGCGCGTTGGTCAGATCACCCACGGCATACAACTCGAGTACCCGGGCGAAGCCCTCATTGGCCAGCACCTCGGCGCGCACAGCGGGCGCGATGTCGGGCTCCTGGGGGTTGAGCCTCGGGGTCGTACCTGCGCGATCCGCGGCGAGGAATCCATAATAGTTGCGCTCGCTTGCGAGCGTGCGCAGCACCGCGGCGCCGCTGTCGGCGGTGCTGGCGTCTGCCAACAGCGCGCGACCAAGCCAGTAGCGCCAGCGCACGTCGCCGTTTCCGCCCGGGTCGACGGTGCGGATCCACTCGACCGCACGCTGGTTCTCGCCCAGCGTGATGGCGGCGACTACCAGTGCTTCTGCGGTTTCCATGTGACCACCCCCAGGTAGGGGCGACAGATCGGGTGCGGCCGTGAGAATACCCTTGCGGGCCAGAAACCTGCTGATGTCCTGATCGATGATGCGGGCGGTGGTGGGCGCGAAGGACAGGCTGTCTTCGTAGTGGGTCCAGGCGCGCTGCGCCGCTTCGACGTCGATTCGCGCAAGGCGCCGCAGGCCATGATCGACGATGTCGCGCACGCGGGACTGGTTGACGCGAAATTCGGCAACGTGGGTCACCGCCGCCGGATTGCGATTGACGCGGATGAAATCGCGCGCGTCTTCGAGTCGCGGACCCGTCAGATAGCGCGTGAGGTAATTGGCGAGCGTGCGCGCGTTGGCTTCGAGCGCGAGGCGAATGCGAGACCAAACCATGGATTCGGTCAGCCGTTTCGCGTCGATCCATGCATCGAACACAGGGTCGCATCGCTTGTGCTGAGAATATGGTACGACCCACAGAGGTTCGACCTGTTCGAGCGCTTCCTCGGCGCGACCCAAGCGGATCAGCCCCCTGAGGTACGCGCACGTGCGGCCCGCATCGGCTGTGGGCTCGTAGTACTGAACGACGCGGCGATAGTCGTCGCGTTCGATCAGCGCGTCGAGCCACTCTTGGTACAGCCGGTCGGCCACAGGCGAATCGCGCCAGCGGTCGCGAAATGCCTGCATGTCCTCGACGCTCACTTTGTCGACGTGGCGCCGTAGCAGTTCGAACTCGAGGTACGGCAGCAGCACGTAGTTTTGAAGGTGCACCGATTCGCGTTTGTACTGCGCAAGGCGTCCCGTGCGAATCGCGTTGATCGCGCGTTGATAGTGCTCTCGCGCCTCGAACGTAGCGGTGTCGGAAACTGCGATTGCCGGCAGCCACCACAGGCCAACGAGGAAGAGCGCGGCGGTGAGAAGACGGGTCAGTTCTTCGGTACGTCGGCGCCCACGCGCACCGCCAGTACGTCCGTGGTCGCACCGTGCAGCACTGCATTGGCGGTTGATCCGAGCAGGAGTGCCAGGCCATGCCGGCCGTGACTGCCCACCACGATCAAATCCGCTTCGTGTTCGGAAGCGATTCGATGAATCTCGGACTCCGGTCGGCCGAAGATCAGATATTGATGCTCGGTCGGAACGCCGAGACTCGCTCCGAACTCGGCCAGGTGCGACTTCGCCTGAGCATGAATCTGTTCCTGGACCGAGGACAAGTCCATGGGAATGTCGCCGCCGTAGGCGAGGCTCAAGGGTTCGATAACGTGGATGATATGTAATTCGGCGTTGAAACATTGCGCAATGGCCCGAGCGCGCGCGGCCACGCTGTTGGATTCTTCTGTCAGATCCACGGCCAGCAGGATGCGTCGATAGGCGTCCATGTTGTCCCAGGTCCGAAGTTCGGCCGACCATACACCGAAATCTCTGCGATGCTCAATACGCGCTACGATGGGCCATGAAGTGGATTGTCATTGTCGTTGTGCTCCTGGCCGCATTCGGTCCGGTGCTGTGGTTGGTGCCATCACGGCGCGACCGGCAGCAGGCGGCGATGCGGACTCGCGCCCGTCAGCGTGGCCTGATCGTTGCGATGACCTCCATTGCGGACCCTGACCCGCTGCCGCAAGCGCGAGTCAGTGCCGGTGGCAAACTGCGCGAGCCGCTGATTGCCGGGGCGAGCTACGAGTTGACGCTGCCGCGGCCGACGCCGCTGGCCCCGACATACGCCCTGATCCGTCGCCATGGTCAAGTGGCATCGCCCATTGCGGGATGGCAGATCATCGCGGATCCGGCCGCGATGAAAGACGCATCGGCGCAATTCGTCACCCACCTCGCCACCATCGTCGACCGGCTGCCCGCGGACGTCATCTCCTGTAGCGGCACTGCGCGCTCCGTTGCATGTTTCTGGCGCGAGCGCATTGGCGAACAGGCGCCGGAAGCTGCGGTCGACGAACTGGCCGACTGCCTGACCGAACTCGCCAATCTCCAACGGACGCACGATGTCGCGCAGGAGGCCGCACGGGAGGCCGAACGCGCGCTCGAATCGGTCGAACGCCCGAGGTCCAGCCCGCCCTCAAGTTGACAGTGCCAAAAAGGTCCGCGTATACAATGCGCCGACCGCGCCGGCCGGAACCGGCGTTTACGTAGCAAAAATTCATTTGGACCACCGGGAGATCCATGGCGCGCGCCTTGGTCATCGTCGAGTCGCCGGCTAAGGCTCGCACCATCAACAAGTACCTCGGCAAGGACTACATCGTCCGGTCGAGCGTCGGCCATATCCGCGATCTGCCCAGTGGCGGCAAAGCCGCGGATCCCAAAGCGCGTGCCGAAGAAGCTGCGAAGACTCGCAAGCTCAAGGGTAAGCAGAAGGAGGCTTACAAGACCAAGCGCTCCCGCGTGCAACTCGTCAAGCGCATGGGCGTGGACCCGGATCACGATTGGCAGGCCACCTACGAAGTGCTGCCCGGGAAGGAAAAAGTGGTCGATGAGTTGCGCAAACTCGCAGCGCGTGCCGATGAAATCTATCTTGCAACCGACCTCGACCGCGAAGGGGAGGCGATCGCCTGGCACCTGCGCGAGGCCATTGGAGGTGATCCGGCACGTTATCGCCGTGTCGTGTTCAACGAGATCACGCGGCGGGCGATCCAGGCGGCGTTCGAGAATCCCACCACCATCGATACCAATCGCGTCAATGCCCAGCAGGCGCGGCGCTTCCTCGATCGTGTCGTCGGCTTTGAGCTGTCGCCGCTGCTGTGGAGCAAGGTCGCCAGAGGATTATCCGCGGGTCGCGTTCAATCCGTTGCGGTGCGACTGATAGTCGAGCGTGAGCGGGAGATCCGTGCGTTCATCCCCGAGGAGTACTGGGAAGCATTTGCCGACCTGACTCGCGGCGGCGCGAAGGACGCGCTGAGGCGCGTCAACGAAGAAGACGTGTTCCGCTTTCAGGTCATCCGGGACAAGGGCGTCGCGTTCCGCCCGGGCAACGGCACCGATGCGCGGGACGCGGTCGCTCGCCTGTCGGCATCCAAAGTGGTCGTGCGCAGTCGTGAAGACAAGCCGACAAGCACGCGCCCCAACGCCCCATTCATTACCTCGACGCTGCAGCAAGCGGCCAGCACGCGCCTGGGCTTCAGCGTCAAGAAGACGATGACGATGGCGCAGCGGCTGTACGAGGCCGGCTACATCACCTACATGCGCACCGATTCAACCAGTCTGTCGACCGAAGCCGTCGCCAGTGCGCGCGAGTTCATCGGCAAGACCTACGGCGCGGACTACGTGCCCGACGCACCGGCTGTCTATGCGAACAAAGCGGATGCTCAGGAAGCACACGAAGCGATCCGGCCGTCCAACGTGTCTACTCGACCAGCGGCACTCGACGCCATGGAGCCGGATGCCGTGCGTCTGTACGACCTCATCTGGCGCCAGTTCGTCGCCTGCCAGATGCCGCCCGCACAATACACGAGCACGGTCGTCACGGCGGATGCCGGTGACATCGAACTGCGTATTCGCGGCCGTATTCTTCGCTTTGACGGCTACACCAAAGTGTTGCCCCCCGCCGGGCGTAAAGAAGATGAAGTCGAGTTGCCGGACTTCACTGCGGGGGAGGTGCTGGAACTCCAGTCGGTGATACCGATTCAGCACTTCACTAAGCCGCCGCCGCGGTTTGGCGAGGCGAGCCTCGTACGTGAACTGGAAAAGCGGGGCATCGGACGACCATCGACCTACGCGGCCATCATCTCGACCATTCAGGAGCGCGGTTACGTGACGCTGCGCAACCGGCGCTTCTACGCCGAGCGGATTGGCGAGCTGGTGACGGATCGGCTGGTGGAGAGTTTTTCCAACCTGCTCGACTACGGATTCACGGCCGAGATGGAGCTGGAGCTCGATCGGATCGCCGATGGCGCGCTCGACTGGCGCGCCGTGCTCAATGACTTTTACGGTGACTTCAGCGGCAAACTCACGAAGGCAACCTCAGACAATGGCGGCATGCGGGCGAACGTGCCGACCGATACGGACATCGCCTGCCCGTCGTGTGGTCGACATATGCAGATCCGGACCGGCAGCACGGGTGTGTTTCTCGGATGTTCCGGCTATGCGTTGCCACCGAAGGAGCGCTGCACGCAGACGCAGAACCTGATTCCCGGCGATGAGATCGTGGACGTCGACGAGGACGCCGAAGGGGAGTCGCGGCTGCTGCGCAGCAAGCGCAGGTGCGAGGTGTGCGGTACTCCGATGTCGAGTTATCTGATCGATGCGACGCGCAAGCTGCATGTCTGTGGCAACAGCCCGGACTGTCCGGGGGTCGCGGTGGAGGCGGGCGAGTTTCGCCTCAAGGGGTACGAAGGCCCTTCGCTCGAATGCGACAAGTGCGGCGCACAGATGCAGCTCAAGTCAGGTCGTTTCGGTAAGTACTTTGGTTGCACCAGCACCAACTGCAAGAACACGCGCAAACTGCTGCGCAACGGCGAGCCAGCGCCGCCCAAGGCCGATCCGATTCCCATGCCGGAGCTGCGGTGTCAGAAGGTGGACGACTATTACGTGCTGCGCGACGGCGCGTCCGGTCTATTCCTCGCGGCGAGCCAGTTTCCGAAGCATCGGGAGACACGGCCGCCGACGGTTGCGGAACTCAAACCCCACCGGGCCGAGCTCGATCCGAAATTCCACTATCTGCTCGAAGCCCCCGAGACCGACCCCGACGGCAACCCGGCCATGCTCAAGTTCTCGCGCAAGACCCGCACACAGTTGGTGGCGAGCGAAGTGGACGGCAAAGCGACCGGGTGGCGCGCGCTGTACATAGACGGAAAGTGGGTGGCAGATCGGGAAGAAGTGCCGAAAAAGCCCGCGAGCCGAGGCGCCGCCGGGGCCAAGCGAGCGGTCAAGAAACGGGCGACCAAGCAGGCACGGCCGAAGGCCAAGGCCAATTCCGAGCAAGGCGCGCCCGAGGACGATTAACGGGCGGTGTCAGTAGCGACGCAACACGCCGACGCTCAGCCCTTCGATGGCGAAGGACTGGTGGGTCAGGTCGACTTCGATCGGCTCGAATTCATCGTTCTCCGGCAGCAGTCGCAAGCGCGACTTCGAACGCCCGCGCTCCAGGCGCTTGACCGTGACCTCATCTTCGATGCGGGCGACAATGATCTGGCCATCCCGGGCCTCGCTGGTCTTGTGAACCGCCAGCAGATCGCCATCGAGAATGCCGGCGTCACGCATGCTGTCGCCCTGCACCCGCAGCAGATAGTGGGCCAGCGGTCGGAAGAAGTCCGGCGGCACGCTGCACACGTCTTCGATGTGTTCCTGGGCGAGGATCGGGCTGCCGGCGGCAACGCGGCCGACGATCGGCAGACCGCTCGGTTCCGGCAGGCGGATGCCGCGGGATGTGCCCGGCACCATTTCAATCGCGCCCTTTTTCGCCAGTGCCTTGAGGTGTTCCTCGGCGGCGTTCGGCGACTTGAATCCCAGCACCTGAGCGATATCGGCCCGGGTCGGTGGATAGCCCGTGTCCTGAATGTGCTTGCGAATCAGTTCGAGCACCTGGTTCTGGCGGGGGGTCAGAGCCTGCATCGCGTGATCCTGTGTGGATATACAGTGGCCTGGGATTATATACAGGCATCGGGCCGGGATGAAAGCGGCAGGTGATGTTCAGGACTTCGTGAGGAAAGGTCGATAACTATGCGAATTAGAAGGAAACGCTTAATATCCCATGCTCCAATGACACTGGGTTTGTCCCGCGTCGTGATCCCCAGGCTCTTCGTCTTCATCGCAGCGCTTTGCGGCGCCTCTGGGGCGGTCGCGCTGACCCCGCAGGAGCGGGGCGAGCAGATATTCAGCGAGCGCGATGCCAGAAACGATGGCTACGGTGACTATCAGGTGGCGCTGACCATGATTCTGCGCAATGCCCTGGGCGAGGAGAGCAGCCGCGAACTGCACCTGTCGCAGCTGGAAGTGCCGGAGGATGGCGACAAGCTGCTGATCGTGTTCGAGACACCCAAAGTGATCAAAGGCACCGCGCTCCTTTCGTTCGGCCACAAGATCGAGCCGGACGATCAGTGGCTGTACCTCCCCGCCATGAAACGAGTCAAACGAATTGCCTCCCGCAACAAGTCCGGTCCGTTCCTCGGCAGCGAGTTCGCCTTCGAAGATCTCGCCTCCCAGGAAGTGGAAAAGTACCGCTATCGGTTTCTGCGCGAAGAAACCCTCGATGGCGAAGCCTGTTACGTCGTCGAGCGCTTTCCGATCGACGTCTATTCCGGCTATACGAGGCAGATCGTCTGGCTCGACAAGGCCGAACTGCGGATCAAGCAGGTGCACTACTACGATCGCAAAGACAGCCACCTGAAGACGCTGCACCTCGAAGGCTACCGGCAATATGCGGGCCGGTTCTGGAAACCGGCCCGGATGCACATGGAAAACCTGCAGACGCGCAAGTCGACGGAACTCGTGTGGGGCGACTACGCCTTTGGTGTCGGCCTCATCGATGAGCGGGACTTCTCGACCAACAGTCTGAAACGGGTGCAGTGAGGCGGCCCTTGCGATTGCCTCGTCGTCTGACCTTCCTCACGCTCATCGTGCTCGGTGCGGATGTGAGCGCGGACGCCGACAACCGTCTGGTATTTGGCAGCTTTGCCGAGCTCGGCAACGCCGAACGCTGGTCAGTGGAGGTGGCGCGGCGTCTGTCTGTCAACACAGAGGTCGCGACGACGACCGATGCCCGGGGTACCTGGTTTCGGGTCGTTACGGAACCCCTGGTGCCTGCCCGTCTACTGGCGGTGTCGCAAAATGCGCGCGCCGCCGGCTTCGACTTCTGGCGGCTGATCGGACCGGAATCCATGGCGATCGCCGACGGCGTCGAGGCGGCCCCCGC
>JBGSQB010000161.1:0-5139 GCA_041738285.1 Pseudomonadales bacterium | reverse complement strand
GCCCCGCAACGACAGGCCGGGCACCGACACGTCGCGCGACTCCAGCGGCAGGACCGGCTCGCCCGGATGGGTGACCACGCCATCGGGACCCGACAGGTAGATCGCCGTGATGATCGGATCGTTCTTGTCGAATCCTTGAGTCAGTTGGACAGCCATTTCATGCAAGGTGCCGGAGAAGTTCAAGTCCGCGAACTCGAGCCCGAGGCCACCCGCCGGTTGTTCTCGTCCAGGACCTGACGTCACTGGCTCGGTCTCGACCAAGAAGCCATCCGTCGCATGCTCGATCCGTCCGGGCAAAGCGACGCGCAGCATCGGCAGACCGAACAACGTGCTGATCAGCACCGACTTGCGATGCAGGCCGCGCAGACTCGGCGTGTCAGCCAGGTACCGCTGCTTGGCCCACACCAACGCTTGTCCGATGGCGATGGGTTCCCCGGTATCGCGGCGCAGCGATTTGGCGAACTCGAGGTAGAGCCGCTCGCTGTATTCGATGAAGTCGGTGTCGCCGTACTGATAGCCGGTGCCCGCAACGAGGCTCGCGCCCTTGCGCGCAAACGCCTGGGGCCAGTCGAACTTGATGCGGGGGTCATCGATGGCATCGCCATCGACCACGTTGTAGCCCGAATGACAGCCATTGCTGAACACCAGCGTATTGGTCAGGTTGACGGGGGATGCATCCAACTCACTGGCGAGCGCCGTGGTGTTGAAATCCGCCGCCAGCGCGCTCTGGGCGCTGAAGTGGCCAGCAAGGAAGATGAGGTCGGGACCGAGGTTCAGTTCGGTGCGCAGTTGCGTCGCCGTCCAGGACCGCAGGTCAGCCGGCGCAATGCTGGCGGGTGTGATCAGGGTACGGGGCGCAGTATTGATGCCGGCCTGGAACTGCGTCTTGATCGCTTCCGCGGTGTCCTCCATGAAGTCGTAGCCGGTCACGAGCGACGACATCGGCGTTGTGACGACGCCTGTGGGCGTCGCCAGATAGGCATTGATCATGGTGATCATCTCGGCCGGCGTTTCCACCAGTCGGCCGACCGCGAGGCTCGGGATCGGGAAGCGGCCATCGCCGATGCCGGCGACCACGCCCGCGCCATACTCATCCTGGCCGAGCACGTAGTTCATCCGCAGCGACGCCTGCGACTGCGTGCCATCACGCATCGGCGGGTCGTAATTCTGCTCAGGGCCGAGCATCGCCTGATCGGGGTAACGGAAGAACGGAATCTGACCGTCATCGCCCACCAACACGACGTAGGCGAGGTCCGGGTTCGACTGCCGGTACGCATCAATCACGCGCTTGATGGCCGTCGCGGTCAGGTTCGCGGCGTAGGGGCAGGAGCTCTTGGCGTCTGCCTGATCGTGCAGGTTCCGAACATCCGGCATATCGGCCAGATCGACAATCACGCCAGCGACGTCAGCGCGACCGGCAAGCGCCACCAGTTTCGTGCGCAGCAGCGCCACTTCCGCCGCCGAATAACCGGCAAGTCCGAGTTGCCGGGTATCCCAGAGGATGATCGAATCGTAGATGCCTGGGCTCACCGGCACCGCCGCCGGCGGCTGATCGACGACGCCGTTGCACACGTTGCCGTCGAGGGTCACGCCCAGGGTGAAGGGGCTTGCAAGACTGGCGGCGCCGTTCTTACCCGACACACGCACATAGAACTCACCCGTGTTGTTCCACGTATCGGCGAGCACGGTTTCCGCGCCGGTGCCCGCCTGGGCCGACATGGCGATCAGGCTGCGCGTCTGGGCGCTGGCGAAGTCCTCAGAACTGAACGCCTGGGGACTGAATGCCTGCGGGCTGAACGCCTGCGGACTGAATGCTTGCGGGCTGAACGCCTGCGGGCTGAACGCCTGCGGCGCGACCGCCGATGGGCTGAACGCCTGGGGGCTGAACGCCTGCGGACTGAACGCCTGCGGGCTGAACGCCTGCGGACTGAACGCCTGCGGGCTGAACGCCTGCGGACTGAATGCCTGCGGACTGAATGCCTGCGGGCTGAACGCATCCGGGCTGAATGCCTGCGGGCTGAAGGCCTGGGGCGCGAATTCCGCGCCGAGCAGGTTCAGACCGTCGACGTCGTTGTCTCCTTGCAGATCCTCGAACGCCTGATCGATGTCGGTGAAGACGGCCAGGTCATAGTCGGCCGGCAGGTTCGACAGATTGACCGTCGCCTTGGCACCGGGCTGAATCGCGAACTTGTACCAGCGCGCCTTGCCATTGACGTCGATGAAGTCCTGCGCGCTGCCGGTGCTGGGCACCGTCGGCCCATTGAAGGTGAGCGCGATCTCCGCCGCGCGTTCCCACGAGTCGTTATCCTCACTGGCGACCACGCAGGCCGAAGTCTGACCCACCACCGTGTCGCCGAGCAGGCGCGCCGCTGCGAAGGCGCGTGTCGTTGAGGCAGCGTCCCCAACAACGAAGGCCTCGCCGTTGCCATCGAATGTGCCACCCGGCACATCGAGTGCACCGAAGGGCGCAGCATCGGCACCCAACACACCTGCGCTGCACGAATTCGAGCCCAACAGTTCGAGGGTCGGAATGGATGCACCGGCTTGACCGGTGACACGCGCCACAACGGTACCGTCGGGCTTGGCCTGGATCAGCACGACCGAACCCACATTCTCGGTTGGGGTAGCCGAATCCACGGTGAGCGTGCCAACGAGACTGGGATTGGAATCCCCATTGCTGCCGGCCAATCGGAAGCCGTATGGCTCGCCCGCGCCAACCGACAGTGTGACCTGGCCGCTGTAGGCGAATCCGCCCGAAGGCGGCCCGAAGCAGCAGTTCGCGGGACCCGCGTTCGCCAGGCTGACCACCGTCTCGACACCGTCTACCACCGCGAACGCTTCCAGGCTCACGCGAACCTGGAACCACGCGTGAAACCCCGTGTAGTTGTAGGTGAGATCGACGGTGCGCGTGCTCGACGCAGTCGTCGAGAACACCCAAGTGGCATTGCCGCAGCATGCAAAGCCACCGGTTGCGTTGGTGTACTCGAGTGTCGCGGCACTGACGGCCCCGTCAGCAGTCACGTTGGTCACCAACGTCGGACCCGAGGTTGCCACGCCCGATCCAACCCAAGGCGAATCCGGTGGCGCGGCGGCAGCGGGGATCGGGCTGAAGGTACTGGCAAACCCTGCGAAGGCGAGTATCAAGACGACAAACTTCGATGCACCCATGACTGCCCCTGATCCTTGTGTCGTTTTTCGTATGGTGTCGATGCGGCGCGGTTGCGCGAATCAGCGAGCGAAGTTACCACGGCAGACCATTTTGATCAGGCACATTAGTACGGAAAGGTCTTGCACATTGTAAGCAGCACCGTGCAGGTGCGGTTGCGCACCAAGAACGCACCGTGCACTGTGGCGCGGTGAACACCGCACCTGTCCTGATCACCAGCATCTGGCGCGAGCCGACATTTCGCGCCTACCTCGGCGCGACATCGTTTGCGCGTTTCACCTTCAGCATGCAGCAGCTGCTCATCGCGTGGCTGCTGATCGGCGTCCTCGATACATCGGCGGAGCGCGTTGGATTGTCCCAGGCGATCGTCGGCATACCGGGGCTGTTGCTCATGTTGTGGGGGGGCGCGACCGCAGATCGCGTCGACCCACGCGGATTGCTCATGCGCGTCTACGCGATCGCCGCGGGCGTTCCGCTGCTGCTCGTGCTGGTCGATGGCGCCGGTGCGCTCAACTACTGGACCGTGACCGCTTGGGCATTGCTGATGAGCGTCGCCAGCTCTTATTCGAGTCCGGCCGACGCCGCCATTCTCAATCGGGCGGCGAGCGGCCGCGTGCAGGAAGCGGTGACCGCTTCGACCGCCGCGGGTTTCGTCGTGCAAGTTATAGGATTCGTGCTCGCTGGCCAGATCGAACGCATCGGACTTGCGACCGTGCTCATCGCCCAATCTACAGCGCTGGTGTTCGGTGCATTCGCGGTGCGTGCGCTCGCGCCACAGTTGCCCGCAGCGACGCCGCAGAAGACGACCTGGCGCAGTGTCTACGAAGGGCTAGAGGTCATCGGCCACGATGCGCTGCTGCGCGGCGTGCTGCTGCTGAACTTCACCTCGATGCTGTTCAACGCCGGCGCCTACTCGCTGGTCGTGCCATTTCTCGTGACCAAGGTCTACGGCGGTGACGCCGCTCTGCTCGCCTGGGTGCTGGTCGTGTTCTTCGGTGGTGGGGCGCTGATGAACTTCGTCATGTTGCGCTTCATGCCGATGCGACAACCTGGTCGCCTGTTTCTGATCATGCAGGTCACCCGCGCACTCATCTACCTCGTGCTCTGGTTAGAACCGCCGCTGGCAGCGATGATCGCCACGATGTTCGTGTGGGGGCTCAACATGGGCTGCACGACGACCTTGTCGCGCGCGATGATCCAGGAGTCCGCCGGGGAGCAATACCGCGGCAGAATCCTGTCCGTGTATAACGTCGGCTTCATCGGCGCCCAACCCATCGGCGCCATGATGCTCGGCGGGGTCGTCGCTGCATTCGGCATTCTCAACGGTCTGGTGCCGGGCTTCATCGTGTCGATCGCCATCTGCATCTACGGCGTCATCTCGACACCGATCTGGACCTATCGATCACCGAACTGATCGAACGCGATCACGGCTTTGCTGCGATCACCCGGATCTCCACCTTGTACTGCGGCGCCGCGAGCTTCGACTCGACGCAGGCGCGCGGCGGAGCGTTGCCCTTGGGCACCCAGCCGTCCCAGACGCCGTTCATGGCTGCAAAATCCTTGATGTCGGCGAGCCAGATCGTGCAGTTGACGATCTGTGTCTTGTCGGTGCCCGCCTCGGCCAGATAGCCGTCGATGGTGGCGAGGATCTGACGGGTTTGCCCAGCCGCATCCTGGCTCGGATCGTTGGCGACGATACCGGCGGTGTAGACAGTGTTGCCGTGAATGGCGACCTGAGACAGCCTCGGGCCGACGTGCAAGCGTTTGATCGTCATCGGGTTACTCCAGTATTAGCCAATGGATTCGTAGAGGGCGCGCAGCAGGCGGCCGCCGCGTGTATCGGTCTCGATGCCGGGTTGCATCTGGTTCATCGCATAGCCTACACCGAGCCGCGAGTCGGGATCGCCGAAGCCGACGCTGCCACCCGCACCCGCATGACCAAAGCTCGCGGGGTTGGGCCCGTACATCTGCAG
>JBGSQB010000120.1:0-5510 GCA_041738285.1 Pseudomonadales bacterium | reverse complement strand
CGGCGCCGGTGATGAGGTAGCCGCACTCGTGCATCGGCAGCCCAATACCTTCTGGGGGCTGAACTTCGATGCCCTGTCGGCGCTGGAAGGTTATCGCCTCGGCGGCATCGGATTCACCGGGCTCGACGAGGCCGCCGTCGATGGCATGTATCCGGACGACGAGCCGTACATCTTTCACTTCCCCGACGGCAACGCGGCCATTGCCCGGCTGCTGGTGCGCCGTTTGATTCCGAGCGCGGCACCCGGCGCGTCGATGGACGACATCGTCACCGCGGCGTTCGACTACGGCGCCCTCGATCGCCCGGATCACCGTGTCCGCATCCGGCTGGCGAGCACCGCGGTCAGAGTGATTCCCGGCAGCGCTCATGTGGACATCGTCTATGCAAACGCGGGCAATCTGTCGCGGGTCCGCGCCAAGCGCTGCATCCTCGCCTGCTACCCGCGCATGATTCCGCACATCCTCCCGGAGTTGCCGCAGACGCAGCGTGACGCCATGGCAGAAGCGGTGCGCACGCCGCTCGTTTACACCAACGCGGTACTGCGCAACTGGCGCTCGTTCGTCGCGGCCGGCGCGGATCGTTTGTACTGCCCGACCGGACCGTACGCCGACATTGCGCTCGACTTCCCGGTGTCGCTCGGCAATTACCGTTGCCCCCAGTCGCCTGACGAGCCGATCGTGGTGCACATGGCTACCGCCCCCGTACCCGGCGACGGCAGTCACCCCAAGGATCAGTTCAAGGCGGGGCGGGCGACGCTGCTCGAAACATCGTTTACCGACATGGAGCGCGACGTGCGCACGCAGTTAACAAACGTGCTCGGTCCTTACGGCCTCGATGCGCGGCGCGATATCCTGGCCCTGACCATCAATCGATGGCCACACGGCTACGCCCGCGAATTCAACGAGCTGTTCGACACCTGGTCGGCCGACGCAGCGCCCTGGATCGCGGCCCGAGTGCCCTTCGGAAACATCGCCATGGCCGCCTTGGACACCCAGGGACGTGCCTATGTCGATGCCGCCGTGGATGCCGCCCACCGGGCTGTAGCCGACCTCCTCGACTAGGACACGTTCGTGAGAGCGGGCTTGGCGCAGCGGCGCTCCGCCGCGAATGTTCGCGCGCAAGCGCGCTCCCACAGAAGTGCCCATCACCGCGCGAATACCGTCTCGCCGCCAAGCAGCGTCATCACCACCTGGGCATCGCTGATCTCACTTGGCGGGATCTCGAACAGATTGCGGTCGAGTACCACGAGGTCAGCCAGTTTGCCCGGCGCGATGGTGCCGACTTCGTGCTCCTGATGCATGAGCCACGCCGCCTCGCGCGTGTATGCCGCGAGCATCACATCGAGGCTGACGTTCTGATCGACGCCAAGCACGCCGGTGATCTCGCTGTTTGGGTCACTGCGCGTGACCCCGACTTCGATTGCAAGCAGCGGGTTCATCGACGACACCGACCAGTCACTGCCACCGACGATGCGCGCGCCGGCACGATGCAGCGCGCCGATCGGGTACATGAGATCGACACGTTGCTGGCCGACTGCCGGCAAATTCACATCGGTGATGTATCGATCCGGGAATGCCCATAGCGCCTGGAAATTCGCCGTCACGTCGAGTTGCGCAAAACGCGGGTAGTCGGCCGGATCGATCAATTGCAGGTGCACGATGTGGTGCCGATTGTCGCGCACGCCATTGGCCTTGCGGGCGGCCTCGATCGCATCGAGTGCCGTGCGCACGGCGCGGTCGCCGATCGCGTGCATGTGCACCTGGACGTTGCGGCCGTCGAGATCGATGACCGCGGCGTTCAGTTCATCCGCGGTGGGAATGAGCTCGCCGCTGCCGCCACGGGCGTAGGGCGCGAGCAGCGCCGCGGTTTCCCCTTCGAGCACACCATCGACGAATATCTTGACCGCATCGAGTCGCAGCGCGCCGCCTTTGCCACGGTCGTTGGGACTCACGAGCGCGTCGCGGTTGTCGGCATCGGATGCAACCGACGCAACGACTCGGGCCGTCAGCTTTCCTTGCTGGGCGAGGGCGCGATAGGCGGCAATCGTGTCTGCATCTGCAGATGCCTCGATGAACGAGGTGATGCCAAAGCCATTGGCCATACTCAAGCCGCGTGCCAGTCCGGCTTCGCGCTCCGCCGTGGACAAAGGCGGCATCACCGCACGCACGAGTTCCTGGGCTGACTCGCGCAGCGTGCCAGTCGGTTCGCCGCTTGCGGGGTCGCGCTCGATCACGCCCTTGGTCGGATTCGCGGTGCTGGCATCGATTCCAGCCAGCGCAAGCGCACGGGAATTGACCCAGGACGAATGGCCATCGGCGCCGCCGAGCGCAATGGGACGCTCACCGGCAATCGCGTCGAGCAGTTCCTTCCTCGGATGGGCATCGGCGAACAGTGACAAATCCCATCCGCCGCCCACCAGCCACGCACCGTCCGACAGGGCCTCATGACAGGCGCCGATCTTCGCCAGCAGCGCATCGACCGAGCCTAGATCATTCAAGTCGCATTGGCCGAGTTCCACGCCACCGTAGAGGGGATGGACGTGCGCATCGTGAAAGCCCGGCAGCACCATCATGCCGTGGAGGTCCAGGGTGCTCGTCGCGCTGAATTTCGATTCCAGTTCGGCGCGTGCGCCGACGGCAACGATGCGGCCGTCACGCACGGCCACCGCTTCGGCCCAGGGGGCGGATACATCGGCGGTGTAGACCTTGGCGCCGAGCAGCAGCAGATCGACCGCTTCGGGTGGCGCGCAGGCGCCGCACAGCAGGACCACGGACAGCATCGCACCGACTGTTCTCATCGCTCACCCTCTGGGCGTTGCAAGACGCGGCGAACAATCGCACGCCGGGCAGATCGGGCTCAAGCGTATCGTCTCCCACCGCGCGCCCCGCTAACATGCGCGCACAGCCTTGGAGCCGTCATGCCCGACACACTCGACACTCCCAACACCCTCGACTCGGACGCCGCGCGCCGGTTTCTTGCGGCGCACCCGAGCGTCGCCTACGTCGATCTGTACGTCATCGACGTGGGTGGCACACCCCGAGGCAAGCGTATCGTCGCTGAGAAACTGCCGTCCGCTTGTGACAGCGGGGTCTACATGCCCATGTCTGTGTTTGGCTCGGACATTCTCGGCAACACCGTCCAGGGAACGGGCCTCGGTCTCAGCACGGGCGATGCCGACTATCGCTGCGTGCCGCTCGCGGACAGCCTCGTCTGTGCCCCATGGGACGAGCGTATCGCGTTGTGTCAGATCACCATGCAGGACAATGACGGCGGTGCGGCCTTTGCGGATCCGTATGCCGTGCTTTCGGGCGTCGTCGCGCGCCTCTCAGCACTTGGCCTGCGGGCCAACGTTGCCATCGAGATGGAGTTCTTCGTGTTCGCATGCCCGCCCGGCGATGATGCGCAGCTGACGCTTGCGCGTGGCCTGCGCTCTCATCAGACGCATCATCAGAACCAGGTCTATGGCCTTGCCGAGCTCGACGACTTCGCGCCGTTTCTCGATGCGGTGCGCAAAGCCGCCGACGCGATGGATGTACCGGTCGAGTCGATCTCGTCCGAGTACGGTCCGGGGCAACTCGAGATCAACACCGAGTATCGCACCGATGCACGTCGCGCCTGTCTCGACGCGATGCTGCTGAAACGGATCGTGCGAACGCTCGCACCGCAGTTCGGACTTGCAGCCACCTTCATGGCGAAGCCGCGTGATGATCTCTCCGGCAACGGCATGCACGTGCATGTCAGCCTCGTTCACAAAAATGGAACGAGCCTGTTCGAAGGTGAACCGACACCGAACGATGCGTTGCGCCACGCCATCGGCGGCTTGCTCGCAATTCACGACGATTGCCTGATGATCTGCGCGCCGCATGGGAATTCCTACCGCCGGTTCCAGAATTACTCCTACGCGCCGACTCGAAAAAACTGGGGCCTGAACAATCGCTCGGTAGCAATCCGCATTCCCACCGCACGCGGTGCAGGCACGCGGTTCGAACACCGCCTGGCGTCCGCGGATGCAAATCCCTACCTGCTCATCGCGGCAATTCTCGCCGGGGTTCATCATGGATTGACCAACCGCATCGAACCGCCCCCCGCGACTGGCGGCGATGCCTACGCGGATGGCCCGGCGAGCGCGAACAAAATGGCGGCGCGACCTTCGAGCTGGGAGGGGGCCATCGACAACTTCGAGCGCAGTCCCGTCATGCAGACGTACTTCTCACGCGCCTTCGTTGACATGTTGGTGGCGGTGAAGCGCGACGAATGGCGCAGCTATCACCAGGAGGTTCCCGACGTCGACTACCGTTGGTATTTCTAGGCGGCGTCGGTCCCCGGTCCGGGTGGCGGATACTTCTCGCGCAGCCAGAGGCCGAACTGTCGACATGCGTCGGTCGCCGTAAAGATACCGGCGAGGCGGCCATGGCCGGTGACCAGCGCCGCGCCGATGTGGCGCGCGGACATCTCGAGCAACACGTTCGACAGCGGCGTGTTGATGTCGACGGTGTAGGCATGCGCGACGAACGCATCCTCGACGGTGAGTTTGCGCGGGTCCGGGTAGTCCAGTTCGGGGCCTAACAGGAGTTTGATGTCGCGGTCGCTGACGATGCCCTTCAGCTCATGATCGACGGTGACCGGCAGGTGATGAACGTGATGTTCCAGCATCATGCGACGGGCGTCGAGCAGCGCCGCCGACCGCTCGACCGAATACGGAAATGGCGTCATCACTGATTTGATGGGTGGATCGGACTTCATATCGCGAACCTCATCTTGTCTGCGACTCGAGCGGCGCACGGTGCCACTTAGGCACAAGTCCGTATATCCGGGGTGTCCACGGCTCGGCAACATTTGCCCACTAGCGTCGGCTACCTCCTCCTCCAATGCGACGCTAGCGGGGGCGTGTCGGGCGACTGACAGGCCCCCGGTTCTTTGGGGGAAATAGGGGACAGTTGACCTATTTCGATCTGGTTGATTGGCCTTTGCCACGCGGTTTGACGAAATAGGTCAACTGTCCCCTATTTCCCTGTCCCCTATTTGCCATTGCGCGGATTCGGCGCATTCAGATTGAGCCCCCTTGCACTCGCATATCGTTCAGCCTCGGTACGGGCGCACCCGGCATCGTCGGCGAGCGCTGCCAGGGTCGCATAGACGATCCAATCGGCGGACACTTCGAAGTAGTCGCGTAGCATGGCGCGGGACTCCGACAGGCCAAAGCCGTCGGTGCCGAGCACCGTGAGCGGGCCGGGCAGCCACGGCGCGATCGACAGTGGCAGCATGCGCATGTAGTCGCTCGCGGCCACGAACACCCCCTGCTCGTGCTGCATCAGGCGCTCGAGATAGCTTTGGGTCGGGTGGCCGAGCAGGCGCGCCCGATCGGCATCCTGCGCATCTCGCGCCAGTTCGCTGTAGCTGGTGACGCTCCAGACCGTCACCGGGTGGTTCAAGGCACTGAGCGCATCCGCCGCAGCAAGCACCTCGGTCATGATCGCGCCGCTGCCGAGCAGGTGAACGGGCCGCGCGCTG